>NZ_LT827010.1:2310000-2570000 GCF_900119315.1 Actinoplanes sp. SE50/110 | reverse complement strand
TCTCCCGGCGTCCCAGGTTGACGACCAGCGTCCGCCGGCTCTTGGCGCCTTCGATCTCGTCCTCGTCGGGCAGTTCGGCGGGCAGTTGTTCGTCGAGCCGCAGGCTTGCGACCGGCACCCCGAGCAGGCCGGCGAGTTGCGGCAGCGCGTATTCCGGCTTGATCAGGCGGTTCAGTTCGGCCTCTTTGGCCTGCGCCTCGGCCGAGGTGGCCGCGATGACCGGGACGATGCCCGGGAGGATCTTGATGTGGTCCGGGTCGCGGCCGAATTCGGCGGCGCGGCGCTTGAGGTCGTCGTAGAACTCCTGGGCGTCGGCGAGGGTCTGGTGCGCGGTGAACACCGCTTCGGCGTACTTCGCGGCGAAGGTGCGCCCGCTCTCCGACGATCCGGCCTGGACCAGCACCGGGTGTCCCTGCGCGGACCGCGGCACGTTGAGCGCCCCGGCCACCTTGTAGAAGTGGCCCTCGTGCGCCGCCGGGTAGATCTTGTCGGCGTCGCCCCAGACCCCGTTCTCCTTGTCGGCGAGCACCGCGTCGTCGGCCCACGAGTCCCACAGTTTCAGGGACACGTCCACGAATTCGGCGGCGCGCTCGTACCGCTCCCGGTGGGCGGGCAGGTGGTCGAGGTTGAAGTTGCGGGCCGCGTCGAGGTCGGCGGTGGTGACGATGTTCCAGCCGGCCCGGCCACCGCTGATGATGTCCAGGGAGGCGAAGCGCCGGGCCAGGTTGTACGGCTCGTTGTACGTGGTGGACGCGGTGGCGATGAGCCCGATCCGCTCGGTGGCGCCGGCGAGCGCGGTGAGCAGGACGGTGGGTTCCAGGACGCCGGAGGGGCGGCGGCCGACCTGGTTCCACAGGACGGGGCCGTCGGCGAGGAAGACCGAGTCGAGTTTGCCGCGTTCGGCGATCCGGGCCAGGTTCTTGAAGTGCTCGACGTCGATGTCGGCGTGCGGGTCGGTTTCCGGGAGGCGCCAGGCGGCCTCGTGGTGGCCGACGCTCATCAGGAACGCGTTGAGGTGGAGTCTGCGCGGGACGGTCATCACTGCACCTTCGGCGTGTAGTGGGTGGCCTCGTCGCCTTCGAGGATGTAGCTCTTGGTGCCGTCGACGCCGACCGGCACGTCGCCGGCGACGGTGACCCGGTGCAGTTTGCGGGCGAGGTCGCCGTAGTCGTCGGCGGCGTAGTGCTGGGTGCTCCGGTTGTCCCAGACGACCAGGTCGCCGACCTGCCACTTGTGGCGCAGCGTGTTCTCCGGGCGGGTCACGTAGTGCTGCAGCAGGCGCAGGATGTCGCGGGCCTCGGTGCGGGACAGGCCGATGATGCCGGTGACGAAGTTGCCGATGAACAGGTTCGGCACGCCCGAGTCGGGGTTGACCCGCACGACCGGGTGGGCGGTGCGGTACCGGGTGGAGACGAACACCTCGTGGTACTTCTCCACCTCGGTGGAGCGGAACTGCGGGTGCTCGGCGTAGTCGTACTCGTTGGAGTGTTCGGCCCACAGCCGGTCGGCCAGTACGCGCAGGTGTTCGGGCAGGTCGGCGTAGGCGGCGGCGGTGTTGGCGAACAGCGTGTCGCCGCCGTGTTCCGGGATGACGAGGCTGCGCAGCGTGGTGGCCTTGGGCGGGGCGACGACGAAGGTGACGTCGGTGTGCCAGGCGTTGGCGCGGGCACCGGGGCCGCCGGCGACTTCGAGGACGTTGGCCTGGCCGTCGACGGACGGGACGGTCGGGTGGGCCAGGGTCAGGTCGCCGAACAGGGCGGCGAAGCGCTGGTGCTGCTCGTCGTCGAGGTGCTGGTCGCGGAAGACCAGGACCTTGTGCGCGACGAGGGCCTCGTGGATGGCGCGGGCGTCGTCCTGGGCGACCGGCTGCTTCAGGTCGATGCCGGTGATCGAGGCGCCGATCCGGCCACCGATCCGGGTGATGTCGATGCTCATTGTCGAAGCCCCTTTCTTAGGACGTGCGCCAGGTGGAGAAGCGGCGCTCGATGAGGATGAGGATCTGGTTCACGATCAGGCCGATGCCGGAGATGGTGATGATTCCGGCGTACATGTCGGGTACCGCGAAGTTGTATTGCGCGTAGTTGATGAGGTAGCCGAGTCCGGCTTTGGCGCCGACCATTTCCGCGGCGATCAGAATGAGGATCGAGTAGGCGCCGGCCAGTCGGATCCCGGTGAAGATGGTGGGCACCGCGGCCGGCAGGATCACCTTCTGGAATAGACGGGCCGGGCCGAGGCCGAGCGACCGGGCCGATTTGATCAGCAGCGGGTCGACGGTGCGGACGCCGCTGACGGTGTTGAGCAGGATCGGCCAGGCGCACGCGTACACGATGATCGCGATCTTGGAGGTTTCGCCGAGGCCGAGGATCAGCACGAAGACCGGCAGGATCGCCAGGGCGGCGGTGTTGCGGAAGACTTCGAGCAGCGGGGTCAGCAGGTTGGCGACCGGTTTGTACCAGCCGATCAGCAGTCCCAGCGGGATCGAGATGACGATCGCCAGACCGAATCCGGCCAGCGAGCGGGTGAGGCTGGCCTCCGTGTGCTCCAGCAGTTCGCCCGATTTGACCAGGTCCCACCAGGCGACCAAGACCTCGGAGAGCGGCGGCAGGAACGTCCGGTCGACCAGGCCCAGCCGGGGAGAGATCTCCCAGATCAGGGCGAGAACGACGATGGCGGCGGTACGCGTGACCACGCTGGACAGCAGCCGCACCACCCGCCGGCCGACCGGCGGCGCGGTGACCGCCGAGGTCGCGGCAGACGGGAAGATGAGGGTGGAGCTAGACACGGGTGGCCTCCAGTTCCTCGGTGCGGGCCTTGCTGACCTCGTCGCGCAGCAGGCTCCAGATCTCGTGGCGGTAGTGCGCGAACTGCGGGTCCGAGCGCAGGTCCTCGGTGGCCGAGCGGGCCTGGATCGGCACCTCGACGACGTCCTTGATCCGGCCCGGCCGGGAGGTGAGCACGGCGACGCGCTGACCGAGGTAGACCGCTTCCTCGATGCCGTGGGTGATGAACACGACGGTCTTGCCGGTCTTCTCCCAGATCTTGAGCAACTCGTCCTGCAGGCCGTCGCGGGTCTGCGCGTCGAGGGCGGCGAACGGCTCGTCCATGAGCAGCACGTCGGGGTCGAAGGCGAGGCTGCGGGCGATCGCGACGCGCTGCTTCATGCCGCCGGAGAGCTCGTGCGGGTAGCGGTCGTGGAAGCCGGTCAGGCCGACCAGGTCGAGGTATTCGCGGGCCCGGGACGCGCGCTCCCTGCGCGGCACGTTCTTGGCCTCGAGTCCGAATTCGACGTTGCCCTGGGCGGTCCGCCACGGCAGCAGCGCGTACTGCTGGAACACCACGCCGCGGTCCAGGCCGGGGCCGGTGACCGGCTTGCCGTCGACCAGGATCCGGCCGCTGGTCGGTTCGGCGAGGCCGCCGAGCAGGTCGAGCAGGGTGGATTTGCCGCAGCCGCTGGGGCCGACGATGACCAGGAATTCGCCGTCCTGGACCTGGAGGTTGATGTCCTGCAGCGCGGTGACCGTGGTGCCGCGGGCCCGGAAGGTCTTGCCGACGTTCTCGAAGACGATTTTCGCGGTCATGCGGCACCGCCCGCGTTACCGTTGTACCTGTTGGTGTAGATGTCGGCGGGCTTGATGCTCTTCTTCAGCTCACCGGCGCGGGACAGCCAGTCGATCCAGGTCTGGAATTCGGTGTCGGTGATCGCGCCGGCGGTGCCGGCCACGCCGTAGCTCTTGAAGAACTGCAGCGCCGAGTTGTCCTCGTTGCGGCCGCGCTTGCCGACGATCTCCTGGAACTTGGCGATGACCTGGTCCTTGGGGGTGCTCCGGGCCCATTCGATGGCCTTGCCCACGCCCGTGACGAAGGTCTTGACCGTGTCCGGGTTCTTCTTGAGGAAGTCGTTGCGGAAGATGTAGCTGCCCGCGGTGAATTTGCCGAGCAGCTCGAAGTCGGTGAACAGCGGGTGGATGCCGCCGCGGGTGAGCGCCTTGTCGCGCAGCACGCCACCGAGCGCACCGGCGTCGATCTGGCTCTGCCGCACCGACTGCTCGGTGTTGACCGGCGGCACCACGATCAGCTCGACCTGCTTGATCTCGGCGTCGGTCAGGTTGTTCTTGGCGAGATAGGTCTTGATCACCGCTTCGTGGTGCGCCCCGAGGGTGTTGACGCCGATCTTCTTGCCGATCAGGTCGCGGGCGGTCTTGATCGGGCTGCCGTCGAGCACGTAGTAGCCGGTGTAGGTGTCCTTGTCGACGCCGTAGTAGCCGATCACCGCGGTGATCGGCGCGCCGTTCGCGGCCAGTTTCACGATGGCGCCGTTGAAGGCGCCGCCGAAGTCGACGTCGCCGGTGGTGGCGGCCTGGATGTCCTGCGGGCCGCTGATCGTGTTGCCGATCCACTTGAGTTTCACGTCGCCGAGATAGCCCAGGTCGGCGGCGAGTTCGGGCAGCGTCACCTGGCCCACGTTGCCCTGATATCGCAGTTCCTTGACCTGGCTGCCGGAGGCCGACCCCCCGCTCGAACCGCATGCCGCGACTCCGGTGGCGGTCAGAAAGGCGCCGCCGAGCAGGCCGGCGAGTGCGTTACGGCGAGTTGTCATGATAAAGACTCCTATTTGCGTGGGGGCAGCATTCATCAAGCGACCGCGGGTGGCGGTCGCCGCAGATTCGTTGCGGAAGACCTACAGCGACATCCCGCGCTTCAGTACGCGGTTGCTGCGGCCGGCTTCGGGCGGCGGCTGGGGGCTTCGCCGTCAGAGCCTCAACAGGCGCAGGTGCACACCTGGAGGTAGTCGACGAAGCGTCGCCTGGTGAGGCGCTTGCTCCGGTTCATGCCTAGGAACGTAAACGGCCGGCGACGCGCAGTCAGCTACTTTGTGACCCAGGTCACATACTTTTCCCATAGGGTGAGTGGGAAATGGGTCACGAAAAAGGGCGGGAGCATCGCCACGCTCCCGCCCTTTACCGCTGCGACCAGGTCAGTCGTCGTCACCGAAGTCGAAGATCTCCTCGACCGCCTCGCCGATCACGAAACCGGCCGCCAGACCGCCGACCGCGCCCAGGACGGACCCGCCCATCCCACT
Organism: Actinoplanes sp. SE50/110; assembly: GCF_900119315.1. NCBI lineage: Bacteria > Bacillati > Actinomycetota > Actinomycetes > Micromonosporales > Micromonosporaceae > Actinoplanes > Actinoplanes sp. SE50/110. Next base: position 2,564,920 of record NZ_LT827010.1, on the reverse strand, counting down.
CCCGTGGTGGTAGTGGCCGTGGTGTCCGTGGTGGCCGCCGTGGTGCCCGTAGCCGGGCGGGGGCGGCGGGTAGCCGGGAGCGCCGTAGGCCGCATGCCCGCCGTAGCCCGGCCGGGACCGGTGCTTGTCGACCGCCTGGCGCACCCAGCCGTCCACGACCGAGCGCCAGTCGGTGGTCTCCGCGTCGTGGTGGGAGACGGTGTACCGCCCGTAGGTGTCGTGACCGGAGTGGAACAGCCCACCCCGCTTGTCGAACTCCAGGACCACCTCGACCGCGTGCGGGCTGGTCACGAACGTCAGCTCGACCTCGTTCACCGCGTGCGCGTACTGCGCGGCCGGCCAGTACTCGATCTCCTGGTAGAACGGCAGGGTCTGGTGGACGCCGTAGATCTGCCCGTACTCCAGGTCGGCGGACTTGAAGCGGAAGCCCAGCTGACCGAAGGCGTCCAGAATCTTCTGGTGGATCGGCAGCGGGTGCACGTAGACCGGGTCGAGATCACCCTTGTCCAGCGCCCGGGCGATCGACACCTCGGTGCGCACACCCATCACCATGCCGCGCAGCGGCTGCCCGTACGCCGTGGTGATCGGCGTCTCCCACGGCATGTCGATGCGGAACGGGATGGACATCTGCTGACCCGGGTGGATCCGGGTCGGGCCGGACACGGTCAGCCGGTAGAAGTCGCCGGTGGTCGAGTAGTCGTGGCCGCCGCCCTCCACCTCCATCCGGGTGACCAGGGCCAGGGTGATGTGCTCGATGTCGGCGACCTGGGTGCCGCCGGTCAGGTTGACCTGACCGGTCAGCGGAGCACCCGGGTAGGTGCTCGGGTTGGCCAGCACGGTGTCGACGCTCGGCCCACCGACTCCCATGGCGCCCAGCAACTTCTTGAAGACCACGATGCTCTCCTGTGCGTGCCCGACCTAAGGACCTAACAAGGCCGAAGCGTACGACTATCGTGCAAGGTCATGGAGCCAGTAGTGGTCTACGACCTCGCGGAAGTCACCGTCACACACGAGCCGGGTCACCCGGACGAGGTGGTCGCCGGGCAGCCGTCCACCGGGGCGGTGAGCGTCACCACGCTCGACGGGCCGGGGGTCGAGATCGGTATCTGGGAGATGACCGTGGGAGCGGTCCGCGACACCGAGGCCGAGGAGGCCTTCCTGGTGCTGTCCGGGCGCGCGACGATCGCGACCGGTGGCGAGACCTACGAGGTGAAGCCGGGCGACCTGGTGCGCCTGACGGCCGGCACGCCGACGGTGTGGCGGGTCACCGAGCCGATCCGCAAGCTGTACATCACCGGACGGTGACCGGGCGGCTCCCGCCGCCCGGTCACCGGGTGTCACTTGATCAGGCCGAGGCCCTGCACGGCGGCGCGCTCCTCCTGGAGCTCGGCGACCGAGGCGTCGATCCGGGCGCGGGAGAACTCGCTGATCTCCAGGCCCTGGACGATCTCCCACTTACCGTCCTTCGCGGTGACCGGGAAGGAGGAGATCAGGCCGGCCGGTACGCCGTACGACCCGTCGGAGACGATCGCGGCCGACGTCCAGTCGCCCTCGGCGGTGCCGTTGACCCAGGTGTGCACGTGGTCGAGGGCGGCCGAGGCGGCCGAGGCGGCCGAGGACGCGCCCCGGACCTCGATGATCTCGGCGCCGCGCTTGGCGACCCGCGGGATGAACTCGTCGGCCAGCCAGGCCTGGTCGACCAGGTCCTTGACGGGACGGCCGGCCGCCTCGGCGTGGAAGACGTCCGGGTACTGCGTGGCGGAGTGGTTGCCCCAGATGGTCACCTTGCGCAGGTCGGCGACCGGCACCTGCAGCTTCGCCGCGAGCTGGGCCAGCGCGCGGTTGTGGTCGAGCCGGGTCATCGCGGTGAACCGGTCGGCCGGCACGTCCGGCGCGTTCTGCTGGGCGATCAGGGCGTTGGTGTTGGCCGGGTTGCCGACCACCAGCACGCGCACGTCGGACGCGGCGCCCGCGTTGATCGCGGCGCCCTGCGGGCCGAAGATGCCACCGTTGGCCTCGAGCAGGTCGCCGCGCTCCATGCCCTTGGTCCGCGGGCGGGCGCCGACCAGCAGCGCCACGTTGACGCCGTCGAAGGCCGCCTTCGGGTCGTCGAACACGTCGACGCTGCTCAGCAGCGGGAACGCGCAGTCGTCGAGCTCCAGGGCGGTGCCCTGGGCGGCCTTGGCGGCGGCCGGGATCTCCAGCAGGCGCAGGCGGACCGGCACATCGGCGCCGAGCAGGTGGCCGGAGGCGATGCGGAACAGCAGCGCGTAGCCGATCTGGCCGGCTGCGCCCGTCACGGTGACGGTGACCGGTGTCTTAGTCATGAGTTAGTCTCCCGAGGTTGAGGCATTGCGGCACCCGTTGCGGACTCTATCCCTCGCGTTACCGGACGATGACGCGGATGCCCGCGGGTGTGACCTCCCGCGTTAACCTACCGCCGCCGACGGATCGACGCCCACCACTTCTCCACTGTGGATCTCGGGTGTTTTCCGGGACGGCTGCCGGGGCATAAGGTGCCAGCGTGGCCATTCTGGCGCCGCCCTATCGGCCCCTGTCCCCCGGTTTCCCGCCGCTCGACCCGGCGCGCGGCGACGGCGGCGCGACCATCGCCGTGACGATGCGGTTCGCGCCGCTCGCCTTCCTGCTCGGATTCTTCACCCCGGTGCTGGAGATCGACGGCAGGAACGTGCCGGCCACCTGGGGCCGGGTGAGCACCCCGGTGGCGCTCGGCGAGCACCACGTGCACGTCCACGTGCCCTCACTGCTGCCGTCCCGGCTCGGCGCGGCCGAGACCACCGTGGTGGCACTGCCCGGCCGGACCGCCGAGCTGGAGTACCGCGCGCCGATGCTGGCGTTCCTGCGCGGCGCGCTCGGGCCGCCGCCGCAGAGGTACCCCGGCATGGCGCTCGCGGTGGCCCTGCTGGTGGCCGCGACAACCGCCGTGATCTGCGGATGTTTCGGCCTGTTGACCTCCGGTCACTAGGCGACGCCGGGTAGAGTCGGCCGAGGCGACGACTGAGGGCTTGTGGTGACGGTACAGATCTGGCGCACGGTGACGGTGGGCGCGGCGGCTGCCCTGGTGACCGGCCTCTGTCTCACGGTCGCCGAGCTCGGCCGGGAGGACTCCGGGCCGGTCTGGGTGCAGGGCACCGAGGCGTCCAGCGAGCCGGTGACTCCGGGCGCGGCGCCGCCGGTCACCCACCTGCCGGTGCGGAGCGCGGCCCGGACCACCCGGCCCGGCACCACCACCCTGCCGGACCGCGACGACGCCGCCGCGATCGACGGCGACGAGGCCAAGGGCGAGGACGGCAGCGGCAGCGATCCGCGGTTCACCACCTGCGCCGAGGCGACCACCAAGGGCTTCGGGCCGTACGTGCAGGGCGCCGACCCGGAATACGACTGGTACCCGGACCCGGACAACGACGGCACCGTCTGCGAGTAGGGCCTACTGCAGCTCGTCGTGCAGCGCCCGCATCAGCTCGGCGCTGGTGAACGGCTTCTCCAGCAGGTGCATCTCGGCCGACAGGGTGCCATGGTCGGTCAGCACCGGCTGGGCGTAACCCGACATGAACAGCACCCTGGTACCGGGATGCCGGGCGGTCACCGCCTCGGCCAGGTCCCGGCCCAGCATCCCCGGCATGATCACATCGGTGAGCAGCACGTCGATCGGGTGCTCGTCGACCAGCCGGAGCGCCTCGGCCCCGCCGGATGCGGCCAGCACGGTGTACCCGCCCCGTTGGAGAATGCGGCAGGTCACCTCGCGCAGCGCGGCCTCGTCCTCGACCACCAGCACGGTGGCGCCGTGCCCGGTCAGCTCGGCACCGGTCTCCTCCGCCGCGGCCGCCTGCGCCCGCACGTCGGTGACCGGCAGCAGGATGGTGAAGGTGGTGCCGATCCCCGGTTCGGAGTAGATCTGCACGGTGCCGCCGGCCTGAGTGACGATCCCGTACACGGTGGCCAGGCCGAGGCCGGTGCCCTGACCGCTGGGCTTGGTGGTGAAGAACGGCTCGAACGCCTTGTCGATCACCTCCTGGGGCATCCCGGTGCCGGTGTCCGAGACGCGCAGCCGCAGGTATCGGCCGGGGCTGAGCCCGGCGCGGGCGGCCGAGTGCTCCTCGTCGACGCTGACCTCGGCGGTGTCGATGGTGAGCCGGCCGCCGGTCGGCATCGCGTCCCGCGCGTTCACCGCGAGGTTGACCAGCACCTGCTCCAGCTGGCCGGGGTCGGCCATCACGGCGGGCAGCGCCTCGGCGGTCCGGACGGTCAGCGTGATGTGCTCGCCCAGCGAGCGTTCCAGCATCTGGTGCACCTCGGTGACCACCGCGTTGAGGTCCAACGGCCGGGGCCGGATCACCTCCCGCCGGGCGAAGGCGAGCAGCTGGTGGGTGAGGTCGCTGCCACGCCGCGCGGCCCGGGCGATCTGCTCGGCGTCGGCGGCCGGCGCGCTGCCCGCCGCGTCCTCGATGATGAACGCCGCGTAGTTGAGGATCACCGCGAGCAGGTTGTTGAAGTCGTGCGCGATGCCGCCGGCCAGCTGGCCCAGGCTCTCCAGCCGCTGGGCCTGCTGCATCCGGGCCTCCAGGCGCTGCCGGTCGGTCTCCTCACGCAGCCGGCGCCGCTCGGCCTCGATGGCCAGCCGCTCGGTGATGTCCCGGACCGCGGCCACCACGATCATCCCGGTATCGGTGTGCAGGGCGCTGACCGCGATGTCGACCGGCAGTTCGGCGCCGTCGCTGCGAACCGCCCGCCGCTTGGCCCACCGCTGCTCACCACCACCGGCCCGCTCCGGCTCCCGAGAAACGGCGCCACCGGCCCGCTCCGGCTCCCGAGAAACGGCGCCACCGGCCCGCTCCGGCTCCCGAGAAACGGCGCCACCGGCTCGCACCGGGTCCAGCGGAGCGGCGCCGCCGCCGGTGCGCAGCATCGCGGAGATCGGTGGTAGCCCGTCCGGCAGCAGCCGGGACACGTCGGAGTGGATCAGGTCGTGCCGGGGATGCCCGAACAGCCGCTCAGCCTCCGCGTTGACCAGCACCACCCGGCCGTCCTCGGTGACTCCGAGCATCGCGTCCGGCGCCGCGTCGAGGATCGCCTGGACCCGGGCTTCGGCCCGCTCCCGCTCGGTGATGTCGCGCGCGGTTCCGGTGGTGCCGACCAGCGTGCCGTGCTCGTCGAAGAGCGGGGAGACCAGCATGGCGACCGCGATCGGCTGCCCGGAGGCGGTCAGGCGCAGCGACCGGTACCGGTCGACCCGGGCGCCGAGCCGGACCAGCCGGCGGATCTGTGCCTCGTCCTCCCGCCGGTCCGGCGGAATGATCTCGTCGACGTCGACGCCGATCATCTCCTCGGCCTTGAAGCCGTAGAGCATCTCGGCGCCCGGATTCCAGGACAGCACCCGGTCGTCGAGGCCGACCGTGACGATCGCGTCGTGCGAGGACTGAACGATCGAGGCGAGCAGCGCGCGGGTGGCCGCGGTCTGCCGCTGGGTGGTGTCGTCGCGCAGCACCGCGATCGCGTACGTTCCGCCGGTGCCGGCCGGGGTCCACGACAGCGACACCTCGACCGGGAAAGTGCGGCCGTCGCGGCGCACGCCGAGCAGGGGGATGCGGCGCATCGGCGTGCCGCACCCGTCACGCCCGTTGCCGGGGACCAGCTCGTCGAAGGGGATGCCGGGCAACGCACCGGGTGGGTAGCCGAACATCTCGTGGGCCCGCCGATTGGCGATCGTGACGACGCCGTCCGCACGGCTCACGATGATCGCGTCCGGGGCGGTGTCGATCAGGAGCCCCGGCAGCTCGTTGCGTGACTCCACACCCGTCCCCTCCCGTACCAAAGTAGCATTAATGCCTTCAATTCGGGCTACCTTTGGGGCGTGAGCATCGATCCGAACCGGCCCAGTTCCGCCCGGGTGTATGACGTGTTCCTGGGCGGCACGCACAACTTCGCGGTGGACCGGTCGGTCGCCTCCCGGATCGCCGAGCTGGTCCCCGAGATCGGCGCCGTCGCCCGGGCCAACCGGGCGCTCCCGCACCGCGCCGTCCGCTACGCGGCGGCGCGCGGCATCAGCCAGTTCATCGACCTCGGCGCCGGCATCCCCACCGAGGGAAACACCCACGAGGTCGCTCTGCGGACGAACCCTGAAGCCAGGATCGTGTACGTCGACAACGACCCGACCGCCGTGCTCTACGCCCGCGACCTGCTCGGCGACGATCCGCGGACCGTGGTCGTCGAGGCCGACCTGCGCGATCCCGCGTCGGTGCTCAGCGACCCGGGGCTGCGGGTGATCGATCCCGGTCGCCCGGTGGCGATCCTGATGCTGGCGGTGCTGCACTTCCTGCCCGACGGCCCGGTGCTCGACGCCGCCCTGCACGGCTACCACGCCGCGGCCGCGCCCGGCAGCCTGCTGGTGCTCACGCACGCCAGCGGCGGGGACGCCCCGGAGACGGTGCGCCGGGTCGCCGACGTCTACAACCGGACCGGCACGCCGCTGGTGCCGCGCGACACGCAGTGATTCGCCCGGCTCCTCACCGGCTGGGAGCTGGTCGAGCCGGGCGTCACCCCGGCCCCGCTGTGGCATCCCGATCCGGGCGGCGAGTCGATCACCGACCCGGCCGCCTCCCTGGTCCTGGCCGGCGCCGGGCTCCGGACCTGACCACCCTCACCGCTGCGGCGACCGGCCGCCCTCGGACCTGACCACTCTCACCGGCCCGGGCGGCGCCGGGCCGCGGGGCTGAGCACATCGGTGTCGGCCGGCCGATCCCAGCCGTCACAGCAGTCCTCCGGCTCCACCTCGATCAAATCGAACAGGTCGGGCCCGGTGTGCCCGGTGTCGACGGTGCCGCCGATCAGCCCCATCAGGGCCGCGCAGTTACGCCCGTATCCCTGCACCATCCGGTCCACACGGGTCGGGTGACCGCAGCGACGACACGGTCGCATCCGCTCCATCGGACGGTCACCCACCCGATCATTATCGCCGGGACGGCGGCTCCGCGCCCGGCCCTTCGGCGGTGAATCCCGCCTCGGCGGCGATCTGCGCGATCCGGGCCAGCACCCCGCGCGGGTCGTCGTGCGGGCTGGTGGCCAGCTCACCGACCCGGCGCAGCAGGTCCGGCAGGTGTCCGCCGGGCAGCGGCCGGACCCGTTCCACGATGCGAAGCAGGGCGGTGAGCTCGGCGATGATCTCCCGGAGGCTGTCCGGGTTGAGGCTCCCGATGACGACCGGCTGCCGGTCGTCATCGGGCTCGGCCGCACCCGGGGCGCGCAACACGCCGAGCCGGAACCCGATCGCCACGGCGTGGGCCTGGTCCCGGGCGCCCAGCTGCTGATACAGCGTACGAAGGCGGGATTTGACGGTGTTCGGCGACAGATAGAGACGTGCGGCCATCTCCCGGGCGGTCTCCCCGGCCGCGAGCGACTCGATGGTTTCCTGAAGGTGTGGTGCCAGCACCGGCCGATGCGCAACAGCCCTGGTGTGGCTTCGATGCGTTTGCAGCGACATGCCCGAGAATGTAGATCTTGCCGAGTCCGGTGTGATCCACACCTGCGCCGATGGCGTCAGCCCTCGCCGACCGCCTTGGCGAGCTCGTCCTTCGTCATCTTGGACCGCCCCGGAATGTCCTGCTCCTTGGCCTTCTCGTAGAGCTCGCGCCGGGTTTCCTCGTGCCCACCGGCGGGCGGCGTGCCCTGCGTCGCCTCCTGGAAGCGCCGCCCCAGCTCCTCGCGCTCCTCGGCACTGAGCCGCTCGGCCAGCACCGGCAGCAGCTCCTCCTCTTCCTCCTGCACGTGGTGCCGCAGCTCGCCGGTGATCGCCGCCAGGGTGCCGTCCCAACCCGGGTCGTCGGGGCTGCCGTCGAGCAGGTTCTTCAGCATCTCCTCGATCTGGTGGTGCTCCTCCACCCCGTCGGCCACCTCCTCACCGGTCTCCGCCGCCTTGTCGCGGATGGTGGGGTAGACGAAGCTCTCCTCGGCCTCGGAGTGCGGCAGCAGCATCCGGGCCACCTCCTGCAGCAGTCCGAGCTGATCGGCGTCCTCCTCGGCCGCCTGGCTCAGCAGCGCGTCGACCTGCTGGTGCTGCGCCTTGATGATCTCCACGATGTCCGGCACGGATCCCCCTGTAGCTGAGTTGACCTTGCCGACCGGAGATACCCCGTTCCGCGCCGGCCATCCATCGCACTGCCAGGAAACACTCAACTCGGCGACGGTAGTCTCCCGGGCCGAGATCAACTTCTTCGTCGGAGGTGCCCGCTGATGTCAGCGTTCCGGATGTTCCGCGCGACGGCGATCGCCGAGGCGTTCTCCTGGACCGGCCTGCTGATCGGGATGTACCTGAAACACGTCTCGCACACCACGGACGCCGGCGTCTGGCTCTTCGGCCGCATCCACGGCGCCCTTTTCGTCGCCTACCTCGCCGCCACCCTCTGGACCGCCCGCACCGAACGCTGGTCACTGTGGCGCACCGCCTTCGCCCTCGGCGCCTCGATCCCCCCGCTGGCCACCCTGCTCTTCGAACGTTGGCTCACCCGACGCCGCCCCACCCCGCTGCCCGCTTGAGCACCATGACGATCCGATTGCCGCGTACGCCACCATCCGCCCGCCGCGCTCACCCTCCCCGCCAGGCCGGCCAGGCCTCCCCGCCCCGCCACGCCGGTTCTCCGGACTACGGGGCCGGGGTCAACCTCCCCGCCACGCCGGGCCTTCTCGCCACGCCACGCGCCGGGTCTGTCACCACGCGGACCGGGTCGGGTCGCGCCTAGCCTGCCCGCCGCGCCGGGGCGGGCCGCGCCCAGAGCTCGCGCCACGCCGCGGCCGCAAGACCGCCGCGGTGCGAGCCGGGCCGCGGCCACAAGACCACCGCCGTGCCGGCACAGGCGGCAGCCGCCAGACCGCCGAGGTGTGGACCGGCTTCGTCCGCCCGGCGGCCGCACGGCCCGGGCTACTTCACCGCGATCGGGTTGACCGGGCTGCCCACCGCCCCGGTGATCGGCAGCGGCGCCGCGGTGAGCCAGAAACGCCGCCCAGACCCAGGAACACGGTGGCCGAGACCGAGGCGAGCAGCGTCTGCAGGCCCAGGTAGCGGCTTCGCCGCGGGCCCGGCCAGTAGTCCGCGATCAGCGTGGTGCAGCGGGTCATGATCGCGGCTTCGCAGAGTCCGACCAGGACCCGGCTGCCGATGATCGCGGGCAGTGCGTCGAGGTAGAGCGGGGCGATGCCGCAGATCGCGATCGGCGGCTCGGGCTGGCGGGCCCCGTTCTGGCTCTACACCGTCGCGCTGCTGCTGGCCGTGCCGATGGTCCCGCTGATCCGGCAGCCGGCCCGGCCCGCCTCCGCTCCTGCGGGTCGTGAGCTGCCGCCGCTGCCCTGGCGCCGGTTGCGCACCCCGTGTCTGGTCACCCTCGCCGGCGGCGTCGTCTTCTATGCCCTGATCGTCGAGCTGTCCTTCGTCCTGGACGGGGTGGGCGTCCAGCAGGCCGCGACGATCGGCGCGCTCAGCGCCCTGATGTCGTTGGCCACCGCGGTCGCGGCCGGCTCGTTCGCGAGGCTGTCCGGGCGCACCCCGCGCCGGCTGCTGCCGATCGCCTTCGGACTCGCGGCCGCCGGTTTCCTGCTCATCGCGGCCACCCCGCGGGTTCCGGTGATCACCGCCGGCGCCGTGCTGACCGGGGCCGGTACCGGCCTGCTGCTGCCCACCCTGCTCACCTGGGCCACCAACAACCTGGGCTTCGAGGAACGCGGGCGGGGCACCGGCCTGTGGACCGGCACCCTGTTCGTCGGCGAGTTCTTCTCCCCGCTGCTGACCAGCGGCCTGTCGGCGGCGGCCGGCGGGCTGCGCCCGGCCCTGGGCGTCGCCACGGCCGTGCTGGCGGCCACCATGCCGCTGATCGTCCCGCGCACCGCGGGCGCCCTGAACGTCACCCGCGACTGACCCGGCGCCCGCCGGCCCCCGGCGATCGGCTCGGTTCTCCACCGCGATCGCCGGGGCCGGGGTCACCCGACGTAGACCCGGCCGGCGCCGTAGGCGGTGCCGGCGCGGTCGCGTTCCAGCCAGCCGGTCTCGACCAGCATCCGGCGGACGGCCGCCACATCCTCGGCGACCACCGCGATCCGCCGGTTCACCTCGTCCTCGGTGAGCACCCCCTCGACCGCCAGGAAGCGGGCGAGCAGCTCGCCGATCTGCTCGTAACGCTCGCTGAGCGTCGGTGGCAGACTGGTCAGGAAACCATGCGTGAAATAGCCCTTGAGCTGCGGATACTCGCGCAGCAGCGGAGCGATCGGCAGGGTCGCGACCAGGGCCTGGGCCGCGTCGCGCAGCACCTGAGGCGTGGCCCGGTAATAACCGTCGCCGGTGCCGCTGGCCAGCCCCAGTGCGGCCAGCCGGCCCAGTGCCTCCCCCGCCTCGGGCTTGGACATGTCCAGCAGGAAGGACATCTCGGCGATCGAGAATCCCTCGCTGCCCCGGCCGACCAGACCGGCGAAGGCGCGTAGGCGCGCGGGGTGGGACAGCTGGGTGAGAAGCTCGGCGGCGCGAGCTGCTTCGGCGGACATCCCCACAACCTAGGACGGGCGTCCCGGCACGGCATCCGATTATCCGCGCGCCCCGGATGACCGCTGCCAGGGCCGTCGGCCCGGATGCTCACCCGGCTGTCGACGTTCGCCGATGGTTCCGTCGTATGTGATCGATATGCTCGGCGCCATGTCTCCGATCTCCCGCCGGGCCCTGCTCGGCGCCGCCGCCGCGGCCGGTGGTGGCGCCGCCCTCGGCCCCGCTGCCCTGCCCTCGCTTCCGGCCCAGGCGGCCGGCAGCCTCGACCAGGTGCAGCACGTCATCATCTTCATGCAGGAGAACCGGTCGTTCGACCACTACTTCGGCAAGCTCTCCGGGGTGCGCGGCTTCGCCGACACCAGCCTGCTGCGCTTCCCGTCCGGCTCGGACGTGTGGCACCAGAAGCGCGCGACCGGCACCGTGCTGCTGCCCTGGCGGCTGGACACCACCAAGACCGACGCGCAGCGCATCTCCGATCTGGACCACTCCTGGTCGGGCACGCACTCGGCGTGGAACAGCGGGAAGTACGACAACTGGATCCCGGCCAAGACCGAGAAGACCATGGGTTACTACACCCGCGCCGACATCCCGTGGCAGTACGCGCTGGCCGACGCGTTCACCATCTGCGACCAGTACCACTGCTCGGTGCAGGGCCCGACCAACCCGAACCGGCTCTACCAGTGGTCCTGCACGATCGACCCGAACGGCGGGCACGGCGGGCCGGTCACCGACAACACCGAGGCCGGCTACTCCTGGACGACGTATCCGGAGCGGCTGCAGAAGGCCGGGGTCAGCTGGCGGGTCTACCAGGAGGCGGACAACTACGACGACAACCCGCTGGCCTGGTTCACCCAGTTCCGGAACGCCGCCACCACCTCGCCGCTGTACCAGCGCGGGCTGCTCAAGGCGGCCTCGGCGCTCGGCGCGTTCACCGCCGACCTGGCCGCCGGTACGCTGCCGCAGGTGTCCTGGGTGGTGGCGCCCGCGGCCAAGAGCGAGCACCCGCAGTACCCGCCGGCCTACGGCGCCGACTTCGTGCAGGGCTTCCTGTCCGCCCTGGCCGCGTACCCGGACGTGTGGGCCGGCACGGTCATGTTCCTCAACTTCGACGAGAACGACGGCTTCTTCGACCACGTCGCGCCGCCGGTTCCGCCGGCCGGCACCGCGGACGAGTTCATCGGCGGCAATCCGATCGGGCTGGGCCCGCGGGTGCCGATGACGGTCATCTCACCGTGGAGCACCGGCGGGCGGGTCTGCTCCGAGGTGTTCGACCACACCTCGCCGATCCGGTTCGTCGAGCTCTGGACCGGCGTGCGGGAGACCAACATCTCGGCCTGGCGGCGGACCGTCTGCGGCGACCTGACCTCGGCGTTCGACTTCACCTCGAAGGTCACCACGTTCCCGTCGCTGCCGGACACCGCGGCCCTGGTGGCGGCCTGCACCCAGCAGGACAGCCTGCCGGACGCGACCGCGCCGACCAGTTCGACGCTGCCCGGGCAGGAGACCGGGGACCGGCCGGCGAACCCGATCGGATACCGGTTGACCACCACGTCGTGGACGGACACCGCCACGAACCGGTTCTGGTTCAAGACGGTGAACTCCGGGTCGATCGGGGCGGGGCTCACCGCGTACACCGTCAATTTCCGTAAATATCAGACGTGGCAGTACACGGCGGCGGCGGGCGCGACGGTGTCGGACTACTTCAGTGCGCTCACCTACGGCGGCGGCCCGTACGACGTCGACCTCCACGGACCGGACGGCTACCTGCGCGGATTCACCGGCGACGTGCGGACCTGGACGAACACCACGAAGGCGCACCCCGAGGCGTCCGTGGTCGAGGACGGCGCGATGGGGCTGACCCTCACGCTGACCAATCAGGGCACGGTGGCGACCACCTTCACGATCGGCAACAACCAGGTGTACGGGGCGTCCAGCGGCCCGGTGCGCACCGTGACCGTGGCGGCCGGCGGGAGCTCGACCCTCACGCTCAGCACGCTGGCCGGTCGGTACGACTATACGGTGACGGCCAGCGTGGGTGACGGGTTCGGCCGCCGGTTCGCCGGCCGCGTGTACCGGTGACCCCTGATCAGATCTCGTCGAGGACCCGCTGCGCGATCCGGAAGGCGGTGTTGGCGGCGGGCACCCCGCAGTAGATCGCGGTCTGCAACAGCACCTCCTTGATTTCGTCGACGGTGAGGCCGTTCGTGTGGGCGGCGCGCACGTGCATGGCCAGCTCCTCGTGATGTCCGAGAGCGACCAGCGCGGTCAGCGTCACCACCGAACGGCTGCGCCGGTCCAGGCCGGGCCGGGTCCAGATCTCGCCCCAGGCGTACCGGGTGATCAGATCCTGGAAGTCGCGGGTGAACGCGGTGGTCCCGGCGGTCGCCCGATCGACGTGGGCGGCCCCGAGGACCTCCCGGCGAACCGTGCTGCCGGCCGCGCGGAGCTCGTCGAAGTGCTGGTCGAGCAGGAACGCGACCACCTCCGGGGACTCGGCCGGGGCCAGGTGGGCGACCCCGTCGAGGATGACCAGCCGGCCGTGCAGCACACCGTCGGCGATCAGGCGCAGGCCGTCGGCGGGCGTCGGCCGGTCCTGACCACCGGCCACGGCGAGCACCGGGGTGGCGATCTCGGCGAGCCGATGGCGTACGTCGAATCGCGCCAGCGCCTCGCAGCAGCGGGCATAGCTCTCGGCATCGGTCGCGCGCAGCGCCCGCAGCAGCGGCTCGCGGCCGGCCGCCGGGAAGCCGGCGCCGAACCAGCGGTCGTCGGACCCGGCGACGACCGCTTCGACACCCTCCGCCCGGACCAGCGCGGCGCGCTCGTGCCAGGCCTCCGGCTGACCGATCCTGGCCCCGGTGCAGAGCAGCACGGCGGCGGTCACCCGCTCGGGCGCGTCGAGCAGCAGCTGCAGGCCGATCGCGCCGCCGATCGAGTCGCCGCCGAACCGGAAACTCTCGCCCGGCCGCAGCCTGTCGGCCAGGTCGAGGACCGCTCGGGCCAGGTCGGGGATGGTGAACGGCGCGTCGGACGGGGCGCTGCGGCCGTGGCCGGGCAGGTCGAAGCCGACCACGTGGTAGCGGCCGTACAGACGGGACGCGCAGTCCGCCCAGAGGGTCTCGGCCGAGGTGCCGACCGAGGAGCCGAGCAGCAGGAGCGGGCGATCGGGGGCGTCGGTGAAGACGGTCGCGGTCAGCACGAGAGTCCCTTCTCCGGTGCGGCCGTGGCGCGGGCCAGAGCGGCGTCGATGATCGCGTCGGTGGCGCCGAGATAGGGCTGGTCCGGAGCGACGCCCGGGGTGATCGACTGCTGTTCCGCGTCGATTTCCGGCCGCGCATCGTGCAGGGTGGCCAGCATCCGGCCGGTGTCCACGCGCAGGCCGGCGAGCAGCTCGGCGGTCTGCGCCCCGGCGGTCACCGTGTGCCGGGCGAGGGTGCGCAGGGTGGACCACTCGACGTGCCAGCCGCCGTCCGGGCGTTCGTCGACGGCGGCCGCCGCGCCCGCGTGGATCAGCGCGGCCAGCGGCGGCCCGGCCAGTGCGGCCCGCTTGATCAGCACGGCGTGCACCGGGTTCCGCTTGTTCGGCATCGCCGACGAGCCGCCCTTGCCCTCGGCACCGCCCTCGATCAGCTCGTGGATCTCCGGCCGGGAGCCGACCAGCACGTCGTTGGCGATCCGGCCCCACGCGTCGGTGCAGGTCACGAACGCGTCGGCGACCCGGGTGAGCGGGGCCCGGCTGGTCTGCCACGGGAAGCGCTGCGGCAGGCCGAGCTCGCGGGCGGCGACCGCGACCAGCTCGGCCGCCCGGACCGGGTCACCGGCCAGGGCGACCGGGGCGGCCAGGCTGCCGGCCGCGCCGCCGACCTGGATCGGCAGGTGCGCCGCGGCGGCCAGCTGGTCGCGGGCGTCGAGGACCCCGGTCAGCCAGCCGGCCGCCTTCAGTCCGAAGGTGATCGGGACGGCGTGCTGGGTGAGCGTCCGCCCGGCCATCCGGGTCTCCCGGTGCTCGTCGGCCAGCCGGGACAGCGCGCCGGTCTGGGCCAGCAGCGCGCCGCGGACCCGGGCGACCGCCTCACGCAGGCCCAGCACGATCGCCGTGTCGACGACGTCCTGGCTGGTCAGGCCCTTGTGCAGCCATCCCGCGGCGGCGGTGTTGCGGCCGCGCAACCGGGCCCGGAGCAGCTTGAGCAGCGGGATCAGCGGGTTGCCGCCCGACTCCGCGTCCCGGGCCAGGGCGGGCAGGTCGTCCGGGGTGACCAGGCCGGCCAGCTCGTCCGGCGCGGGGACGGTGATGCGGGCCAGGCCGGTCTCGGCGAGCGCGGTGAGCCAGGCGTGCTCGACCCGGATCATCACGGTCACCACGGCCGCGTCGGTGAGCAGGTCACCGGCCCGGTGGTCGCCGGGCCACAGCAGATCACCCACCGAGACTCATGCCCAGGCGTCCCGCAGGCGGGGATAGGTCACGAAGACCGTCTCCCCCGCGCCCTGCAGCCGGACGTCGAAGATCAGGCCCTGCTCGTCGCGCCGGGCGATCAGCGTGTCGCGGCGGGCCGGGTCGACCGCGGCCAGCAGCGGGTCGGCGGCCAGCGCGGCCGGATCGTCGGGGAGGTAGGCGCGGGTGAACAACCGGTCCAGCAGGCCGCGGGCGAAAACCGTCACCGCGAAGAACGCCGGGCGTTCCGGGGTGGTCCGGCCCGGCTCCACGGTGGCGAACCGGTAACGGCCGTCCGGATCGGTGGCGGCCCGGCCCCAGCCGGTGAACGTCCACCCGTCACGGCGCAACGACCCGGGCTGCCGCACGACGTGCCCCTGCGGGTCGGCCTGCCAGATCTCGATCATCGCGTCCGGCACCGGTTCGCCGGCGCCGTCGGTCACCCGGCCGTGCAACCGCACCGCCCGGGGATGCGCCGGGGGCACCAGCTCGTTCATCCCCGGATATTCCAGACCCAGGTGGAAGAAGGGGCCGACGGTCTGGCCCGGTGCCGCGGTCATGCGTGGTCCTCGGGGTCGAGCGTGTCGAGCGGAGTGCGGTGGCTGCCGGTGAGCACGATGTCCCAACGGTAGCCGAGGCTCCACTCCGGGGTGGTCAGGTCGTGGTCGTACCGGGCGATCAGCAGCTCCCGGGACTTCGGATCGGTGATCGACTGGTAGATCGGGTCGAGCGCGCACAGCGGATCGCCCGGGAAGTACATCTGGGTCACCACGCGCTGGGTGAATTCGGTCCCGAACAGCGAGAAGTGGATGTGCGCGGGACGCCACGCGTTCCGGTGGTTGCGCCACGGATACGGCCCGGGCTTGATCGTCTGGAAGCGGTAGTTGCCGTCCGCGTCGGTCAGGCACCGGCCCACCCCGGTGAAGTTCGGGTCGTGCGGCGCCGGATGCTGGTCACGCTGGTGGCGGTAGCGCCCCGCGGCGTTCGCCTGCCACACCTCGACCAGTTGGTGGGCGACCGGGCGGCCGTCGCCGTCGAGCACCCGGCCGGTCACCACGATCCGCTCGCCGAGCGGGGTGCCGGCGTGCTGGATGGTCAGGTCCGCCTCGTCGTCGGCGACGTCGCGGTGCCCGAACGCCGGGGCCCACAGCTCGACCGACTCCGGGTCGATCGGCTGCGGCGGCTGCTGCGGATGCCGCAGGACGCTGCTGCGGTACGGCGGATAGTCGATCCGGGGCTGGGGGCCACTCGACTGCCGGGCCGCCGCCTCGATCTCCTGACTGATGTCGGCCTGGGTGTTCACCAGGGGGACGCTAGGCGCTCACCGCCCCCGGAGGCGATACTCGGCTTCCACTCAACGGAAGGGACCGCGATGGCCAGGAGCGTCACCGGCCGGGCGCTGGACCTGCTCGGCGCGTTCGACGCCGAGCACCGCAGCCTCACCCTCAGCGACCTGGCGCGGCGCTCCGGCACCCCGCTGACCACCGCGCACCGGCTCGTCGCCGAGCTGCGCACCTGGGGCGCGCTGTCCCGGGAGCCGACCGGGGAGTACGTGATCGGGCGGCGGGTCTGGCAGCTCGGCCTGCTCGCCCCGGTGCAGAGCGAGCTGCGCACCGCGGCCGGCCCGTTCCTGCACGACCTGTACGGCGCCACCCTGGCCACCGTGCACCTGGCCGTCCGGGACGGGCTGGAGGTGCTCTACGTCGACCGGCTGGGCGGGCACGAGTCGGTGCCGGTGATCAGCAAGATCGGCTCGCGGTTGCCGCTGCACGCGACCGGGGTCGGCAAGGTGCTGCTGGCGTACGCGCCGGACGACGTGCTGGGTGCGGCGCTGCAGAAGCTGACCAGGGTGACCGCGTACACCGTGACCCAGCCGGCCCGTCTGCTGGAACAACTGCGCCGGGTCCGGGCCGACGGGTACGCCACCACCGGCGAGGAGATGAGCCCGGGCGCCTGCTCGGTGGCGGTGCCGGTGCGCAACGGCGACGACGTGGTCGCCGCGCTCGGCATGGTGGTGCCGGATCTGCGCCGGCAGCTGCCCCGGATGGTGTCGGCGTTGCAGGTCGCGGCGCGCGGGATCGGACGCACGCTGACTTCCGTCCAGTGGAAATAGGCCCTTGCCCGGGAGCCGTCCGCCGCTGAAGGTGGTGGGCATGCGTACCCAGGTCGCCATCATCGGCGCGGGCCCGGCGGGCCTGCTTCTCTCCCACCTGCTCGCCCTGGGAGGCATCGACTCCGTGGTCCTGGAGACCCGCTCCGAGGAGTACGTCGCGGCCCGGATCCGGGCCGGCATCCTCGAGCACTCCAGCGTCGAGCTGCTGGAATCGGTGGGGCTCGGCGCTCGGCTGCGCGCCGAGGGGGACGAGCACCGCGGGATCCACCTGCAGTGGCCGCACGAACGGCACCATCTCGACTTCGTGAACCTGACCGGCCGGTCGGTCTGGGTCTACGGGCAGACCGAGGTGCAGAAGGACCTGATCGCCGCCCGCCGCGCGGCCGGGCAGGAGATCCACTACGAGGTGACCGAGGTCCGGCTGCACGATGTGGACGCCGATCGCCCCTTCGTGACCTTTTCCGACAGGTCCGGTCGCAGCGTTCGGCTGGACGCGGCCGTCATCGCCGGCTGCGACGGGTCGTTCGGGCCGAGCCGAGCCGCCGTCCCGGCCGCGAAGACGTTCGAGAAGGTCTACCCGTACTCCTGGTTGGGCATCCTCGCCGACGTCGCCCCCTCCACCGACGAGCTGATCTACGCCTGGCACCCGCACGGGTTCGCCCTGCACTCGATGCGCTCGGCCACGGTCAGCCGGCTCTACCTGCAGGTGCCCACCGGCACCGACCCGGCCTCCTGGTCCGACGACCGGATCTGGGACGAGCTGGCCACCCGGCTCGGCCACGGGCAGAACGGCTGGAAACTCCACCCCGGCCCGATCACCGACAAGAGCGTGCTGCCGATGCGCAGCTACGTGCAGACCCCGATGCGGTACGGCAATCTCTTCCTGGCCGGCGACGCCGCGCACATCGTCCCGCCGACCGGCGCCAAAGGACTGAACCTCGCGATCGCCGACGTCGCGCTGCTCGGCAGGGCGCTGGTCGCCCTGCTCGGCGAGCGGAACCCGACGCTCGCCGACGCGTACTCGGAGGCCGCGCAGCGGCGGGTCTGGCGGTGCACCCACTTCTCCTGGTGGATGACCACGATGCTGCACACCTCGGGTGACGGGTTCGACGCCGAACTGCAGCTGTCGCAGCTGCGCTGGGTGACGTCCAGCGAGGCCGGCGCGACCGGGCTCGCGGAGAACTACGCCGGGCTGCCGATCACCTACTGAACCCCTATCGAGGTAGATATCCGTGGATCCCCAGGGAGATTCACGGATACGCTCCGCCTGCCCGGCACCTACTGTCCGAAGGGTACGGCGCGACGAACGGGGGTACATCGGTGGGGTGGCTCGGCGAGTGGCTCGGCGGGCTCCCGCCGGTGTTGGTCTACGCGGTCGTCGGCGCCCTGGTCGCCGGCGAGGCCGCGATCATCGCCGGGATGGTGCTGCCGTCCGCGACCGCGCTGATCGCCACCGGGCTGCTCGCCAACGCGGGCGTCGTCCCGGTCCTGCCAGCCCTGCTGGTCGCCATCGGCGCGGCCCTGCTCGGCGGCACCGTCGCCTACCGGCGGGCGGCGCGCACCACCGGTGCCACGCCGCCGGCCCGCACCGGCAGACACTGGGCGCGGGCCGAACGGCTCTTCGCCCGGTACGGCGGACGGGCGATCTTCCTCGGCCAGTGGGTGGTCGGCGCGCGGACGCTGATGCCACGGCTGGCCGGCCGCAACGGCGTACCCTATCGGCGTTTCGCCCTGTGGCACACGCCCTCCGCGATCCTCTGGGCACTCTGGATGGTCGGCGCCAGCTATCTCGCCGGCGCCGGATACCAGGCCCTCGCCGCCCGGGCCGGCCGGGCCGCCGGTGCGCTGGCCGCCCTCACCCTGATCATCGTCGGTCTGCTGCTGGTCGGCCGCTGGCTCGGCCGACACCCGTTCCCGGTCCACGCCCCCGGCCGCCTGTCGCTGATCCGGCGCACCGTCGCCCGGTGGCACCCCGCGGTGCTCGCCGCGGTCAGCCTGGCCCTGTTCACCGGCCTCGCCCTGGTGCTGATCGAGGTCATCCCGCCGATCGTCCGTTTCAGCGGCCTGGCCGCCGCCGACGACTCGGTGACCACCTGGGCGCGCGGGCAGTGGACGTCGGACGGGTACTGGTTCGCCCTGTCCACCGCCGGCACCCTGGCCCCCGAGGTGCCGCTCACCTTCGCCGTCGTCGTCGCACTGATCCGCTTCGCCTGGCGCCGCCGCCCCGACGGCCTGCGCCACGGCCTCCTGCCCGCCGTCATGTACCTCGCCGAGCTCCCGTCCCGAGCCCGCAGCCTGCGCCGGCCCCGCGGTCCTGAGCCGGGCGCTTCTCAGCCGGGCGCTTCTCAGCCGGGCGGATCTCCTCCCGGCGTTTCCCGACCGGGCGGTCTCCGGGCGCGCGGTCTGCTGCGCGGCTCTTTCTGGGCGGCCCTGTTCGAGGCGGTCGGCCCGGTGCTGCCGGCCATCGTCCTGGCGGTCGCCCTGTCCCTGCTCCTCGACCCGGGCTGGCGCACCGCCGGCACCATCGTCTTCCCCTCCCCCACCGAATTCGACGGCGGCGGCCTCCCCCTGGACACCGCCCCCAGCATCCTGGCCGGAATGGCGGCCGGCTCCACCGCACAGACCGCCGCCGCCATCGGCCTGCTCGCCTGGCTGCTCACCGACAACCTGCGCTGGGGCTGGCAGGTCACCGTCTGGACGGTCGCGGCCGGCACCCTGACCACCGCCGCCGGCTGCTGGGTCTACCTGGGCTGGGGCCGCCTCAGCGAAACCGTCGCGGCGGTCGTCATCGGCGCGGCCTGGGCCGCCCTCAACGCCGCCATCTGGACCGCCCGCTACCGATCAGCCGAGCGGCCGGTGCTGGACGAGGCCGACCAGGTTGCCCTCGCTGTCCCGGATGAAGGCCTGGACCTCCTCGGTGCCGACCGGCCCGAGTGACCCGTCCCGGTGCGTGAAAATGACGTGCGGTTCGCTGTCGATCGGCACCCCGGCGGCCCGCAGCCGCGCCACGGTCGCGTCGATGTCGTCCACCAGGAGGTGGTGCAACGCCGACGGTGCTCCCGGTTCGAGCAGCAGCCGCACCCCGTCCAGGTCGAACAAGACCAGCCCCGGCGGGTCGAACGAGGGCACCGGCGGCGCCCCGAGCAGGTCACGGTAGAACGCGGTGGCCCGCGCCAGGTCGGTGGCCCGCCGGGCGATCTGCACTGCTCGCACTGTTCTCCACTTTCCCGTCGCTCCGGTGCACACGACCACCCCGCCGCCCGGCGGACCAGTGCGTCAAGGACCGTTCCATGCTCGTAGGATCGGAACGACAGCGCATCCACTGAACACCTGAGCCGGAGGCATGAGGCTGCCATGGCATACCGGCCGATGACGATGGTCGACCTTGCTGGACACCTGCGGCGGCAGCAGGCGGACAAGGTCCGGTGGAAACATCTGTGGGAGTTCCTCGAGGAATACCGGTGGGAGGCTCCGGAGAGCCGGCCGGCACTCTTGCGCGACGAGCCGGCGCCGTGCGGTGATCCTCAGTGGGATGCGCTGCTCGCCGCGCTGGCCGAGCAACTCGCCGCCCAACTGGATCTCGCACCACCGGAGTGGTCCCGACCCAGGGTTCTGGTAACTCCCTGGTTCCCTTCTTCGCTGCCGTCCAAGCGCATGGAAGCGCTCGTCTCGGCGCCCGCGGCCTTCCGCAAGCACGGCGTCTATCTGTCCGCCCGTGACCTGGAGGCGGCATGAGCGGCGACGGTCTGATGGGCCGCGCCGAACTCGAACGAGCCTTCACCGCTCTGGGTGACCGCCTTGTTCGCCGAGGCGTCGTGGCGGATCTTTTCATTGTGGGCGGCGCGGCAATGGCGCTCGCCTACGATGCCGCCCGTGTGACACGGGACGTTGATGCGACGTTCGTTCCCCATGGAGTGGTCCTGGAAGAGGCTCGCACCGTGGCTGAGGTAATGGGTCTACCGCCCTGGTGGCTCAACGAACAGGCGAGCGCATACGTCTCCGCCAACACGACGCCGGCAAGCGGGAGGTATTCGACCATCCAGGCATCAGGGTCATGGCGGCCTCTGCGGAACACGTATTCGCGATGTGATGCCCAGGTGGCGGCTGAACGAGCAGAATGCCCGAAGGGATCATCGAGAGACAACTGGATGTCGGCCTAGTTCGGCTGAACGATGACCTTGCCCAGGGCGCGCCCCTCGCCCACCCGGGCCAGTGCCTCGGGCGCTTGCTCCAGCGGAAACGTGCGGTCGATGTGGACGTCGAGCTCGCCGCCGGCGCACAGGTCGGCCACCGGGCCGAAATGGTGCGGTCCCTGTTTGACGGCGAGCACACCCAGCCGGCGACCGGTGAGCCGGCCGGCGACCGTGCCGGCCGTCAGCACGCGCAGCAGCGTCGGCACCGAGCGGCGCCGGGGACCGGCACGGGGAGTTCCTCGAGCCTGAGCACGGCGGGCGGCCCGTACCGGTCGTACACCACTGCTCGCATCCGCACACGTCCCACCTCACGGTTGGTAGCACGCGCGGACAAGCTTTCCGACCGGACCGGCCACGGCCACCTGGTTACGGCCGCCGTTCTTGGCCTGGTAGAGGGCGTGGTCGGCGCGGGCCATCAACTGGTCGAGGGCGTCGCCGTCGGCGCCGAGAGTGGCCACGCCGACGCTGATCGTCACGCGGACCCGTCCACCGCGGGTGGTCACCGGCTCGGCGGCGACGGCCTCGCGGGTCCGCTCCATCGCCGCGATATCGGCGCCGTCGCAGTCGGGCCGGATGATCGCGAACTCTTCACCGCCGTAACGGCCGAGCACGTCGGAGTTCCGGATGGTGTCCTGGACACGCTGGGCAACGGCGCGGATCACGTCGTCGCCGACGCCGTGACCGTACCCGTCGTTGATGTTCTTGAACTTGTCGATGTCGATCATCGCGGCGCTGAGCGGGCTCCGCCCGCCAACTGGCAAAATCGGCGCATGGGTGCTCCCGAGCTGGTTCTGGTGCTGCGCTATCGCAAGGCGGTGACGTACGGCTTTCACGCGCTGCTCGGGGCGCTGGGCGAGCACGACTCCCCCACCCGCTACGAGGTCCGCTTCGGCGAGACTCCGGAGCAGACGGCCCGGCACATTCGCGAGGCCGGCGACACCCGCGTCCTCGTGCTGTGGTCCTTCTATTCTCCCGACGCCGCCGCGCTCGCCGAGGAACTCGAGCAGATCCGGGCCCTCGCCGACGGCCCGCACGTCACGCACCTCGCCGGTGGGGTGCACGCCACCGCCGAGCCGGTGCAGACGCTCGATGCCGGTTGGGACGTGGCGGCCGTCGGTGAGGGTGAATCGACCCTGATCAGCCTGGTCGACGCGAAGGGCGACCCGGCCGGCATCACCGGTCTGGCCTACCGCGACACCGCCGGGAACCTCGTGCGGACCGGCAAGGCGAAGCAGCGGCCACTCGACGACTTCCCCGGCTTCGCGCTGCGGTGGGACAGGTTCAACGCCCTGGAAATCACCCGCGGATGTGTCTACGCGTGCCGGTTCTGCCAGACGCCCTTCATGTTCTCGGCGAGGTTCCGGCATCGCAGCGTCGACAACGTGCGGTGGCACGTCGATCAGATGCGGGCGCGCGGGCTGCGGGATGTCCGGTTCATCACGCCGACCGCCCTGTCGTACGGCAGCCAGAACGAGGATCCGAATCTGGCCGCGGTCGAGGAGTTGCTGGCCACCTGCCGGGAGGGGATCGGGCCGCGCGGGCGGGTCTATTTCGGCTCGTTCCCGAGTGAGATCCGGCCCGAGCACGTCACCCGGGAAACGCTGCGGCTGGTCAAGAAGTACTGCGACAACAACAACATCATCGTGGGCGCGCAGTCCGGATCGGACCGGGTGCTGGACGCGGCCAAACGCGGGCACGGGGTGGAGGAGGTGAAGCGCGCGGCCCGGCTCGGCATCGAGGAGGGGTTCCGGATCAACGTGGACATGATCTTCGGGATGCCCGGGGAGAGCCGGGACGACGTCGAGGACTCGCTGCGGCTGGCCCGTGAGCTGGCCGACCTGGGGGCCCGCATCCACGCGCACACGTTCATGCCGCTGCCCGGCACGCCGTGGCGGGACGCGCCGCCCGGGGATGTCGACCCGGCCACGATCCGGGAGGTGGACCGGCTGTCGCGGCGGGGCGCGCTGTACGGGCACTGGC
This sequence comes from Actinoplanes sp. SE50/110, assembly GCF_900119315.1. NCBI lineage: Bacteria > Bacillati > Actinomycetota > Actinomycetes > Micromonosporales > Micromonosporaceae > Actinoplanes > Actinoplanes sp. SE50/110. The sequence continues at coordinate 2,541,662 of NZ_LT827010.1, read as the reverse complement.
AGAAACAGCGGGATCACGCGGCCCGGCTGGCGGCGGCGGCGCAGGCCTATCCGCGGCCGGGGCGCAGCCGGACGATGCTGACGGTGCATGACATACGCCACCAAGATTCGCCGTGAGGCAACCGTGATCGGCCGGAACCCGTCTGGGAGATGTGAGCCCACGACGTTTACTGGCCGCGACGGCCCTGCTGCTGCTGGCCGGCTGCGATGGATCGGCCCAGGCGAAACCACCGCAGACACCCCCGCCGACGGTGACCGCCGGCCGGTCGGCGCCGCCCACCAGGGCACCCGCTCCGAAGCCCCGGATCACCTACCCGGCCACCGGTAGCCGGAAGTTCGCGGTCGCCTCGGGGGAGGCCGCGGCCCCGGCCGGCGATCGGAAGGGCCGGCTGCTCCGGTACCACGTGCTCGTGGAACGCGACATCAAAGGCGTCACCGCCAGCGAGTTCGCCACCGCCGTCACCACGACGCTGCGCGACCCGCGGAGCTGGACCGCCGGCGGCCAATGGCGTCTGCAGCGCGTCGGGCCGGAGCAGAAGGCCGATTTCGCGGTACGCCTCGTCACGCCGGCCACCCGCGACAGACTGTGCGAGGGCGCCACCGACGGGTACACCTCATGCCGTACCCATGATGAGGTGGTCATCAATGTCGCCCGCTGGGCCAAGGGTGTGCCGCACTACGGCGCGAGCCTCGCCGTCTACCGCGAGTACGTGATCAATCACGAGGTGGGGCATCGTCTCGGCCAGGCTCACGAGCTGTGCCCCGGGCGGGGCCGGCCGGCTCCGGTGATGCAGCAGCAGACCCTCGGCCTGCACGGCTGCACCCCGAGCGCCTGGCCGTTCCTGAACGGGGTCCGCAACCGCGGCCGGATCGGGGCCTACGACGACCCGGTGCCGCCGCGCGACAGGGGACTTTCCTGATGCAGGGGCCGCGAGCCGGGGTGCCCGGCTCGCGGCCCGCCCCTCACCGTCGTTTCTTGGGCAGGTCGAACTGGTCGGCCCGGCGGCAGTCCACGTGGTCGCCGACCGCGTCCTTGCCCAGGTCGGCGAGCGCCTTGCGGGCCCGGGCCCGGCCCAGGTTCCAGGCGTACCACGGGTCGGGTCGCGACAGGTCCTGGGCGATCCAGCTGAGCGTGCACCGCCGGACCGGATCGGGCAGTCTGGTCAGTGCCGGGGTGGCGTCGGCGGACAGGGCCCGCAGATACCAGGCGTCGATCTTGCCGGTCTCGGCGTAGCGGGTGGCGTTGCGGCTCGCCGCGTACCCCTCGGGGTCGAGGACCGCGAGGCCGAGCAGCATGAGCACGGCGAGACCGACGGTGGCCCGCGGGATCCACCGGCCCTGCCAGCGGATGCCGGCCGCGGCGACCATCACGAAGATCGTGCCGAGCAGGATCTCCAGCGACATCACGAAGATCCGCTCGCCGGTGAAGCTGTACACCTTCTGGTACGCCCACATACGGGACAGCGCGGACGCCACGATCACCACGCTCAGTCCGCAGATCAGGCCGAGCAGGACGCGCAGCAGCAGCCGGTCGCGCGGGTCGTCGCGTTTCGCCCAGCGGGCCAGGGCGGCCAGCACCACCAGCGACAGCAGGGTGACCGCCACCAGCTGCCAGAAGCCGCTGCGGGCATACTGCGCGTAGCTGAGCCCGGCGGTCTCCAGCACGTGCCGGCTCCCGCCGAACATCACCGTGAACTGCACCGCCACGAACCCGCCGAACAGCAGCACCAGCGCACCCGCGGCCGGCGCCCACTCGACCAGACCGAACCGGCCGTGACCGGGTCTGTCCATGCTGGAGGTGACCGGCGGCGCCGACAGGGTGTAGATGCCGGCCACCGCGATCAGGCCACCGACCACGGCCAGGAACACCCAGCGGAACACCGACCCGACGTTGATCTCGGGAACCGCCTTGCCGAGCAGCGTGGAGAACGCCACGTCCGCCGACGACAGCAGCGCGCCGAACACCAGCAGCACCAGGATGGTGAGCACCGCGGAGAAACCGATGCGCCGGGCGATCCCGGGGTTGCGGCTCGCCCGCAGGTGACGGCGCACCCAGGGCAGACCGGAGATGGCGGCGTACGGCGTTGCCACCAGACCGAAGAGGATCGACCGCACCTGGCGGCCCCCGACGATCGCCAGCGTGGCACACCCGAGCGCGCCGAGAATGCTGAACGTCACCAGCCACCACGCGTTGCGGAACGCCGGGACCAGCAGCAGGGCCAGCGTCGCCAGCGCCCAGCCGGACCGGATCCACCGCTCGTAGACGGGCAGTTCGGCGGAGCGCCGGATCGCGCCGACGATGCCGAGCGCCAGCACCAGGAAGCCGAGGAACCAGCCGATCCCGGACCGGTTCAGCGGCAGCAGGAACGCGAACCCGAGCGCGCCGGCCAGCACCCCGGCGGGCACCGCGCGGCCCCGGGTGGCGGTGGGTCCGGGCCAGTACTTGGCACGGAACGTCTGCCACGGGGTCGGCGGCGGTTCGTAGCGTCCGAACGGCCCGTGCGGGAACGGCTCCGTCCGCACGGGAACGTCGACCGGCACCGGCCAGCCGGACGCGTGCGCGGCTCCGACGGGCATCGGCGCGGGCGCAGGTCCCGGCACGGGCGCAGGTCCCGGCACGGGCGCAGGTCCCGGCACGGGCGCAGGTCCCGGCACGGGCGCAGGTCCCGGCACGGGCGCAGGTCCCGGCGCGGGCTCCGGCGCGGGTTCCGGCACGGGCGCGGGCTCCGGCGCGGGTTCCGGCGCGGATTCCGGCGCGGGCGCGGCGGGCGTCGCGCCCGGCGGCGGGGTGGCCGCGGCCGGGCCGGGACGGTCGGCGACGACTCCCGGGCCGGCACCGGCGGCCGGCGCGGTCCGTTGCGGGGACGCCGGGGCGGCGACCGCGACCGGTGTGGACGGCTGCGCCGGCACCATCGGCACGAACAGTGCGTACCCCCGGGTCCCGGACGGAATCTGCACCGGGATCGCCCAGGCCGGTCCCCCGTCCGGCCAGACCATCGACGGAATCGCCTCGGTCGGCGGCATGACCAGAAGTTGAGGCGCCGGCGTCGGTTCCGCCGGATCTCGTTGCTCAGGTGGCAGGTCGGCCACAGCACCCTCCTCGATGGGTCGGTCCGCACAACATAGGGGTTCAGCACCACAGATATCAACGCTGGAACGGAACCGTTCCGCCCTGACGGCACGAATCCGGGAGGTAATCCGAGGCACCAGAGATGTCGATGGAGTCACCGCCACCGACAGTCGGGAGGCGGTGGCGCAGCGCACACCCGGGACTCGGATGACGGTGAGAGCGCTCTATCGCTGCCGGCCGATACGGAGGTCGGCTTCGATGGCGGCGGTGGCGGCCAGCAGCGGTGGCAGGAGACGCTCGCGGATGGTGTCGACGGTGGCGCGGGCGGCGTGGACGGAGATGTCGAGTGCACCGGCCGCCGCGCCGGAGCGATCGCGGATCGGGGCGGCGATGGCACGCAGCCCCTCCTCCAGCTCCTGGTCGACGACCGCGTGCCCGTCGGCGCGGACCCGGCGCAGCTCGGCGCGCAGCTCGCCGGGGGTGCGGATGGTGCGCCCGGTGAGCGGCTTGAGCTCGGCCCCGGACAGGTAGGTCTCCAGGTCCGGTTCGGGCAGCGCGGCGAGCAGCACCCGGCCCATCGACGTGGCGTAGGCCGGGAACCGGGTGCCGACGTTGATCGACACCCGCATGATGCGGCTGGTCGGCACCCGGCTCACGTAGACGATGTCGGGTCCGTCCAGGACGGACAGGGAGGACGACTCGCGGACCTCGCCGACCAGGCGTTCCATGTGCGGCTCGGCGACCTCGGGGAGGGTCAGTCCACCCAGGAAGGCGTAGCCGAGTTCGAGCACCCGCGGGGTCAGCGAGAACAGCCGGCCGTCGGTGCGCACATAGCCGAGATCGGTCAGGGTGAGCAGGAATCGGCGGGCCGCGGCGCGAGTGAGTCCACAGTGGCGGGCCACCTCGCTGAGTGTCAGCTCGCGGTGCTCCGCGTCAAATGCACGGATGACCGCCAGGCCTCGTTCCAGGGACTGGACGTAGTACGGTTCCCGCGTCATCGGATGATCGACACAGGTCGTTGACGTGACACGAGCCACATTCTAGCGTTCTCCATGAGAACTTTCGTTCGTTGTGCGCACACATCTACGGAGGAACAGATATGCGGCGGCGTTTGCTCGCGGGCCTGGCACTGGCGCTGGTGGCCGGCACGGTCGCGGCCTGCGGCTCGGACAAGGACTCCAGTTCCTCCGGCGGATCGTCCGGGGGTGTGGACACCGTGACCGTGGGCGTCATCCCGATCGTCGACGTCGCCCCGATCTACCTGGGCCAGTCGAAGGGCTTCTTCAAGTCCCGCAACATCGAGCTCAAGCTGGAGGCCGGCCAGGGCGGCGCGGCGATCACGCCCGGTGTGGTCAGCGGCCAGTTCCAGTTCGGCTTCTCCAACCTGACCTCGCTGATGATCGCGCAGACCAAGAACCTGCCGATCAAGGTGGTCGCGGCCGGCGTCTCGTCGACCGGTGTGCAGGGCAAGGACTTCGGTGCCGTGGTGGTCAAGGGCAGCAGCCCGATCAAGACCGCCAAGGACCTGGAGGGCAGAAAGATCTCGGTCAACACCCTGAAGAACATCGGCGACACGGTCACCCGCGAGTCGGTGCGCAAGGCCGGCGGCGACCCGAGCAGGCTGCAGTTCGTCGAGATGCCGTTCCCGAACATGCCGGCCGCGCTGGACGGCGGCCAGATCGACGCCGCCTGGGTGGTCGAGCCGCAGCTCACCACGATCAAGCAGGCCGGCGGCCGGGAGATCGCCTCGACCTACGTCGACGCCGCCCCGGACCTGACCGTCGCCGCGTACTTCACCTCGCAGAACCTGATCGCTTCCAAGCCCGACCTGGTGAAGCGCTTCACCGAGGCGATCAACGAGTCGCTGACCTACGCCGACGCCCACCCGGACCAGGTGCGCCAGATCCTCGGCACCTACACCAAGATCGACGAGAAGATCCGCGCCGCCGTGGTCCTGCCGAAGTGGCCCACCGAGATCAACAAGGCGTCCGTGCAGACGATCGCCGACCTCGGTACCCAGGACGGCATCTTCAGCACCGCTCCGGACCTGGGCAAGCTCCTGCCGTGACGTCCGCGCGCCGTGGCAACCCGGTCCTGCTCGGCCTCGCCGGGCCGGCCGGGTTGGTCCTCATCGTCGAGCTGCTGCCCCGGCTCGGCCTGGTCAACGACCGGTTCCTGCCGCCGGCCAGCCGGATCGCCGGCGCGCTCGCCGACGAGGTGGCCACCGGGGCGTTCTGGCAGTCGCTGGGCGACACGCTGTACGCGTGGGCGGCCGGCCTGCTGATCGCGGTGGCCGCCGGGGTGCTGGCCGGGCTGCTGATCGGCTCGGTGCCGGTGCTGCGCGCGCTGACCGCGTCCACGGTGGAGTTCCTGCGGCCGATCCCGTCGGTCGCGCTGATCCCGCTCGCGGTGCTGCTCTACGGCACCCGGCTGGGCTCCACCCTGCTGCTGGTCTGCTACGCCGCGTTCTGGCAGGTGCTGGTGCAGGTGCTGTACGGGGTGGCCGACGTCGACCCGGTCGCCGAGGAGACCGCGCGCAGTTTCCGGTTCTCCGCGTGGGGCCGGGTGCGGCACGTGCTGTGGCCGACCGCGCTGCCCTACGTGTTCACCGGCGTGCGGCTGGCCGCCTCGGTGGCCCTGGTCCTGGCGATCACCGCCGAGCTGGTGATCGGCGCCCCCGGGCTGGGCAAGGAGATCGCCACCGCGCAGAACTCCGACGCGGTGCCCACCATGTACGCCCTGATCGTGGTCACCGGCGTGCTCGGCGTGCTGATCAATCTACTGACGCGCACCGGCGAGCGCCGCCTGCTGGCGTGGCACCAGTCGGTGAGAGGCGAGGCGGGCGTCTGATGGGCGTACTCAAGAAGTGGTCTTTGGCCGTGATCCTCCCGATTCTGCTCTTCGCCGGGTGGTTCTGGCTCAGTGACGACAGCAGGAGCTACTACGCGCCGCCGCTGCGGCAGATCCTCCAGGCGTTCGGCGACACCTGGACCCTCGACCGGCTGCGCACCGACGTCGCCCCCAGCCTGGTCCGGCTGCTCGCCGGCTTCCTGCTGGCCGCGGTGATCGGGGTCGGTCTCGGCGTCGCGATCGGCCTGAACCGCAAGCTGCGGGCGGTGCTGGAACCGGCCCTGGAGTTCTTCCGGGCCGTCCCGCCGCCGGTCCTGGTCCCGGTGATCATGCTGTTCGCCGGGATCGGCAACGGCATGAAGGTGATCGTGATCGTCTCCGGCTGTGTCTGGCCGATCCTGCTCAACACGGTCGAGGGGGTGCGCGCCACCGACAGCGTCGTGCTGGACACCGCGCGCGCCTACGGCGTGACCGGCCCGGCGGGGCTCACCCGGGTGATCCTGCCGTCGGCGTCCCCGCAGATCGCGGCCGGTCTGCGCCAGGCGCTGTCGATCGCGATCATCCTGATGGTGATCAGCGAGATGTTCGCGTCCAGCAACGGCCTGGGCTTCACCATCGTGCAGTTCCAGCGCAGTTTCGCGATCCCGGAGATGTGGAGCGGGATCATCCTGCTCGGCCTGCTCGGCTTCGCGTTGTCGCTGTTGTTCCGGCTCGCCGAGCGGCGGGCGCTGCGGTGGTACGAGGGGCTGCGCGCGGCGCGGCGCCGGGCCGGTTAGGAGGGCCAGCATGCTGGAGGTCAAGGGCCTGCGGAAGGTCTACAGGTCGGGCGGCCGGGAGGTGGAGGCGCTGCGCGATCTCACCTTCACCGTCGAGGGCGGTGACCTGGTCTGCCTGGTCGGGCCGTCCGGCTGCGGCAAGACGACGCTGCTGCGCTGTGTCTCCGGCCTGCTCACGCCGACCGCCGGCGAGGTCCGGGTGGGCGGCCGGGAGGTGGCCGGGCCGCCGCCGGGGATGGCGGTGGTCTTCCAGGAGTACGGCCGCAGCCTGTTCCCCTGGATGAGCGTGCGGGACAACGTCGAGCTGCCACTGCGGCAGAAGGGTGTCGCCCGGGCGCGGCGCCGGGAGCTGGTCGAGTCGTCGCTGGACGCGGTCGGTTTGGGCGGGACCGCGACGGCGTATCCGTGGCAGCTGTCCGGTGGCATGCAGCAGCGGGTGGCGATCGCGCGGGCGGTCGCCTACGAGCCGGAGACGCTGCTGATGGACGAGCCGTTCGCGGCGGTCGACGCGCAGACCCGGGCCGATCTGGAGGATCTGGTCCGGTCGCTGTGGCAGCGGCTCGGGGTGACGGTGCTGTTCGTGACCCACGACATCGACGAGGCGGTGTACCTGGGGCAGCGCGTGGTGATGCTGTCGTCGTCGCCGACCGTGGTGCAGGACGAGCTGGTGGTGGACCTGCCGACCGACCGCGATCAGCTGCACACCCGGGCCGATCCGCGGTTCATCGAGCTGCGCGCCCACGTGTACGAGCAGATCCAGCTGGCGAAGAAGAACGCCTGACGCCGGGGTCCGGGGCATGCTCCCGGACCCCGGCGCCGATTCAGCGGCCGACCGCCGCGCGAATCACGTCACGGGCGGTGTCCGCGGTGGCCGCGCTCTTCTTGCTGAGCGCGGAAACCGCGGTCGGGTCCGGCTGCGGCACCGGCTGGCACTGCTTGTCGGACCGGTTGCCGTGCACCCGCGACGGCAGCGCACCGGTCGCCAGGTAGGCGGCGACGGTGTCGTCGGTGCAGGCCACCCCGCTGAGCGAGCCGGCGTGCGTGGTGCCGCCGACGCCCTCGATCAGCACCGAGCGCGGGAAGAGCTTACGCACCTGCAGGGCTCCGGAGTACGGCGTGGCGGCGTCGTCGGTCTCGCTGATCAGCAGGACCGATGGAGCCTTCGCACCGTTGATCCGCACCGGGGTGCCCGGCTTGGCGCCCCAGGTGGTGCAGGGCGCGTTGTACCAGGCGTTGTTCCAGGTGATGAACGGGTACCGGGAGTAGATCGTCCAGTTGTCCTTCTGCCACTTTGACCAGTTGGTCGGCCACTTCACGTCGCTGCACTGGGTGGCCAGGTACATCGCGTAGTTGTTGTCGGCGCCCGGCGCGCCCGGCTCGCTGTAGCTGGCCAGCAGCAGGCTCGGGTCCTTGTCGTTGACCCAGGCCGCGAACGCGTCGGCGACGTCCCGCCAGCCGTAGACGTAGTAGCCGGCCGAGACGAAGATGTCGTTCCACTCGTCCGGGCCGATCTTGCCGGCCGCCGGCGCCTTGCGGAGCTGTTGCAGGACCGAGTAGTACTTCTTCTTCACCGCCTTGCCGGTGACGCCCAGGTGGTAGACCGCGTCGTACTTGGCGATCCAGGTGAAGTAGACGTCCATGTTCTTGTCGAACTGGATGTCCTGGTCGAGGTTGGCGTCGTACCAGACGCCCCGCGGGTCGACCACACCGTCGAAGACGGCCCGGCGCACCCGGTCCGGGTGCAGGGTCGCGTAGACCTGGCCCAGGTACGTCCCGTACGAGAAGCCGTAGTAGTTGATCTGGCGCTGGCCCAGCGCCTTGCGCAGGCTCTCCATGTCGGCCACCGAGTCGGTGGTCTTGACGTGGTCGAGCAGCGCGCCGCCGGCCCGGTCACACGCCTTCGCGTAGCCCGCGGCCTTCTTCAGCCAGGTCTTCTCCAGCGACCGGGTGACCGGCACGTAGTACGGCCGGTTGTAGCCGGCGTAGTTCACGTCGCAGGACAGGGCCGGCACGCTGGAGCCGACGCCGCGCGGGTCGAAGCCGATCCAGTCGTAGTAGTCGCCGGCGTGGTCCGGCACCGACTCGCCGATCACCGGCAGACCGAGACCACTGCCGCCGGGGCCACCCGGGTTGGTCAGCATGACGCCCTGGTACTGCGCGTCGGCCGACTTGTGGTTGATCCGGGACACCGCAATCTTGATCTTGGTGCCGTTCGGTTTCGCGTAGTCCAGCGGAACGGTGAGAAAGCCGCACTGGGCGTTGCGCGCCTTGAGGCTCGCCCGGGTGCAGGTGCCCCAGTCGATCGGCGGCGGGGTGTAGCCGTCGTCGTGGCCGCTGTGCGCCACGGCGGCGACCGGGATCGTGCCGGCGCCGACGAGCAGGCCGACCGAGGCGGCGACGGTGGCCGCCAGGATTTTTCGCATCCCTTGCCTTCCGTTGTCGAAATCGTCCTGCCGGCGATGGTTCGCCCGGACGATCTCCGCAGACTAGCCATTCACCGATGGAGATGCGTTCCACCGATCGGCTGACCGCGCTCTCCACCGCACGCTCGGGAGACCGGGCGAGGCTCGGCGACCCGCGCGGCGGCGATGCTCCCGGTGTCGATGCGGCAACGGGATGGGGGCGCCGGGATGCGCAAGGTCGTTCGGTTCATGGGTTGCTACGTGGCACTCAGCTTCTCGACGCTGGGCGCGATCGTCGCCCTGCGCGACACGCACTACGTCACCGACGCGGTCGGGGTGCGGGCCTCGCTCGTCGCGCTGGCGTCGCTGATCTCGCTCCACCTGTCGGTGCGGGCGCTGCGCGGCAGCCGCGGGGCGCTGCTGCGGCTGCGGATCGTCACGGCGATCATGCTGGTCGCGATCGTGGTGATCGCGGCGCTGCCCGGGATGTTCCCGCTCTGGTTCAGGCTGGAGCAGGTGGCCTGCGGACTGCTGCTGCTCACCCCGGTCATCCGGATCAACCGGAAGCCGGCCCTGGCCTGAGATCGAGGATCCGGAAACGGAAGGCCCCCCGGCGGGGGCCTTCCGTTTTGTTGCTCGGGTGCGTAATACTCGGTAGCGAGCATTCACACCACGAGGAGCGAGATGGCGAAGCGGCGCAAGGTGGGCAACCTCCTCGGGTTGCACATCCTGGCGACGCTGAGCATCGAGCCGATGCACCCCTACGAGATGGCCGCCCGGCTCAAGGAGTTCGGCAAGGATCAGGACATCAAGATCCAATGGGGATCGCTCTACACGGTCGTGCAGAACCTGGAGAAGCACGGCTTCATCGAGGCGGCGGAGACGGTCCGGGACGGCCGTCGGCCCGAGCGCACGGTGTATCGGCTGACCGGGAACGGCCGCGCCGAGCTGACCGACTGGATGCGCGAGCTGGTCGGCACTCCCGCACGGGAGTTTCCGAAGCTGCAGGCGGCGCTCTCGGTGCTCGGCGTGCTCCCGCCGGACGAGGTGATCACGCTGCTCGAGCAGCGCCTCGCCACCCTCGCGATGGAGAACGATCGGATGCGGGCCGACCTCGACGGCAACCGCGCGGTGGTCCCCCGGCTGTTCCTGGTCGAGGCGGAGTATCGGATGGCGATCCGGGACGCCGAGGTCACCTGGCTGACCGGGCTGCTGACCGAGATGCGCGAGGGCACCATGGCCGGTCTCGCCGCCTGGCGGCGGATCCATCGGACCGGCGAGATGCCCACTGATCTCTCGGAGTTCATGACGATCACCGAGACGTGAGAAAAGCGGCCCCGGCCGGTGCGGGAACACCGGCCGGGGTCGTGCCCCATCAACCGGCCGCGGGAACGGCCCGGCTCATCCGAGGCGTGTAGCAGCAACAAGGATAACCGGGACACGGCCCGTGGCGATCTGGAGAAGGATCACCATGAGTGATGCCGTGACGGCACAGGAACTACGCAAGAGTTATCCCGGCGGGGTGCGGGCCCTCGACGGGCTCACCCTCACCGTCCGCGCCGGCGAGGTGTTCGGCCTGCTCGGGCCGAACGGCGCCGGCAAGTCCAGCACCGTCAAGATCCTCACCACGCTGGCCCGGCCGGATTCCGGCGGCGCGACCGTGGCCGGGCACGACGTGCTGCGCCACCCCGACCGGGTGCGCCGCACGATCGGCGTCGTCCCGCAGCGCTCCGCGCTCGACCCGATGGCGACCGGAAAGGACAACCTCCGGCTTCAAGGGCGTCTCTTCGGCGTACGCGGTGGGCAGCTCACCCGGCGCGTGGACGAGCTCCTGGAGCGCTTCGGTCTGGGCGAGGCCGCCGGCCGGGCGGTCCGCGGCTGGTCCGGTGGCATGCAGCGCCGCCTCGACGTGGCCCTGGCCCTGATCCACCGGCCCGGCGTGCTCTTCCTCGACGAGCCGACCACCGGGCTGGACCCGGAGGGGCGCGCCGAGATGTGGACCGAGATCGGCCGGCTCGCCGCGGACGAGTCGATCGCCATCCTGCTCACCACGCACTACCTGGACGAGGCCGACCGGCTGGCCGACCGGCTCGCCATCGTCGACGGCGGCCGGATCGTGGCCGAGGGCACCCCGGAGAGTCTGAAGGGGGAGTTGCGGGGTGATGCCGTACATCTGCAATTGGCGCTGCCACCGGATGAGCCGCAGGCGCGGCGGGCCATCGCGCACGTCGCCGGCCTGCGCGACATCGCCCTGGACGGGCGGACGCTGAGCGCGCGGGCCGACGACGGCGCGGCGGCGGTCCCGGCGGCCCTGGCCGCCCTCGAATCGGCCGGGATCGGCGTCGCGACGGTGACCGTCGCCCGCCCCTCGCTGGACGACGTGTATCTGCGCCACGCGGGACGGAGGTACGCGGCATGACGACCCTGGTGACGCACACCTGGTGGATGACCAACCGGCGGCTGAAGGTGCTGATCAAGCAGCCGGCGTTCGTGGTGATCCTGCTGATCCAGCCGGCCATCTGGCTGTTGCTGTTCGGCAACCTGTTCCGGAAGGTGGTGGAGCTGCCCGGCTTCGGCGGCGGGTCGTACCTGGACTACATCGTGCCCGGTGTGGTCGCGATGACCGCGGTGTCGTCGAACATGTGGTCCGGGATGGGGGTGCTCGAGGAGATCGAGCGCGGCACCATGAACCGGCTGCTGACCACCCCGGTCGCCCGCGGCGCCATCATGAACGCGCTGGTCGTCGAGCAGGCGCTGTCCACCGCGGTGCAGGTGGCGGCGATCGTCCTGCTCGGGCTGGCCGCCGGGGCGAGCTACCCGGGCGGCGCGGCCGGCCTGGTCGTGCTGCTGGTCACCGCGCTGCTGCTCGGGACGATCTTCAGTGCGCTCTCGAACACGGTCGGGATGCTGGTCCGGCAACGCGAGACGATCATCGGGATCAACACCCTGCTGCTGTTGCCGCTCACCTTCCTGTCCTCGGCGTTCATGGCGGCGACACTGATGCCGTCGTGGATGCGGCGGATCGCGGAATTCAACCCGGTGAACTGGTGCCTGGCGGCCGCCCGGGCGGCGATGCGGGACACGCCCGACTGGGGGGTGGTGCTCAGCCGCGGCGGATGGCTGCTCGCGCTGGCCGCGGTGATGATCTTCCTGTCCACGCGGACGTTCCGGGCGTACCAGAAATCGGTGTGATCCAGCGGACATGACCTCAGGGTCGTCGGGCGGGTCCCGATGGTTGCGGCCGTCCCTGGACCGGAACGGAAACGAGGACCCGCACCGATGACGAGCCCCGCGCAGCCCGCCGGATGGTACGCCGACCCCAGTGGTCTGCCCGCGACCCGATGGTGGGACGGCCAGCAGTGGACCGACCACCTGCAGCCCGGGCCGGCGGTGCTGCCGCCGACCGCGGGGCTGGGCGGCTACTACCCGGCGGCCGCGCCGTCCGGGCCGCTGGTGCCGGGGGCACACACGGTCGCGCCGCCCGACCCGGAGGCGGCCGCGATCTTCGCGCACTCGGCGGCGTCGGCCGGGGCCGCGTTCCCGGCGGCGCGGCCGGTGGCACCGGGACCGGCGGGTGGCGCTCTACCGGCGCCGCCCGCCGAACTCGTCGACTACGCCATCCCGCCGGTCGACTCCGCCGCGCCGCTCAGCGGCTTCGGGATGCCGGCGCCGGCCGGCGACCCGGAGAAACGGCCGGCTGCCCAGCACGCGACCGGCCTGCTGACGCATCCGCTGCTGCTGGGCACCCTGGCCGTCGTCGTCCTGGTCGCCCTGATCGTGCTCACCGTGCTGCGCTGAGCGCGCCGGTCGTGGATCGGACAGCGAGCAAGGGCCGTCGCGCACGCATGGAACACCCGGGCAGCGGGGTACCTGACGACCATCGACACGAGCGGCCGCGTCCGGGTCGCGGGAGTCCGAAGTGACCGATCACGGATAGAACGGCGTGGGCCGCCGGACCGGCGGCTAGCGTGGTGATCGTCGCTCGACGATCACCCGCGGCGCGGCCGGCGTCCGGACGGAGGTCACCACCATGGCCGAGCACGCGGCCGCGCAACGCCGGAACTGGCTCGTCGCCCTCGGCGCGGCGGTGATCCTGCTGATCCTGCTCGCCCTGACGCTGTCGTTCTGCGATCGGAACGGGGGCGCCGGCACCACGGCGGGGCCGGCGACGACGGCCAGCAGCGAGACGCTGCCACCGGTGTCCGGGCCGGCCTCGCGGCCGGCGTCAGCCTCGGCGTCGCCGGGCACGCTGTCACCGAAGACCGTGACGACCGCCGACGATCCGACGACCAAGCCCTCGCCGTCGCACTCGGCGTCGCCGTCGCACCGGCCCAGCTCCAAGCCCGACCGGACGCCGGCCGGTGGCGTCGACGCCGGGGGCGGCAGCGGGCTCGACGGCCGGCGCCTGGCACTGCTGGTCGGCGGCGCGTTCCTGCTGCTCGCGGCGGTGATCACCGGCCGGTTCGGCTTCGGCCGCGCTCGATGATCCGCAACCGTCGGGCCGCCGTCTTCTCCGTTCTGCTGGCAGTGCTCGGGGCCACCGTCACCGTGCTCGGCCTGATCACCGACGACGCGCTGCCCGACCCGCCGGCCGTCACCCCGGCCTGGGAGGACGTGCCGGCGCCACCGGCACCCACCAGGTCGAGGACGCACCGCTCGCAACCCACCGCGCTGGACATCCCGGCGATCGGTGTGCACACCCCGATCACCCCGATCGGGCTGCGCGGTGACGGCACCCTGGACGTGCCGCCGCTGCGCTCCGACGCCCCGGCCGGCTGGTACGACGGGTCGCCCACCCCGGGCGAGCCCGGTCCCGCGGTCGTCGTCGGCCACGTCGACACCGCGCGGGACGGCGCGGCGGTCTTCTACCGGTTGCGCGAGCTCAAGCCGGGCGACACCCTCACGATCCGACGCAGCGACCGGTCGACCGTGACCTTCACCGTCGTCAAGGTCGCCAGTTATCCGAAGAAGGCGTTCCCGAGCGACGAGGTGTACGGGCCGACGGGCGGCCCGGCGCTGCGCCTGATCACCTGCGGGGGATCGTTCGACCGGAGCCGTCGCAGCTATCGGAGCAACATCGTCATCTATGCGGTCGAGGCCGCCTGAGCGCCGCTCGCCGGTAACGTGAAACCGATTCCGGTACCGGTTCCGGCGGTCTGTTCGGTTCTCGGTTCCGGAACCTGGGCGGCTTGCCCACATTGGATGCCGTATGCCTTTTCCCCGCTCTTGACATGGAGGTACGCCGATTGCTTCCGTGACCTGGATCATTGCGATCTTGTTTCCGGAAGGGGTCCCTCCGTATGTCGACCATCCGCCGGCGCACCGCGCTGCGCCGGACCACCGCCGGAGCGTTCGCGCTCGGCCTGGCCCTCACGGCCGTCACGGCCCAGGCCTCGCCGGCCGCCGCACATTCCACATCCGCCGTGCCCAACCTCGGCCCACACGTCACCGTCTTCGACCCGAGCCAGCCGATCGCCGACATCCAGGCCACCCTGGACGCCGCGAACGCCAAGCAGGTCGACAACGAGATGGGCACCGACCGGTACGCCTTCCTCTTCAAGCCGGGCACCTATGGCACCGCCGAGCACCCGCTGCAGGTCAAGGTCGGTTACTACACCGAGCTGGCCGGCCTGGGCGCCAACCCCGGCGATGTCGTGATCAACGGCAAGGTCGAGGTGTACAACCGCTGCCTGGAGAACGGCGGCACGAGCAACTGCCTGGCCCTGGTCAACTTCTGGCGGACCGTGGGCAACCTGACCGTCAACATCAACGGGGCGGGCCAGGACGGCTGCCGGGGCACGGCCAACTTCTGGGCCGTCTCCCAGGCCGTCTCCCTGCGGCGCACCCAGTTCACCGGCGGCACCCTGTCGCTGATGGACTACTGCACCGCCGGCCCGCAGTACGCCTCCGGTGGTTTCATCGCCGACACCAGGGCGGAGACCATCGTCAACGGGTCGCAGCAGCAGTGGCTGACCCGCAACAGCCAGGTCGGCAACTGGTCCAACGGCGTGTGGAACCAGGTCTTCTCCGGCGTCGTCGGCGCCCCCGACGAGTCGGCGTTTCCGAACCCGCCGTACACCACGCTGGCCACCACCCCGGTCAGCAAGGAGAAGCCGTACCTGTTCGTCGACGCGCACGGCAGGTGGCAGGTGCAGGTGCCCGCCACGCAGAAGAACACCTCCGGCGTCACCTGGGCCTCGGCCGGGCGCACCCTGCCGCTCAGCGACTTCTACATCGCCAAGCCGGGCGACTCGGTCGCCAAGATCAACCTGGCCCTGGCCCTGGGCAAGAACCTGCTGTTCACCCCGGGCGTCTACGACATCGACCGCACCATCGACGTGTGGCGGCCGAACACCGTGGTGCTCGGCCTCGGCCACGCCACCCTGACCGCGGTCAAGGGCGCCACCCCGGTGCAGGTCGAGGACGTCCCCGGCGTCACCGTCGCCGGGCTCACCATCGACGCCGGCACCGTCAGGTCGTCCGCGCTGCTGCGCGTCGGCCGCGGCCACGGCTTCGGCTTCACCTCGGCGAACAATCCGACCAGCCTGCAGGACGTGTACTTCCGGGTCGGCGGCCCGCACGTCGGCAAGGCCGGCACCGCGCTCGAGGTGAACAGCGACCACGTGCTGATCGACCACACCTGGGTGTGGCGCGCCGACCACGGCGTCGAGGGCTTCACCGGCGGCGACACCGAGCGGTGGAACACCAACATCGGCACCTACGGCGCGGTGATCAACGGGAACGACGTGACCGCGACCGGCCTGTTCGTCGAGCACTTCCAGAAGTACAACACCGTGTGGAACGGCAACGGCGGCACCACCGTGCTCTACCAGAACGAGCTGCCGTACGACCCGCCGACCCAGGCGGACTGGATGAACGGCCCGGTCCAGGGCTACGCCGGTTACAAGATCGGCAACCGGGTCAAGACCCACCACCTGTACGGCGCGGGCGTGTACGTGTTCAATCAGAACAACCCCACGATCCACACCGCGAACGGGTTCGAGGCGCCGCAGACCCCGGGCGTCCACCTGCACCACATCATGACGGTGAACCTGAGCGCCGGCGTGATCGACCATGTCGTCAACGGCGTGGGTGCGGCGGCGGACACCACGAAGGTCGGCGTGCCGGTCTACGTGAACGACTACCCGGCCGCTCCGTAAGAACCATGCGGTGGTCACGCTCCGCCGGAGCGTGGCCACCGCTTGCCCTTGCCTGTGTACGCGGTGAGCCGGGCCCTTTCGTGGACGAGTGGGCACCCTGCGCGTGGCTACGCATGGTGATGTGCGAAGCTGCGCGCTACCACATGCACCCTCATCTCCCGCCCGGAGGCCCGATATGGCAGCATTTTTCTCCCTTGTGGCCGGGGTCGTGGTCGGCCTGATAGCTGGATGGTTCATCCGTGGACGCTCGCTCGGGGCCGCGACGGCTCCCGCGGTGGTCACGCCGGCTGCCGCCACCGAGACCGCGCCCACCACCTCACCCTCCGTTTCGCCGACCGCCGTTTCCCCGGCCTCCGTTTCGCCGGCCTCCCTTTCGTCGAGCTCCGTTTCGTCGACCGCCGAGACCGCTGTCATCGAGCCCGCCGCCGAGGCCGGCACCGAGCGCTTCGACGTGGCCGAGACGGCTGTCGTCGAGCCGGTCGAGGCTGAGGCGGAGGTCGCCGAGCCGGGTGCCGAGACCGTCGTGATCGAGGCCGTCGTCGTCGAGCCGGTCGCTGTCGAGGAGCCGGCTGCCGCGGCTGAGCCGGCCGCGGTCGACGAGCCGATCGTCGCCGCTGAGCCGGTCGCCGCCGCTGAACCGGTCGCCGCCGCTGAACCGGTCGCCGCCGCTGAACCGGTCGCCGCCGCTGAACCGGTCGCCGCCGCTGAACCGGTCGCCGCCGCTGAACCGGTCGCCGCCGCTGAACCGGTCGCCGCCGCTGAACCGGTCGCCGCCGCTGAACCCGTCGCCGCCGCTGAACCGGTCGTGGCCGACGAGCCGGTCGCCACCGACGAGCCGATCTCCGCGGAGGAGTTCATCGACGAGCCGATCGCGGAGGAGGCCGAGGAGGCGTCCCCGATCATCGAGCCGTCCGAGGACCCGGCGCCGATCGACGCGCCGGCCCCGATCGAGGACACCATCGGCGTTCCGGCCCCGGTTCACCAGCCGGACGACCTGACCAGGATTCCCGGCATCGGCCCGAAGGTCGCCATGGCGCTCGCGGCGGCCGGGATCACGACGTACGCCAAGCTCGCCGATTCTGATGTGACCGATCTGAAGAAGGCGGTCAACGCCGCCGGCATGCGCGGCTCCGCCAGCCTGGCCACCTGGGCCGACAAGGCCCGCGAGCTGACCGTCGCCGGCTGAACCCTCCGGTCCGGCCTCCCCGGGAGGCCGGACCGCGGCTGTCGCCCAGGTCACCAAAACTTGATGCGGCAGAAGTAGCAACTCGGGAGTGACCCCGCCGATGTGAGGGGCCGTCCGGTTGCCAGCACGTTTCTAGGAGCTCCCGATGGCCGCGATCACCGCTACCGCCACCGCGTCTTCGACTTCGTCCGACCGCCAGGCCGCGTGGACGCGCCTGCAGACGTACCGCCGCCAGCTCGCCGCCGACCTGATCCCGGTGCAGGCGAGCCCGCAGACCATCAACACCGACCGGGCCGCCGTCGCCGCCGCCGAGGCCGAGGTCGCCCGGATCGAGGGCGTCCGCACGGTGACCGCCGGCAAGGTCGCCTCCACCGCCGTGCAGGCGGAGAGCGCCGCGATCGCGAGCGAACGGTCGTCCGCCGACAGCCAGCGGTCGTCCGCGGCGGTCGCGTCGTCCGCGCCGGTTCCGTCACGATCGTCCGCGGCCGCCCCGGCGTCCGCGCCGGCCGGGTCCCGGGCGTCCGCGGACACGGCGGCCGTGACCGGCCTGCCGTACGGCCGCAGCCTCGACGTCACGGTCTGACGCGGCTGACGGATCTCCGACACACCGGATCCGGTGAAATCGGCACACCGCGCCCGTCCCGCCCCGCACGCCGTCCAAGACCACATCGGACCTGCTAGATCGCCGCACACCGGCCGGAATCCGACAAAGATCAACAACCGAAGGTCATCGACCGCGGACAGTTCGTAATCTTCCAGGGGTTCCGGCTCGGCTCTTCCCGTCGCACCATGGACCAAGGGTGATGCGATGAGCGGGCGACGTCTGGCGGTCGTGGTGACGGTCGAACACCACGACGATCCCGTCCTGCGCCGGTATTCGGTGCCGTCAGCGGACGTGCGGGGTCTCGCCGCCGTGCTGGCCGATCCCGGTCTCGGCGGCTTCGACGTGGAGTTCCTGCAGGACCCGGAGACGTGGGACGTCTATCAGCGCCTGCAGGCCGTCGCCGACAACCGCACCCCCGACGACTGTCTGCTCGTCTACTTCCGCGGCATCTTGCTGTCCGGCCCGGGCGGCGGCCTGTACCTGGCCACCCCCGACACGGTGATGCAGCGTCCCGCCGACACCGCCGTCGACGTGACCCGCCTGGACGCGCTGATCCACCGCAGTCACGCCGGTCAGGTCGTGATCATCCTGGACGGCCGCACCGGCGGCCCGGTCGACGCCGGCGCCTACTTCCCGGCCGCCCACGCCGCCGACAACCGCAGCCGCGTCCTGCTCACCGCCGACGCCCGCCCCGAACCCCCCACTTTCGCCGGCCTGCTCGCCGACGGCCTCCGCGGCGGCGCCGCCGACCGCAACCGCGACGGCTACACCGGCATCGACGAGGTCATCGACCACCTGCGCGAACGCGACCCGTCCGTCCGCCACTGGACGTTCGGCACCGGTCGCCAGCCCTACCTGTCGAAGGTCCGCAAGCCGGGCAGCGACCAGATGGCCCTGATCGCCGAACTGGCCGCGGCGGCCGCCGGCCCCGACCTCCCGCAGGCCGCCCAGGCCCGCACCACCCTGTCCCGCCTCGCCACCGGCAGCGACCGGGTCGCCGCCGCCGCCACCGCCGCCCTGCGCCGCACCTCCCTGCGAGTCCCCGACCCCCAGATCACTTTCGGCCAGACGCTTCCCGGCGGTCCCGCGCAGACCGCCCGGGTCCCGCTGACCGCCCCGCCCCTGGTGGCCACCTCCACCGTGACCACCACCGGCGACGGCCTGCAAGCGGTCCTGGACGGCTCGCACCTCCAGGTCACCTGGCGCCCCGGCCGGTCCTCCCTGACCGGCTCCGTCACCATCGACGGCCCCACCGGCGTCGCCCACCTGTCCGTGACCGGCGAGGTCACCCCGGAGACCTCGGCCCTCCCGAAACCGGGCACCGCCCCTCAGCCCGGACCCGCCCTACCCGGCGCTGCCCCTCACCCCGGCGCCACTTCCCAGCCCGGCGCCACTTCCCAGCCCGGCGCCGCCTCCCAGCCCGGCGCCGCCTCCCAGCCCGGCGCCGCCTCCCAGCCCGGCGCCGCCTCCCAGCCCGGCGCCGCCTCCCAGCCCGGCGCCGCCCTTCACCCCGGCGCTGTCTCTCATCCCGGCGCCACCGCTGAATCCGGCAGCGGGGCTCAATCCGGCGCCGCTGCTCGATCCGGTCAATCCGATGCCACCGGGCAGGGTGGCACCGCCCTCGAACCGACGCTGCCTGCACCACCGCCTCGCTGGGCCGGCGGCAACGGCGTACGGCCCACGTCCGGGGCCCCGGCGGGCCAGCCGCCGTTCAGCGCTCCGGTCGACCCCTGGCCTGACGCCCCCACCTCGACGACCCCGCCCCCGGCCCGGCCGGCGGATCCGTGGCCGACCGCACCCGCCTGGCTGCCCGACGCCAGCCCTCACCACCGGGTCGTCGGCCCGCCCTCCGCACCCGGCTCCCACGACCAGGTCACCAGCCCGCTCCCCACTTCCGGTGCCCCGGATCAGAACACCGACCGCGCCCCGGCCTCCGGCGCGCATGACCAGACGACGAGTGCCCTGACCTCGCCGCCGGCCGCCCATCCGCAGTCCCGTCCGCAGATTTCGCAGGGCCCGTGGTCCGGCGCCCCGAGTCGCCCCGCCGCCCCATGGTCCACCGGCACCACCGAAGACCCGTCCCACCCGAGCGGCACGTGGTGGGCGCAGTCCCCCGGCGCCGGTCAGCAGCCGGAACGCACCTCCCCGACCGTCCCCACCACCCGGCCCTCGGCCCAGCCCCCTTCGCAGCGTCGTCCCGACCACGACGCCACACCGACCCGCACTCCCGAGCCGGCCAGCCCCCTTTCAGCGTCCGCGCCCTCCCCGGCCGCCACTCCCCCGGCCGAAATCCACCCGGCTGGAATCCACCCGGCCGAAATCTGGCCCGGTTCCCCTGCCGAGCCGTCCACCCAGACGGAGAGCCACGTCCCATGGCCGGGCTCCCTCACCGCCATGCAGGCCGACACCACCCCGGCACCTGTCGCCGACGCTCTCCCCTCAACGCTTGAAGCCCCGATCCACCCGCCCGGACCTTCCACCTCTCGCCCCGAGTCCCCGGCTCCTTCTCCTGCTCCCGCCCCGGTTCCCGGTCCCACTCCTTCTTCTGTTCCTGCTCCCGTCTGGTCCGATGTCACGCCCGCCTGGTCCGACGCCGCCTCGACCAGCCCCAGCGACTCCGGTGTGGATCAGGTCGCCCCTCTGACAGATCCCGTTACGCCGAACCATCCGGCGCCCGAGGAGTCCGGCCCACCCCAGGCCGAAGACGACGTGATCGACCACCGAACCGAGTCGCCTGCCGATTCCAGCGCCCGCGAAGCCACACCCCCGAGCGATCCGGAAGCGCTCCGCCTCAGCTCCGGCGCCGAAACACAGGCATGGCCCCCGGATCCAGCCGCCGACCCGGATCCGGTCGACAACCCAGCTGAGGTTGACAGCCCGAGCGCGCCTGACAGCCCCGCCGGGCTCGACAGCCGCGCCGCGGTTGACAGCCGCGCCGCGGTTGACAGCCCCGCCGCGGTTGACAGCCCCGCCGCGGTTGACAGCCCCGCCGCGGTTGACGACCGGAGCACCCCACGCGCAGCGGACATCGCGGATACGCCGAGCACCCCGCCCGCCCCGGCCGAGCAGCACACCACCGGTAACCGATCCGCCGCCGTAGCCGCGGCCGCAGCCGGCGGTTTCGTAGGCGCTTGGCTGAACACACAGTCCTCCCCCAGCGATCCCCCCGTCCAGGAGCAGCCGATCGCGCCGGACCAGAACCCGGGGACGCTGCCCCACAGCCGCCAAGAACAACCAGCATCGAAGGGCGCCGCACCAGCGACACCCCCAACAGCCAACGGCGACACCCCGGCGGCCCCCGACCCGGTAGTACCTGACCCCGCAACACCGGGATCACCGGTGACACCGACGTTGTCGCCTGCCGGCCCCTGGCCCGGCGACCAGCCCTCCGGCCGCGGCGCGTTCTACGCGCAGCAGCCCGGTTTCGGCTGGCAGCAGGCCCCCGCCAACCCCTCCGATTCCGCCGCTCCCCCCGAATCCGTCGGCCCCGCCGACTCCGCCGACTCCGCCACCCCCGCCGAACACTGGACGACCGCTGCCGGCCAGGCCCAGCAGTCCTCCGATCCTGCCGGCCCGTGGCCGGGCACCTCCGATCCCGCCGGCCCATGGCCGGGCACCGCCGTTCCCGGCCAGTCCTGGCCGTCCCGCGGCACCCCGCATGAGCAGAGCGACCGCACAACCGTCTCCTGGGAGGCGGGTTCCGCCGCAGCCGCAGCCGGTGGCTGGCCCCGATCCACCGATCCGGCGACCGACCCGGCAGTCCCCCACCGGCCAGAGTCCCCGGTCCCGACTGGCCCACAGTGGCCGGGTCAAGCCGCCGCGGCAGATCAAGCCACCCCACCGGAACCGCCCACCTGGCCCCCACCCCCACATCCCTCTGCAGCACCGTCGACCGCCCCAGCGAGTGGCGTCGGCCCGGGCGGATCCTCGTCGCGCGTAAGCTGGATCGGCCCGAACGACTGGCCCTCGACAGCCGACACCCCCGGCCATGGACCGACCGGTGCTCCCGGCCATGGACCCATCGGTGCTCCCGGCCCCGGACGAGCCGGCATTCCCGGCGCCGCAACAGCCGGCGCCGCAGGTCCCGGACAGGCCGGCATTCCCGGTGCGGGAATTGCCGGCGCCGCAGGTCCCGGACAGGCCGGCATTCCCGGTGCGGGAATTGCCGGCGCCGCAGGTCCCGGACAGGCCGGCATTCCCGGTGCGGGAATTGCCGGCGCCGCTGGTCGCGGACCGGCCGGCCCCGGCTCCCCGCCGGCACCCCCTTCCGGAACAGGTCCGGCTGATGCTCCCGGAGTCTCCGGCCCCCACAGCGGCTCGGAGACCACGGCCTGGGGTGGCGTCCAGTCCCCGAGCGGATGGCAGCAGGCGCAGACCGCCGCCCCCGCCAATCCGGCATGGCCGACCTCGCCCGCCGGGTGGCCGGCCGCTCCCGGATGGCAGCAGCCCGGCGTAGCGTCGCCCGCGGCGGGTGGCGATCCGGCGTACGCCAATAATCCTCCGCAGGAGAAGCGGCGCCTGCGCGTCGCGGGGATCCTTGTTCTTGCTCTGCTTCTCGCGGCCGGTGCGTATCTCGGCATCCGGTACGCCGCGGGCCGCGGTCGGGAGCAGGCCGCCCCGCCGCCGACGGTGGCTCAGACGCTGACCGGCACGCCGCCGTCGGGGCAGGCGACCGGACCGGCCACGACGACCCCGGCGCCGGCGAGTCTCGGCACCCCGGTCGTGCTGAACACGATCAAGGGGGTCGGCCGGGAGCCGGAGGGTGTCGTCGTCTCGTCGGACAGCAAGACGCTGTTCGTCGCGGATCAGGGCGCCAAGCAGGTTTTCGTCGTCGATGCCGCGAGTGGGAAGGCGCAGCCGGTCGACGTACCGAACACGCCGCGTTTCCTGACCCTGTCGAAGGACGGTGCGAAGCTCTACGTCTCGATGTTCGAGAACGATTTCAGCGCCAACGGGCTCGCGGTGATCGACACGGCGAAGCGCAGCGTGATCACGTCGGTGAAGACGGGGCCACGGCCGTTCCAGCCGGCTGTCGCCGCGGACGGGCGGGTCTGGCTGCCGATCCACAACGGGGCCCGGGTGGAGATCTACGACGGGACGACGCTGGCCCGGTTGTCGCAGATCAGCGTGCCGCCGAATCCGCACTGGATCGCTTTCACGCCGGACGGGTCGCGCGCGTTCACCTCGGATCACGAGTCGAGCCGGGTGTCGGTGGTCGACACGGCGTCGTTGGCGGTGCTGAACACCATCACGGTCGGCCGGTCGCCGCACAGCCTGGCGGTCACCCCGGACGGCGGCACCGTGGTGGTCACCAACTATGACGTCGACACCGTGGAGACCTATGACACGAGGACGCTGAAGCTGACTCAGCGTTATCAGGTGGGGAAACTGCCGCAGGCGGTGCTGGTGTCGGCGGACGGTGCGCACGCCTACGTGGTGAACGAGGGCTCGGACACCCTGTCGGTGCTGGATCTCCCCGCGCGGAAGGTGGCCGCCACGATCCCGGTCGGGGACAGCCCGCGGGTGGTGGGTCTGTCGCCGGACGGCCTGCGGCTGTACGTGACCGCGGGGCGGGACGGTGCGATCACGGTGCTGAAGGCGGCCGACGGCTGACCGGTAATCTCGCCGGGTGCGCCTGCACGGAAACGATACTTTTGGCTACGCTCGACCGCAGAAAGCCCTGGTAGGGTCGCCGCATGCCAACGGATTCCGGCGTCGATCGGGCACGCCTCAGCAAGCTCGCCGAGCGCGAGCGGGCCGCTTTCGCCGAGCGGCATCCGCGGTCCGCGGCGGCTTACGGGCGGGCCGACCACCTGTTCGGCCGCGTCCCGATGACCTGGATGAACAAGTCCGCGGCCGGCTTCCCGGTCTATCTCAAGACCGCGCGGGGCAACCGGCTGACCGACGTCGACGGCAACGATTTCCTCGACTTCTGCCTGGGTGACACCGGGGCGATGGCCGGCCACTCGCCGGCCCCGGTGGTCGCCGCGGTCACCCGGCGGCTGGGCGAGTTGGGCGGCGCCACGACGATGCTGCCGACCGAGGACGCCGCCGCCGTCGGCGCCGAGCTGGCCTCCCGGTTCGGCCTGCCGTTCTGGAGCTTCGCGCTGACCGCGACCGACGCGAACCGGTGGGCGATCCGGTTGCTGCGCGCCGTCACCGGCCGGTCCAAGATCCTGGTCAACAGCTACTGCTACCACGGGTCGGTCGACGAGTCGCTGATCGTCGTCGGCCCCGACGGGCGTGGCCGCAGCCGCGAGGGCAACGTCGGCGCGCCGGTCGACGTGACCGAGACCAGCCGGGTCGCCGAGTTCAACGACCTGGCCGGCCTGGAGCGCGAGCTGGCGCACGGCGATGTCGCGGCGGTGCTGATGGAGCCCGCGCTGACCAACATCGGCATCGTGCTGCCCGAGCCGGGCTATCTGGCCGGGGTCCGCGAGCTGACCCGCCGATACGGGACCTATCTGGTCAACGACGAGACGCACACCTTCTCGGCCGGGCCGGGCGGCGCGACCCGGGCCTGGGATCTCGCGCCCGACGTGCTGACCATCGGCAAGGCGATCGGGGGCGGCGTGCCGGTCGGCGCCTACGGTCTGTCGGCCGAGCTGGCCGACGCGCTTCTCGGTCGCGCCGACCTCGACCTGGTCGACATGGGCGGGGTCGGCGGCACCCTGGCCGGCAATCCGGTGTCGATGGCGGCCACCCGCGCCACGCTGGAGGAGGTACTGACCGAGGGCGCTTTCGCCACCATGACCGCCACGGCGACCGCCTTCGCCGACGGCGTTCAGAAAATCGTCTCTGCGCACCGTCTGCCCTGGTCGGTGAGCCGTCTCGGCGCCCGGGTGGAATATCGGTTCGCCGACCCGGCACCGCGCACCGGCACCGAGTCGGCGGCCGGCGCGGATGCCGAGCTGGAGGACTTCCTGCACGTCTATCTGGCGAACCGCGGCATTCTGCTGACCCCGTTCCACAATATGGCGCTGATGTGCCCGGAGACCACGCTGGACGACGTCAGCCGCCACCATGAGATCTTCGACGCGGCGCTCTCCGCGCTCACCGCTTCCTGAGCGCTACGGCGCCGGGCGTGGTGGGCGGAAGGTGAAGGCGTACATGCCGCGCCGGCCGGCCGCGAACAGGTCCAGGGAGTCGCCGCCCCAGGCGCATTCGTGCAGCGCGCCGTCCACCCGCATCGCCGCGACCGGCTGCAGGTCGCCGGTCAGCGGGCGGATCCGCAGTTCACCGTCCTGGCTGGTGGTGGCGAGCCAGCTCCCGTCGGCCGAAACGGCGCCGTGGGTCACCGCGGTCTCGGCGAATGCGGCGCACCCGGTGCGGCGCAGCGTGCGTACATCGAAGCAGGCGACGCCGGAGGCGTCGATCACCGTGATCCGGTCCCGGACCACGTGGATCGCCCGGACCTCGGCACGACGCGAGGGGAGCAGCGGCCGCAGCCGGTTCTTCCGGCACTGCCAGACGGCGAGTTCGCCGCCGGCTCCGGCGAGGATGAGCCGGTGACCGGGCAGGAAGGCGGCGGCCCGGATCGGACTGTCGCAGGTCCGGTGCAGCGGTTCACCGCCGGCGACCGACCGGACGGTGACTGCGCCCTGGTCGTCCCACCACGCGAGCAGGTCCTGGTCCGGGGCCGCGGCGCAGCCGAGCGCACCGGGAAGTTCCTCGACCTCCCATCCGTCGGCCGGCGAAGAGGAGGGTTCGCGGAGCAGGATCGTCCGGGATGGCGACGCCGCCGCGATCCACGATCCGCAAGGGCCGACCACGCACCGCCGGATCGGCTCCTCTCCCGCCCACAGCACGGCGCCGCCGCCTCCGCCGATCTCCCACCTGCGCACCACACCGTCGCGGCCGCCGCTGATCAGCGATGTCCCGGACGGTGCCACCGCACAGCTGTCCACCCAGTCCACCGGTCCGCCGACGGTCTCCTGGCCGAGCCGCGGAAGATCCCACACCCGGACGGTTCCGTCACTGCCGGTGGTCATCAGCGTGCGCCGGTCGGGCCCGATCACGCACCCGGTCACCCATCCCGGATGGGCTCGCACCACGGCGACCTGCGCCCCGTACCGGTCAATCATCCGGATCGTGCCGTCCTCGCCGCCGGAGATGATCCGGTCGCCGAAGGCGACGATCGTGCTCACACACCCCTGATGTCCACGGACGGTGACCGTCTCGCCGCCACCGCGGATCGGCTGGATCCGGATCGTCCCGTCCACGCCGCCGAGCGCCACCCAGGACGGCCCGGCCGCCAGCCCGGCGACCAGGTCCTTTCCCGCCATGACCAGGACTTTCCGGCGTCCGCTGCGCAGATCGTGGCCGACCACCGCGCCTTCGTCACTGGCCGTCAGCACCCGGTCGTCGTCGTAGAACGTGCAGCCGACCAGCCGTTCGCCGCCCCGATGGCCGAGAATCCGCCAGTTCCCGGCCACATCGAGGACGATCAGCTCCCCCGCGGCGCTCACCGCCGCGATCCGGTGGCTGGCCGGGGCCGCCGCGCAGCCCAGGATCTCGCCGGACGTCGTCCACAGGGTCCGCTCCTGCCGGCGGTCCACGTCCCACAGCCGCAGCGTGCCGTCGGCACCCGCGGAGATCAGTGACGCTCCGTCATATGTCGCGGCGAGCGCCTTGATCGCCCCGGGGTGCCCGGTCAACCGGGCGAGCACGTCACCGGACGCCGGATCGTGCAGGGTGATCACGCCGCTGGCGCCGCCGGTCGCGATCCAGCCGGTGGCGACCGCGACGGCGTCGAGCCAGCCGGGGCCACCGCCGATCACCCGGGTCAGGCTGTCCGGTCCGACGTCGGGCAGCGGCCAGCGCGCGGTGAGTCCGGCCCGGCCCCGCTGTGCGGCGGCAAATTCGGTCACGCCGGCAGCGAGTTCGGGCGCTCCGGAGAGCCGGGCGAGCAGCACGTCGGCCAGTGCGTCCGCGGGCTCGATCGGTGCGAAGAGTGAGGCGCCACGGGAGAGCCGGGCACGCAGCGCACCGGCGCGCGGATCCGGCACCCGATCCAGATCGGCCACCGCGGCCGCGACACCGAGCATCGGGATCTGCCGGGCCAGCCGCCGCAGGTCGGTCACGGTGGCGAACAACTCGTCCCACCAACCGGCTTCCCGCAGGTGAAAGGCGAGATGCCGCCACAGATGGCGCTCGGTGGCGGGCAGCGTCCACCACGGCCCGCCGCTGCGCGGCCGGGCCATCTCCAGCAGGCGGCGGTTCACCTGCGCGATCTCCGGGTCGAGGAGCCGATTGCGGAGGTACGCCCGGAGCACCCCCGCCACGCGCAGCCCGTCCGCGGTCGGTTTCACCAGGCCCAGCCGGGCGTACGTGGCGCGCAACCCGGCCGCTTCACCGGCGTTGAGCTCCCCCGTCCCGGCCCAGAGCAGATCGGTCATCGCGTCCGGGATCGGCTCGGCCCCGGGAAAGATCCCGAGCTCCAGCAGGCGCCGCCGATCCGACTCGGTCAGCAGCTCCAGGGCTGCCTCCGCGGTCCCCTCCACAGCGCGTTCCCGCTCGCCGGGCACGGCGAGGTCGAGCGCCACCCATCCGTACGCGCCCAGTTGATCGATCAGCTGGTGCGGTGCCACCCGGTGCCGCAGCACGCCGTTGACCAGACTGATCAGCAACGGCCACCGTCCGGTCAGGGCGAGCAGCGCCGTCAGGTCCGGCAGCGCCAACCCTGGCAGGTCCCGGGTGAGCAGCGCGGTCGCCTCGTCGTGCCCCATCCCGCCGACCTCGATCCGGGGCAGATCCTCGGGCAGCGCCCCGGCCACCCGGGTGGTGATCAGCCGGCGGCAGCCCGGCCCGTCCAGGAACGGTTCGAGCTGCTCCGCGGTCCACACGTCGTCGATGACCAGCAGCACCGGCGGCCGGTGCGCGAGCGCGGCGGCGAGCCGCACCCCCGCCTGAGCCGGGGTGACCACCCCGGGTCGTTCCCCGGTGAGCTGCTCGACCAGGTCGCCCACCAGCGCGGCGAGCGCCGCACCGGTCCGCTGCTGGCCGACCGTGGCCCAGAGCAGCCCGCCCGGGAACCGGTCGCGCAGGCCGGGCAAGCGGACGACCTGCTCGGCCAGCGTCGTCTTGCCGATCCCGCCGATGCCGTGCAGCGCCACGTCACCGGCCAGCAGCAGCTCCCGCAGCCGGGTCTGCAGCCGGCCGCGTTCCACCAGCTCGTCGCCGGGGCCGCCGGCCATCCACGGCGCCGGGCGCGGCTGCGGCACCGCGGCCGGCCCGGAACCCTCCACCGGCCGGCGCAGGCGCCCGAGCACTCCGCCGGTCGTGCCCGTCCACCGCCGCCACCCTGTGCCGTCCGTCACGCTGGGACCAACGGCGCGGAGACGGGCAGGTCACCGCTATTTCTCGACCAGATTCCGCAGGGCGCCGAGCGCCGTGTGGTCACTGACCTTGGCGTAGATCTTCTTGTCCTTGCCGACGAACACGGAGAAGGGACACGCCGTCTCGGTGCCTTCGAGCTTCTTGTCGAGCAGCAGCCGGTGCGTGGCCACCTCGTAGACCCGCAGCCGCCAGCTCGCGTGGTACAGCGTGACCGTCTCCGGATCCGGGTCGGTGTACTTGCAGGTGCGGATCTTCTTGCCCTCGGTGGTCCGATCCATGCAGGCGGCCATCTGCACCTTGCCCGGGCCGCGTGCGGCCCAGGTGTTCTCGTCGCTCTTGGCGGTGCCCTCCTCCTGCAGGTAGAAGACCGGGTCCTGCGAGCGCACGTCGTCCGGGCCGGTCTTGACCAGCAGCACCACCGGGTGCGGGGCCTTGCCCGCCCGCTTCGGGGCGTCCGGGAAGTAGACGTTGGCGTCGCAGACCTGGTCCAGGTCGTAGATGTCCTTGGCGGCCGTGACGCTGGGCTGCGGCTCGGTCGACGTGGCGGACGGCGTCGCGAACGGGTTCCCGGACGGGTCGTCGGTCGGGAAGGCGAAGCCGGACGGCAGCGTGAACGGGTAGTCGTCGCCGGCGCCGCCGTGCGATCTGTCGCCGGAATGGCTCAGCGCGTAGATGCTGCCACCGCAGAGCAGGACGATGGCGGCGATCACCGAGGTGATGACGGCGGCCAGGACGCCGCCGCGGCGCCGGCTGCCCGGGGAGGCCGGCAGGGGCGGCCAGGGCTGCCCCGGGAACACACCGGCGGGATAGCCGGGATAGCCGGCTGGCTGGGCGCCGGGATAGCCCGGGGGTTGCGCGCCGGGATAACCCGGGGGTTGCGCGCCGGGATAACCCGGGGGTTGCGCGCCGGGATGACCCGGCGGTGAAGTCGGGGGATGGCCCGGCAGTGCGGAGGCGCCCGGCGCGGGATAGTTGCCAGGTGCCGGGAAACCGGTGGGGGCCTGCGAAAACGGAGGGGGTGGCTGAGGAAATGGCTGATGCGGTGGCGTCCACGGCTGCGGCGGTGGCTCCGCGCCCTCGGCCGGGCGGGCCCACTCGGAGACCGGCTCCGCCGGCGGGGTGTGCGGCTGCGGAGGCTCTCCCGGAGCGGCCGGCCGGACAGGCGGCTCGACCGGCGCGGCGGTCGGGTCGGTGGGCGGGCCGGCGGGCGGCGGCGCGGTCGGGTCGGTGGGCTGGTGCGATGTGGGATCCGGCGCGCTGTTGTCGCTGCCTGGTGTTTCCCCCGTGCCGGTCACGTCGGTGTCCTCCCCTGTGCGGTGCGGGCCCAATGTATCGAAGCCTGTCTCATCAGGTGAGCCCGGGCTCAGACCCGGTCGACGGTGCGCTCCTGGAGATACCCGAGATCAGGTTCCCAGCCGAGGCCCGGGGTGGCCGGGACGGTGACGAATCCGGAGTCGCAGACCACCGGCTCGGTGGTGATGTCCCGGGCGTAATACTTGTCCGACCCGGACACGTCGGAGGGCAGCGTGAAACCGGGCAGCGAGCTGAGCGCGACGTTCGCGGCCCGGCCGATGCCGAATTCGTGCATGCCGCCGCACCACACCGGTACGCCCTCGGCCCGGGCCAGGTCGTGCGCGCGGACGGCGGCGGTCAGCCCGCCCATCCGGGACACCTTGATGTTGAGGATCCGGCCCGCCCCCAGCCGCAGCGCGGTGACCAGGTCGGCCACCTCCTCGACCGATTCGTCGAGGCAGATCGGGGTCTGCAGGGTCTCCTGCAGAGCAGCGTGCGCGACCAGGTCACGCGGGGCGTACGGCTGTTCGATCATCGTCAGGCCCGCGCTGTCCAGGCTGCGGAAGACGCCGGTCTCCGCCGCGGGGTAGGCCCCGTTCGCGTCCACGTGCAGCGGGATGCCGGGGAAGGCCGCACGGACCGCGCGCACCGGTTCGACGTCCCAGCCGGGGGCGATCTTCAGCTTGACCCGCTGGTAACCCTCGGTCACCCGCGCCGACACCTGTTCCAGCAGCTCGTCGATGGTCGATTCGATGCCCAGCGAGACGCCGGCGGCCACCCGGTCCCGGGTCCCGCCGAGGGCCGCGCTCAGGGCGGTCCCCTGCCGGGCCGACCACAGCGCCCAGGCCGCGACGTCGAAGCCGGCGCGCGCGAAGTGATTGCCGCGGACCTTCGCCAGCACGGCCGCGAGATCCGCCGGGTGATCCCACCCGGTCGCCAGGGTCAGTGGCTTCAGGTGATCGCGGGCCACCGCCCAGCAGCTCTCCACGGTCTCCGCCGAATAGAACGGGCCGCTCGGCGAGGCGATCTCGCCCCAGCCGGTGGCCCCCGACTCGTCGGTGAGCGCGACCAGGATGTGCTCCAGTTCGCGCTTCGCGTGCGAGCTGGTCCGGAAACGGTGCACCAGGGGCAGGCGCACCCGGCGCAGTGCGACGTGCTGGATGCGGATCATGTCTCCTCCACGTGGAGGTCGAGCTCGGCGGCGAGCGCGTCCCGCTCCCGCAGACGCCGGCCGGCGCCCTTCGAGCTGGCGATGGTCAGGGTCGCGAGCAGGTGCAGCGCGAGCACCGTCGAGGTCGGCGAGTTGACGTATGAGGCGCTGCCCGTGCCGACCACGATCCGGGCGGTGGCGAGGCCGGCCAGGGGCGCGTCCTCGGCGTCGGTGATCAGCACCAGGTCGCCGCCGTGCCGGACGTAGGCGGTGGCCACCTCGACCGTCTCCCGCCGGTACCGTTCCAGCGACACCGCGATCAGCAGGTCACCCTGCCGGATGTCGCTGAGCACGTCGAGCGGGCGCAGCGCCGCCCCGTCCACCAGATGCACCCCGGACAGCCCGGCGCTCAGGTCGGAGGCGAGCAGCGACGCGTAGCTGAGCGACTTGCCGTTCCCGACCAGGAAGCGACGCCGCGCGGAGACGATCAGCGCCGCGGCCCGTTCGATCGCATCATGCTCGGCGGCCCACTGCAGCGCCCGATCGAATTCGGCCCGCTGCTGTTCCAGCACCCGCTGCTTGAGCACCTGCGCCGACCGTCGCTGAACGTTACGGTCGAAGCGCTCCGCGGGCGTGCCTCTCGAAGTCACGCCCCATCCTCGGTTGCGAACAGGTACGCCACCCGCCCGGGGTCACCATCCGGCCGGACCACGTCCACCAGGCGCCCACCCTCAGCAAACCGCGTCACCAGCTCACGCCGCAGCCAACCCCGATCCGCCGGATCAGGCGCGGCAACCCGCTCCCCCGCCGCCACGACGATCCGCCCATCCCCCGGCCCTGCCCGGCCCCGGCCTGCGCCCACCCCACCCCCGGCGCCCGGCATGCTGTCGGCGTGACCCGTGGCGGGTAGGCCGTCGGCATGCCGGGTTGCCGGGCTCGTGCCGGGGATCGGGGGCACGATCGTCGGCGGCTGGGCGGTGTCGCTGGGGACGGCCTGGTCCAGGTTCCAGGAGACGAGGACTCGGTCGGTGCCGGGTTCGCCGTAGAAGTCGGGGAGGAAGCGCAGGCCGGTGGCTCGCAGGACGGCGAAGTTGAAGTGGGCGTTGCGGAGGGCGTAGGGGTCGAACGTCCATCTCATGGTGCGAGCGCCGGTCAGGCGGGCGGCGGCGGCTTGGGCGTGTTTGAGGAGGCGGCCGATTCCGGTGCCCTGGGCGGCAGGGGCTACGACGGCGGCCTGTGAATAGTGGTAGATCTCGCCGTCCTGGAGGCCGGTGAAGCCGTAGCAGAAACCGACCAGCTCACCGTTCTCGCCCAGGGCGCCGATCACGGTGCCGCCGTTCTCACGGAGGGCGGCCAGCAGGCGCGGGTTCAGGCCCCACTCGGGCGCGGTGTAGCCGAAAACGCTCCGATAGAGGAGCCCGGCAGCCGTCCACTCGGCTATCCCGTCCAGCTGCCGCACCACGACGTCCATCCGCGCCCCTCCTCCAACGATCCTGCCGCGACCGGTGCCGCAGTCCCCACCCGGCGCCGCTTCGGCTCCGGACCGGTTCGTCACACCGCCGCGGTCGCCGCCGACGGCCCGCGCCTCGGCCACGGCTTGGTATGCCATGGAGGAGATAGCGAACGTATGATTGCCATCCTGACGCCCACAGCGCTCGTTGACAATCTCCTTCTTCAAACTTAGCGTTCGCATATGTCGTCATCTGCGATCGCGCGGCTGCAGCGGTATGTCCTGGCCGAGTCGCCTACCGGGGATTCGCGGGGGCTGGGGGCGTTGGCCGAGATGCTGGAGGCGGATGCGGTGGCGGCCGGATTCAGCGTGGGGCGGGAGGCGCATCCGACCGGTGATCATCTGATCTGGAGCAGGGCCGCGCGGGGGGTGGCCGGGGAGCCGCTGCTTTTTCTCAGTCACTACGACACGGTGTGGCCGGTGGGGACGCTCAGCGGGATGCCGTGGCGGGTGGACGGCGACGTGATCCGGGGCCCGGGGGTCTATGACACCAAGAGCGGGATCGTGGCGCTGCTGGCGGCGGTGGCGGCGGTGGACCGGCCGCATCCGGAGATCCGGGTGATCGTGGTGGCGGACGAGGAGGTCGGGTCGCCGACCGCGACCGGGCTGGTCGAGGCGGAGGGGCGGCGGGCGGGGGTGGTGCTCGGGCTGGAGCCGCCGCATCCGGGTGGGGACCTGAAGACCGGGCGGCGTGGGAGCACCCGGGCGCGGATCGAGGTCGGTGGGGTCGAGGCGCATGCGGCGCTCGATCCGGGGGCGGGGGTGAACGCGATCGACGAGCTGGTCGATCAGCTGCTCCGGGTGCGGGAGATCGGTGCTTCCCGGCCGGTGCTGGTCAACACCGGGACGATCGGCGGCGGTGGGCGGACCAACGTGGTGGCCGGTCAGGCGTACGCCGATCTGGGGCTGCGGTTCGCCGATCCGGAGGATGAGCGGGTCGTGCTGGGCGAGTTGGCCGGGCTGCGGGCGGTCCGGGCGCGGGCGACCGTCGGCACGCGGCTGCTGTCGCACCGGCCGACGTGGCGTCCGGGTCCGGCCGGGGACCGGCTGCTGGCCCGGATCGCCGGGATCGCCGCCGCCATCGGGCAGCCGCTGGACGGGCGCCCGGCGGACGGCGCGGCCGACACCAACACCACCGGGGCGCTGGGTCGGCCCACGATCGACGGCCTGGCACCCCGCGGCGGCGGCGCGCACGCCCGCACCGAGTGGGTCTCCGCCGCCGGCATCAGCGAGCGGATCGCCCTGCTCACCGCCCTGATCACCGATCTGGCGAGCCACTGAGCGGGCCGGTGGGCGCCGCGGACATCAGCGGTGAACGGGGCGGACGGATGCGGTCACGTTTGCAAGAATCCCGGTAAAGGTTTGGCCGAGGCGTCCTCGGGGTAACCGCGAGGGGGCCGATGGACCTCTCGGGGGTGACTTCGATGCTCAACGACAACGAACGCCGCGCCCTTGCCGAGTTGGAACGCGATCTGGAGCACGACCCGGACTTCTCCGCCCGGATGGCCGGCCTCGGCGTCGTGCAGCCCGAGCCGGCCTTCCCGATCGTCCCGGTGCTGTGCGCGCTGCTGTTCATCACCCTGCCGCTGGTGATGATGTTCTTCGGCTGGCCGGGCGCGCTGATCCTGCTGGATCTGTTCACCGCCGTCGTCGCGGTCATCATGATCCGCCGCCGGGCCGTCACCGGCTGATCGGCGGCGGGCCGGCCGGTCAGGCGCGGACGTCGAGCAGATCGCCGGTGCGGTTCAGCACGTCACGGAGCTGGCTGAAGTCGACGCCCCTGTCCTGCAGCAGGCTGACCAGGCTGGACGCGCTGGTCGCGGCCGAGGTCACGTCCGAGGTGTCCATGTCGAGCAGGTCACTGACCCTGGTCAGCTTCTCCGGGTCGGCGAGCCCGGCGACCTGTCGCCCGTCGCCGGGATCCGCAGCGTCCTGCGGGCGGGGCTGCGGACGGTAGGGCGCCTGCGCCTGCAGGATCTGGTAGGGCGCGGTGTTGCTGATGCTGCTGATCGTGGTCACTGTGACTCCCGGTGTGGCCGTGACGCCTGCCGCCGCGGACGGTGGAGTTCATCGGCCGGTCCCCGGGAAAGCTCTGGAAATGAAACCGGGAAAGTCAGCCGGTGGTGATCGAGGTCGCGCTCACCACGCCGGACGAGTCGGTGGCGCCCTGCACGGTCACCCGGAGTCCGGCGGTCAGGTCGGCGACGGTCGCCGGGGTGGTCTTGCTGACCGTGGTGGTGTCCGACGCCCGGACCGTCACCGTCTGCCCGGCCGCGGTCTGCACGTACACCGTGTTCCCGTCGATTCTGCTGATCGTTCCGGACGTCCCCGGTGCGGCCGGCCCGGTCGGCCCGAAGCCGCCGCTGGGCAGGCCGGCGCCACCGGGGAAGGCGCCGGAGAACGAACCGGACGGCGCGGACGACGACGAGGTGGACGACGTCGACGAGGACCCCCACCGCTTGTGCACCTGGATCCCGCCGAGGAAGCCGCCCACCAGCAGCACCAGGCCGGCCAGCACCAGGGTCGTCCGGTTCCACCAGCGTTTCGGCGCGGCGTGGGCGATGGCGCTGTTCAGGTCGTCGTGCTCGATGTCGGTGGGGGTGCGCGGCAGCACCTCGGTGTCGTCGTTCATCTGGGTCCTCACTCGTAGCGCAGGGCGTCGATCGGCCGCAGCCGGGCCGCGCGGGCCGCCGGGAGCCCGCCGAAGAACAGGCCGATCAGCACGGACACACCCAGGGCGAGCAGCACCGAGCCGGGCACCACCACCGGCTGCACGCCGACGATCGAGAATCGGCTGCCGATCAGTGCGGCGGCCACGCCGAGGCCGCCGCCGATGACGCTGAGCAGCGTCGCCTCGATCAGGAACTGGCTGAGCACCACCCGCCGGGGTGCGCCGAGCGCCTTGCGGATCCCGATCTCCCGGGTCCGCTCGGTGACCGTGACCAGCATGATGTTGGTGATCCCGATGCCGCCGACGAGCAGGCTGATCGCGGCCACCGCGCCGAGCAGGGTGGTGAACGTGTCGGCGGTCTCGGTCTGGGTGGCGAGCAGTTGGGAGGCGTTCTGGATCCGGTACGCCGCGGTCCCGTCGCTGCCGGCCGGCGTCTTCCTGTCCAGGATGGTGGCGATCTCGCCCTGTGCGGTGTCGACGTGGTCGCTGTCGCGGGCCTCCACCAGGATCGAGCTGAGCGTGCCGTATCCGGCGATCACCTGGCGGACCGCGGAGATCGGCGCGACCGCGGTGTCGTTGGCGTCGCTGAAGCCGCCGGAGCTCTTCGAGTCGAGCACGCCGACGACGGTGAACAGCGCGCCGCCGACGGTGACCTGCCGGCCGACCGGGTCGACCCCGGAGAACAGTTCCGCGGCGACGGTCTGCCCGATCACCACGACGCGGCGGGCCTGCGCCTCGTCGTCCGCGGTGAACAGGGCACCGGTCCTGACCGGGAAGTTGGACGCGCCGAACCAGTCCGGGGTGGTGCCCACGAACGAGCCGACGTCGTGGTCGCTGCCGTCGTAGGTGATCGTGGCCGAGGTGCTGACCACCGGTGACACCGACTTCACGTCCGGGGCCAGCGCCGGGTCGTCCAGGGCGTCGGCGACCTTCATCGTCAGGCCGCTGCTCCGGCTGGAGCTCATCACGGTCAGCGTGTCGGTGCCGAGCGCGGAGATCCGGTCGGCGATCGCCCGCGCCGACCCGTTGCCGACCGCGACCAGCAGGATCACCGCGGCCACGCCGATCAGGATGCCCAGCATGGTGAGCACCGAGCGCAGCTTGTTGGCGGACAGCCCGCGCAGGGCGAACCGGAGGATCTCGGTGGCGCTCATGCGGCGTGCCGCCCCACGTGGTCCTGCCGGAGGTCCGCGGTGATCCGCCCGTCGAGGAGCCTGATCAGCCGGTCGGCCCGGGCGCCGACCTCCTCCTCGTGGGTGATCAGCACGATGGTGCGGCCGGCCGCGTTCACCTCGTCGAACACGTGCAGCACCTCCTCGGTGGCGTGGCTGTCCAGGTTGCCGGTGGGTTCGTCGGCGAGCAGCAGGGCCGGTTCGGTGACCAGGGCGCGGGCCACCGCGACCCGCTGCTGCTGACCGCCGGAGAGCTGGTGGGGCTCGTGGTCGGCACGGTCGGCGAGGCCGACCACGTCGAGGGCGAACATGGCGCGGCGACGGCGTTCGGCGGCGCGCATCCCCGAGTACGCCAGCGGGAGCTCGACGTTCGCCACCGCCGACGTACGGGGGATGAGGTTGAAGGCCTGGAAGACGAACCCGATGAGTTTGTTGCGCACCAGGGCCAGCTGGCTGTCGGAGAGCCGGCTGACGTCGTAGCCGTCGAGCAGATACCGCCCGTGGGACGGGACGTCGAGGCAGCCGATGATGTTCATCAGGGTGGACTTGCCGGACCCGGACGGTCCCATGATCGCCACGTAGTCGCCGCGGTCGACCTGCAGCGACACGCCGTCCAGCGCGCGCACCTGGGTCTCGCCCTCGCCGTACACCTTGTACAGGTCACGGACGTCCAGGACCGGCCGGGTCACGGGCATGGCTCAGCGACCGCCCTGGCCGCCGGCCGGCGGGGCACCGCCGCCGCTGAAGCCACCGGCGCCGAAGCCGCTGCCGGTGCGGAATCCGGCGCCGCTACCGGTGCTGGTGGTGCTGGTCGGGACGACCACCCTCTCGCCGGCGGTCAGACCCGAGGTGATCTGGTACGCGTCGTCGCCCTGCAGTCCCACCTCGACCTGCCGCACCTCCTGCTGCCCGGTCGCGCCGAGCACGGTGACGGTGGATCGCCGCCCGGTCGCGGTGACCGCCGCCGAGTTCACCCGGACCGCGTTGTCGACGCTGCCGGTGACCACCGCGACGCTGACCGTCTGCCCCGGCTTCGCGCCGTCCGGCGGGTCGGGCAGGCTGATCGTCACGCCGTAGGTGACCACACTGTTGCTGGTCGTCGCGGTCGGGTCGACGGCCAGCACCTTGCCGGTGGTCTCCGCGCCCGCCAACGCGTTCCAGGTGATGGTGGCCGACTGGCCGGCCTTGAGCGCAGTCGCGTCGGACTCCGAGAAGGCCGCGGTGATCTGCAGCCTGGTCAGGTCGGCCAGCTCGATGAAGCCGTTCGACGTGCTCGCCGAGGAGCCGGCGGACGCGCCGGACCCGCCGGATGCCGCGGCACCGGACGAGGTGCCGGCCGAGGTGCCGGCGGACCCGCTGGAGGAGCCGCCCAGTGAGCCGTTGACCGCGGTGACCGTCCCGGCCATCGGCGCGGTCAGCCGGGTGCCGTCGACCTCCGCCCGGGCGTCGTCGACCGCCAGTTTCGCCGAGGTGACCGCGTTCTCGGCGATGGTGGTGTCGGTGCCGGCCTTCTCGGCGCGCGCCAGCGAGTCGTTCGCGGCGGCCAGGTTGGCGTCGGCCAGTTTCCGGTCCCGCTCGGCGGCGGTGGCGTCGACCTGGGCGAGCAGTTGGCCCTTGGCGACCTTGTCGCCGACCTTGACCTTGACGCTGGTGACCGTGCCGGCCGTGGTGAACGTGGCGGCGGCGGTCGAGGCGCTGGCCACCGCGCCGTCGGCGGTCACCGTCCTGGTCACCGTGCCCTGCGAGACGGTCACCGTCCGCAGGTCGGTGGCTTTCGCCTGGTTGCCGGAGGTGGTGCTGCGGATCAGGTTGACGCCCCAGATCGCGGCGCCGACGATCAGTAATGCCAGCAGGGCGTTGATCGCCGTGCTGGGCCTGCGAAGGGCTCTCACGATCCCATCATGTCCGGTCCGACCGGTTCGTGGTGCGGTGTTGGCCGGGATTCCCGCTTCACCACGAACGTACGACCTGATCGTCGGCGGTGAGCCCGTCGGTCACCTGGGTGTACTGGTCGCCGCGCAGCCCCACGGTCACGGTCCGCTCGGACGACCGGCCGCCGACGCGCAGCAGCACGGTGCCGGAGCCGCCGGAGATGTCGTGCACCGCGGTGGACGGCACCCGCAGCACGTTCCTGGTCTCTCCGACCCGCACGGCGACCTGGGCGGACTGTCCGACCAGCAGGTCGCTGGGCGGGGCCGAGAAAGAGAGCACCGCGCCGTAGCGGACCAGCGTGCCGTCCGAGGTGCCGACCGGGTCGACCTGCACCACGGTCCCGGTCAGCGCGTCGTCGTGGTCGGCGAGCGTGATGGTGGCGCTCTGACCGACGGCCAGCGACCCGGCGTCGGCCTCCGGGAATGCGGCTTCGACCTGCATGGTGTACGTGTCGGCCAGGGTGACGAAGGTCTTCCCGCTGCTCACCGTGTCGCCGACGCTGCCCGCGACGGAGACCACGGTGCCGGCGATCGGGGCGGTGATCACGGCGCCGGCGAGCGCCGCCTCGGCCCTGGTGACGGCCTCCCCGGCCCGGTTGACCGCCTGCTGCGCGGTGAGCACCGGGTCGTTGCCGGTGTCCGGGTAGCCACGGGTGGTGCAACTGTTCACCGCCACGGTCGCCGTCGGGCTGACGTCGGCCCCGGCGAGAAAGCCGCGGTCGGATGCGGCGGTGGCGAGAAAGCCGCGGTCGGATGCGGCGGTGGCGAGAAGGCCGCGGTCGGATGCGGCGGTGGCGCACGCGGTGGCCGCGGCGGTGACCCGGGCCGCCTGGTCCCGCGCGTCGGTGAGCCGGCTCTTCGCGTCGGTGAGCGTGTTCCTGGCGTCCGTCACGGCGGCGGTCGCGGCGGTGGCGTCGACGGCGGCCAGGGTCTGCCCGGCCTTGACCTTGCTGCCGGCCCGCACGGCGATCGACGCGACCGTGCCGTTGACCGCGAAGGAGAGCTCCCGGGTGGTGGCCGGTCGGACCGTGCCGCTGGTCGCCACGTCCAGGGTGACGTCGCCCTTGCCGACCCGGACGGCCACGATCGTGCTGGTCGCGCCGCCCTGCTGGTGGCTGTGCACGACCGCGAGCAGCGCGCCGCCGACGATCCCGGCCACGACGATCCCGGCACCTATCAACCTATTGCGGTGTTTAGTCCGGTTTTGCCCCAACAGCTTGCTCATGATCGTAGATTGTGGCTGTTCACGTATCCGGACGGGCCCGAATCTCTGGAGCAGACATGCCGAGCTCGCATCTCCGCCGCGCCGCCGTCGCCCTGTCGACCGTGGTCCTGCTCGCCGCCTGCGGTGACTCGTCCGACAAGAGCAACGACAACACCGACGCACCCGGCGGTACGACGCCCTCGGCCTGCCCGCAGGGCACCGGCGGCCCGCCGTCCGGCATGGTGCCGCCGTCCGGAATGGCGCAACCCTCGGCAGTGGCCCCGGGCGGCCCGGGTTCCGGCACACCCGGCGCACCCGGCGGCCCGGGTTCCGGCGCACCCGGCGGCTCCGGCGCACCCGGCGGCTCCGGGGTACCCGGCGGCCCCGGCTCCGGCGGTCCCGGCGGGGACTGCGGTGGCGCTCCCCCGGCCGGCGCCGGCGGCGGCGAGATCGGCGAGCAGCTCGACCCCGGCCCCAGCCCGACCGGCTTCACCCCGCGCGGCACCGACCTCGGCGGCACCGGCACCCAGGGAGCCGTCCCCGGGGACAGCGGCACCCCCGACGCCGGTGACGCCGCCGTACCGGGCACCGCCACCCCGTCCCGGGGTGAATGACGACATCCAGGCCCGGCAACGACTGCGCCGGCACAACCGGGCCCTGGCCGAGCTCGCGGCCACCAAGACCGAACTGGTCAGCGCCCTGCTGCACGAGTTGCGCACCCCGCTGACAGCCGCCCTCGGCATGCTGGAGATGCTGCCCGAGCAGACCGGCGACCCGCTGCTCGACGAGGCGCTACCGATGATCGCCCGCAACCTGCGCCGGATCGAACGGTCCACCGCCGAGATCGCCACGATCAGCGGGATCGAGAGTGGCAGCCTCCCGCTCGACCGGATCAGCTTCGACCTGCCGGCCCTGCTCGGTGAGGTGGCCCTGGCCGCCGGCGCGGAATGCTCGGCCGACCCGGCGACCGGCCTGATCACCGGCGACCCGGCCCGGCTCGGCGAGGTGTTCAGCCGGCTGCTGGCCGCGGTCCGGGCACTGAACGGGCCGGCCGCGATCGAGGCGACCCTGGCCGGCACCGAGTGGCACGTCGCCTTCCCGCTCCCCGAAGGGCAGGCCAGCGACCGGCTGTTCACCTCCGGGGGAGCCGGCGGCAACGCGATGGCGCTGATCCTGGCGCGGGCGGTCGCCGGGCGCCACGGCGGCAGCGTGGGCGTGCACAGTGCGGGCGGAACGGCGTACCTGCGCATCGTCCTGCCGGTCTAGAGGGTGTCAGAGTCGCCCGGTCAGCGCTTCCACCCGGGTCAGCAGATCCTGCGCGGTGAACGGCTTGACCAGGTAGTCGTCGGCGCCCGCGTCGAACCCGGAGGCCACGTCCAGCCACTGGCCGCGTCCGGTGAGCAGAATGATCGGGATGTCCGCGGTCTCCGCGTCGCCGCGCAGCGCCCGGCACACCTCCAGGCCGGTCATCCCGGGCATGGTGACATCCAGGACGGCGAGGTCCGGCACGTGCTCGTGCGCGACCCGCAGCGCGTCCCGGCCGTCGCGGCACGCGTCGACGTCCAGACCGCCGGACCGCAGCACCGTCTCGACGATCTCCAGCACGGTCGGATCGTCGTCCACCACCAGAACGGAAGTCACCCCGTCCTCCTCGCTCGCTGCCACCCAGTATCGGCGCGGGAGACGGCCGGAGACGGCAAAAGCGCAAGGCGGGGAAGTCACGCCACCCTCCCGGCCGGCTACCTAGAGTGGTCCTCATGGTGGACGACGGTGAGCGGATCACCGGCGGGCGACTGTCCCGGTGGACCGTCGGACGGATGCTCTCGGCCGGCTTCCTGCTCGCCCTGCTCTCCCTCGCCGTGGTCGGGACCAGCGCCTATCTGCGCATCGGCGACCTGCTGCACGACCAGCCGCCACTGCAGCACTCGCACATGGTGCTCGGTGACATCGGCGCGCTGAACGACTCGGTGCGGGTGTTCGACAAGGTCGCCCGGGATGACCGCCCGTCGGCCGACCGGTGGGCCGACGCGTTGCGCGGCTCCGCCGCCACCGTCCAGGAACGGCTCGACAACCTGCGTCACGACGCGGCCGGGGACCGGGTCCATCAGGAGTATCTGGGGCAGTTGCAGCCGCTGTTCACCGGCCGGCTCGACGCGCTGCTGCGGGCCGCCGACGGCGCCACGCCGAAACCGGACGTCGACACCAGCGCCATGGACGCCCTGATCACCAAGATGCACCAGCACGAGGAGGATCAGCTCGACGACCGGTTGCAGGCGGCCCGCAGCAGCGCCACGATGACCCGGCAGCTGATCCTCTGGGTGTCGGTGGCCACCCTGGCGCTGGTGGCGCTGGTCGCCCGCTGGATCACCCACCGGATCACCGCGCCGGCCCGGCAGGTGACCGCGGCCGCGCAGCGGGTGCTGGAGGGCGACCTGACCCGGCGGGCCGAGGTGACCGGGCCGCTGGAGCTGGCCCAGATGGCCCGGGCGGTGAACGCGTCGATGACCGCGATGGTCACCGCCCACGACGAGGCGCTCGCCGCCACCGCCGCGAAGTCCGCCTTCCTGGCCACCATGAGCCACGAGATCCGCACCCCGATGAACGCGGTGATCGGCATGACCGGCCTGCTGCTCGACACCCCGCTCGACACCCGCCAGCAGGAACTCGTCGAGACCGTGCACGCCAGCGGCGGCGCCCTGCTCGTGATCATCAACGACGTGCTGGACTTCTCCAAGATCGAGGCGGGTGAGCTCAGCCTGGACGAGCGGCCGTTCGATCTGCGCTCCTGCGTGCAGCAGGCGATCAGCCTGGTCGCGCTGACCGCCGGCGGCAAGGGCCTGCACCTGTCCAGTCACCTCGCCCCGGACTGCCCGGCCGCGGTCCTCGGCGACGCCGGCCGGATCCGGCAGATCCTGGTCAACCTCCTCGGCAACGCGATCAAGTTCACCGACCACGGGGCGGTCACCGTGCACGTCGCGGCCGACGCTGCGCCCGGGCAGCCGGACCGGATCGAGGTGCGGATCGCCGTCCGGGACACCGGCATCGGCATCCCGGCCGACCGGCTGAACCGCCTGTTCCGCCCGTTCACCCAGGTCGACGCGTCGATCGCGCGCAACTACGAGGGCACCGGACTGGGTCTGGCGATCAGCCAGCGGCTGGCCGAGGCGATGGGCGGCGGCATCACCGTCGACAGCCAACCGGCCCAGGGCTCGACCTTCACCGTCACGCTGCTGCTGCGCCCGGCCGGCCCGGCGGAACAGCCGGCCCCGCTGCCCGCGGTCCCGGCCGCCGTCCGCCCGCTGTACGTCCTGGTCGCCGAGGACAACCCGGTCAACCAGCGGGTCGCCGAACTGCTCCTGGAACGCCGCGGCCACCGGGTCGACATCGTCGCCGACGGCGCCGCCGCCGTCGAGGCCGTCCACCGGACGCGTTACGACCTGGTCCTGATGGACGTCCAGATGCCGATCCTGGACGGCCTGGCCGCCACCGAACGCATCCGCGCCACTCCGCCACCGCACGGCGCGCCGTACATCGTCGCCCTCACCGCCAACGCGATGGTCGACGACGAGGCCGCCAGCCGCCGCGCCGGCATGGACGCCTTCCTGGCCAAGCCGCTGCGCGAAACCGACCTCGACACGATCCTCGCCGAGGCGGCCCGGCACACCCCCGAAGCCGGCCCCACCCCCGCCGCCGCGGAAACCGACGCCGCCGCGGAAACCGACGCGGCTGTGGAAACCGACGCGCCCGCGCCGCCGCGTCCCTCGGAGATCGCTCGCGCCGGGCTCGCCGCCGATGCCGCCCGGGCCGCCGCCGCCGCCGGAAGCGCCGCCGCCGCCGGAACCGCCCTGATCCGGGCCGCCGCCGCCCGGTCGGCCGAACCGGACAGCATCCGCGAATGCGTCCAGGCGATCGCCGGCACCGGCCCCGGCGACCGCGCCCGGCTGGCGACGATCCTCGACAACTTCGCCGACCGTCTGCCCGCCACTCTGGACCGGATGGAGAGGGCGGCCGCCACCGGCGACACCCGCAACCTGGCCCGCCTGGCGCACGGCCTGCGCGGTTCGGCCGCCACGCTCGGCGCGGTCGAGTTGGCCGCGCTCTGCGCCGATCTGGAGGCCCGCGCCCATCAGCACCCGGCGAACTCGATCACGCTACTCCGCGACCTGCACACGCAGGCCGCCGAGGTGTCGGCCATCATGCGGCGGCTGGCGGCGGACTTCGCCGCGGCCGCCTGAACCCGGACCGATGAAGATCAGGACCACATGCCTGATGTCGTGCGCCGCGGCCGACCACTGATCGCCGCTCATTGCTGGAGCATGGGTGGTGGTTCCGGTCCGTCAGGGGGCTGGGACTGGCATCTGGGCCACTGGATCACCGCCCATCGTCGCTGACCCCGGTTGAGGGCTTGCGGGAGCGTTCGCGGGGTCTGGCGGTCCGGGACATCCCGACTGGCGACAGGGCACTGCGCCGTAGGGAACCGACCCCGCGGACGCCACGAACGCCACGGCTGCGGCCGGCGCGCTCACGCCTCGCCGTCGAGGAGCAGGACGTGCAGGTGGCGGGGGCCGTGGACGCCCTCGACGCGGTTGAATTCGATGTCGCTGGTGGCGGACGGCCCGCTGAACCAGGTCAGTGGGCGGCCCGCGCCGAGCCGGGCGACCGCCTCCGGGACCGAGGCGACGACCTGGGCCGGGCGCAGCACCACGAAGTGGATGTCGGGCAGCAGGCTGATGATCCGGCGGCCCTGGTCGGGCGAGGCGTCCAGCACGATGGTGCCGGTTTCGGCGACGGCGACGGCCGCGGCGGTCAGCACGGCCTCGGCGGCGGCGATCCGGTCCCGGGGCAGGTCGTCGTCGATCAGGGCGGTGGCCGGATGCCAGGACGGCGGCAGGCCGGGTGGGATCACCACCGGGCCGCGGACCAGCCCGGACACCGTCGCGGCGATGGCCGTCTCGGGGATCCGGTGGACCGCGGCCCGGTAGTCGAGCAGCCGGTCGACGAGGAGTTCCAGGTCGGCCGCAGGGAAGTCGCGGCGGTAGGTCCGCGGGATGTCCGGGGCCGCCGGCGCGTCCCGCAGGGCGGCACGGATCCGGCCGAGGATCAGATCCTTGGCGCTCATCGGGCGGCCCACCAGTCGCGGAAGGTCTGGGCGGGGGGTTCGGGAAGGTCGCGGGCATCGGTCCAGGCGGACAGGGGGATGCCGCGCCGCCGGGCGATGCGGGCGAGTTTCGCGGCGCGCTGAGCCGACGCGTACCAGCGGGGATGGTTCATCGCGAAGGCCGCGGCCCGCATGGCGGCGCGTTCGGCCGCCGGATGGGGTGCCAGATCGCGCAGGTGCACCAGGATCGACGGGATGTCGATCCGCACCGGGCAGGCATCGAAGCAGGCGCCGCAGAGTGACGACGCGTAGGGCAGCGAG
This sequence comes from Actinoplanes sp. SE50/110, assembly GCF_900119315.1. Lineage (NCBI taxonomy): Bacteria > Bacillati > Actinomycetota > Actinomycetes > Micromonosporales > Micromonosporaceae > Actinoplanes > Actinoplanes sp. SE50/110. The sequence goes on along the minus strand of NZ_LT827010.1, from coordinate 2,496,927 downwards.
GCGTTGTCGGCGACGCCGGTGAGCTGCGGCGACAGCACCGCCCCGATCGGTCCCGGATACACCGACCCGTACGCGTGCCCGCCGGTCCGTTCGTAGACCGGGCACACGTTGAGGCAGGCGGAGCACCGGATGCAGTGCAGCGCCGACCGGCCGGCCGGGTCGGCGAGGACCGCGCTGCGCCCGTTGTCGAGCAGCACCAGGTGGAAGTTCTGCGGCCCGTCGCCGGGTGTCACCCCGGTCCACATCGTCGTGTACGGGTTCATCCGTTCCCCGGTCGACGCCCGCGGCAGCAGTTGCAGGAAGACCTCCAGGTCCGGCCACGTCGGCAGCACCTTCTCGATGCCCATCACGGTGATCAGCGTGTCCGGCAGGGTGAGGCACATCCGCCCGTTGCCCTCGGATTCGACGACGGCGAGCGTCCCGGTCGCCGCGATCGCGAAGTTCGCCCCGCTGACCGCGACCTTCGTGGACAGGAACGTCTCGCGCAGATATCGCCGGGCCGCCTCGGCGAGCACCGGCGGGTCGTCGGTGAGGTCCGGGTCGACGCCGGGCATGGCGCGCAGGAAGATCTCCCGGATCTCGGCGCGGTTCCGGTGGATGGCCGGCACCAGGATGTGGCTCGGTCGGTCGTGGCCGAGCTGCACGATGAGTTCGGCCAGGTCGGTTTCGACCGGCTGGATCCCGGCCGCCTCCAAGGCCTCGTTGAGCCCGATCTCCTGGGTCGCCATCGACTTGACCTTGATGACCCGGTCGGCGCCGGCCTGCTGGACGAGGCGGGTGACGATCGCGTTGGCCTCGATCGCGTCGGCGGCCCAGTGCACCACCCCGCCGCGGTCGGTGACCCGGGCCTCCAACTCCTCGAGGAGTTCGGGCAGCCGGGCCATCACCGATGCCTTGATCGCCGACCCGGCGGCGCGGAGTTCCTGCCAGTCGGGCAGTTCGGCGATCACCCTGCCGGACCTGCCGCGGATCGTGGTGGTGGCGTGCCGCAGGTTGCGCCGCAGCTGGTCGTCGGCGAGCGCGGTGCGGGCCGCCGCCGGGAACGGCTCGTCGCCGCGCAGGTGGCCGACGCCGCGCGGCGCGGTGGCCGGCATGCCGAGGAAGGTGCTCATGCGGATGCCAGGATTTCGGCGAGGTGCACGGTGCGCACCGGTGACGAGGCGCGGCGCAGCCCGCCGCCGATGTGCATCAGGCAGGACGAGTCCCCGGCCGTGCAGACCGACGCGCCGGTCGCCGCGATGGCGCTCATCTTGTCGGCGAGCATCGCCGCCGAGGTGGCCGCGTTCTTCAGCGCGAAAGTCCCGCCGAACCCGCAGCACTGCTCGGCGGCCGGCAGCTCGACGAGGTCCAGTCCGCGGACGTGCCGCAGCAGCCGCAGCGGCTTGTCCCCGACCCGGATCATCCGCAGGCTGTGGCACGTCGGGTGGTAGGTCACCCGGTGCGGGTAGTGCGCCCCGACGTCCTCCACCCCGAGCACGTCCACCAGCAGCTCGGACAGCTCGTAGGTGCGGCCGCCGACCGCTGCGGCCGCGGCGGCGAGCCCGGCGTCCCCGGCCGCCACCAGCCGGTGCTGATGCCGGATCGAGCCGACGCACGACCCGGACGGGGCGACGATCACGTCGTACGCCGCGAAGGTCCGGACGTAACGGCGCACCAGCGGGACCGCCTCGCGCCGGTAGCCGGTGTTGACATGCATCTGCCCGCAACAGGTCTGTTCCGGCGGGAAGACCACCTCGTGCCCGAGCCGCTCCAGCAGCCGCACGGTGGCCTTCACCGCCTCCGGGAACAGGGTGTCGGCGAGGCAGGTCGCGAACAGCGCGATCCGCACGGTCACCCCCTCACCCGCTCGGCGGCGGCCCGCCACGGGCCGTCGTCGCCGCGCGGTTCGTAGCGCACGATCTGTTGAGTCTGCCGCACCAGCGCGCGCATCGCATCGAGCCCGCCGGAGACCACCCCGGCCGCCCGCGCCTGGACCAGCAGGTTGCCCAGCGCGGTCGCCTCGACCGGCCCGGCCAGCACGGGAAGGCCGGTGGCGTCGGCGGTGAGCCGGCAGAGCAGCTCGTTGCGGGCGCCGCCGCCGACCAGGTGCAGCACGCCCGGCGTGACCCCGGCCAGCTCGGCGGCCTGGCGCACCGCGCGCCGCTGGGCGAGCGCCAGGCTGTCCAGGATGCACCGGGTGATCCGGGCCGGCGAGGCGTCGTTGGACAGTCCGGCCGCGCGGCGGATCCGGCCGGCCATGTCGCCGGGCGGCAGGAAGATCGGGTCGTCGAGGTCGACGACCGCGCCGAGCAGCGGTTCCGCGGCGGCGGCGGTGAGCAGGCCGGTGATCTCCGGGGCGCCCCACCCCCGCATGCACTCCTGCAGCGGCCAGAGTCCGGCCACGTTGCGCAGGTAGCGGATGGTCCGGTCGACGCCGCCCTCGTTGGTGAAGTTCGCCGTGCGGGAGGCGGCGCTGAGCACCGGCCGGTCCAGTTCGAGTCCGACGAGCGACCAGGTGCCGCTGGACACGTACGCGACATCGCCGCCGCAGGCGGGAACCGCGACCACCGCCGACGCCGTGTCGTGCGAGCCGACCGCGACCACCGGAATGCCCCGGAAGCGGCCGATCACGTCGCCGGGGCGACGGATCGGCGGGAGGAGGTCCGCCCGCAACCCCAGGTCCGCGATCAACGAGGTGGCCCATCGGCCGGTACGAACGTCGAGCAGCCCCGTGGTCGAGGCGTTGGTGTACTCCGCGCCGATCTCCCCGGTCAGCCAGTACGCCATCAGGTCGGGGATCATCAGCAGGGTCGCGGCCGTCGCGTACTGCGGGGTGTCCGCGGCCGCGAGCAGCTGGTAGACGGTGTTGAACGGCAACGTCTGCAGCCCGTTCACGGCATAGAGGTCGGGGACCCGGGCGGCGATCCCGTCGGTCCGCGCGTCCCGGTAGTGCACCGGGTTGCCGAGCAGCGCCCCGGACACGTCGAGCAGCCCGTAGTCGACCGCCCACGAGTCGATCCCGATGCTGTCCACCGGACCGGCCCGGGCGAGCCCGTCCAGCACCCCGCGGTAGAGCGCCAGGATGTCCCAGTACAGGGTGCCGCCGGCGCGCACCGGCTCGTTCGGAAAGCGGTGCACCACCGCCAGGTCGAGGCCGTCGCCGGTGAACGTGCCGACCACGACCCGCCCGCTGGCGGCGCCGAGATCGACGGCTGCGAACCGGTGGCTCATCGCAGGAAGGCGGCCGCGACGCCGCCGTCGACCGGGACGTGCAGTCCGGTGGTGTGCGACAGTTCGCCGGCGGTGAGCACGAAGACCGCGTTGGCCACGTGCTCGGGCAGCACCTCCCGCTTGAGCAGGGTCCGCTGGGCGTAGAACTCGCCGAGCCGCTCCTGCGGCACCCCGTAGACGGCGGCGCGCCGCGCACCCCAGCCGGCCGCGAAGATCCCCGAGCCACGGACGACACCGTCGGGGTTGACGCCGTTGACGCGTACGCCGTGATCGCCGAGCTCGGCCGCCAGCAACCGCACCTGATGCGCCTGGTCTGCCTTGGCGGCGCCGTAGGCGACGTTGTCCGGACCGGCGAACACGGAGTTCTTGCTGGAGATGTAGACGATGTCGCCGCCCATCCGCTGCGCGATCAGCACCCGGGCCGCGGCCCTGGCCACCAGGAACGAGCCCTTGGCCAGCACGTCGTGCTGCACGTCCCAGTCCTGCTCGGTGGTCTCCAGCAGCGACTTCGAGAGGGACAGACCGGCGTTGTTGACCACCAGGTCGACCCCGCCGAAGGCGAGCACCGCCGCGTCCAGCGCGGCGTCGACCGCGGCCGCGTCGGTCACGTCGGCCTCGACGGCGATCGCCGCGTCGGTGCCGCCGATCTCGTCCGCCACGGCCCGCGCGGTGGTGACGTCCCGGTCGGCGATCACCACGCAGGCGCCCTCGGCGGCCAGCCGCAGCGCGATCGCCCGGCCGATCCCGGAGCCGCCGCCGGTCACGAACGCGGCCCGGGCGGCCAGTGGTTTCGGCTTCGGCATCCGCTGGAGTTTGGCCTCCTCCAGGGCCCAGTACTCGATCCGGAACTTCTCCGCCTCGTCGATCGGCGCGTACCGGGAGATGCTCTCCGCGCCGCGCATCACCGTGATCGCGTTGACGTAGAACTCGCCGGCCACCCGGGCGGTCTGCTTGTTCGCCCCGAACGAGAACATCCCCACACCCGGGACCAGCACGATCGCCGGGTCGGCGCCGCGGATCGCCGGAGTGTCCGCGGTGGCGTGCCGGTCGTAGTAGGCGCGGTAGTCGGCCCGGTAGCCCTCGCGCAGCTCGGTGAGCCGCTGCGTGATGGCCGCAAGCGGCGCGTCCGGCGCGGTGTCCAGGACCAGCGGCTTGACCTTGGTGCGCAGGAAGTGGTCCGGGCAGGAGGTGCCGAGCGCGGCCAGCTCCGCCAGCCGCTCGCTGCCGACGAAGTCGAGGACGACGTCGTCGTCGGTGAAGTGGCCGACCTGCGGGCGGTCGGTGGAGGCCAGCCCGCGGATGATCGGGAACAGCTCGGCGGCCCGCTCACGTCTCCGCTGCCGCGGAAGAGCCGCGGTCCGGACGTTGCCGAACGGCTCGCGGCGGCCGTGCCGCTCGAGGTATGCGGCGGCGGTGCTGATGATCTCCTGCGCGTGGGCCTCGCACTCGTCGCTGGTCGCACCCCACGCGGTGATCCCGTGCCCGCCCAGGATCACCCCGATCGCCCGCGGATGCGCCCGCTGCACCGCGGCGATGTCCAGACCCAGCTGGAACCCGGGCCGGCGCCAGTCCACCCACCGCACCCGGTCCCCGAAGATCTCCCTGGTCAGCGCCGGCCCGTCGGCGGCGGTCGCGATCGCGATCCCGGCGTCCGGGTGCAGGTGGTCCACGTGCGGCACGTCCACCAGCGCGTGCATCGCGGTGTCGATGCTGGGCGCCGCCCCACCCCGCCCGTGCAGGCAGTAGTCGAACGCGGCGACCATCTCGTCCTCGCGCTCCACCCCCGGGTAGACGCCGGGCAGCGCGCGCAGCCGGTCCAGCCGCAGCACCGCGAGGCCCTGCTCGGTGAGGGTGCCGAGGTCGCCACCGGAGCCCTTGACCCAGATCAGCTCGGTCGGCTCGCCGGTCACCGGGTCCACCTCGGCGCCCTTGGCGGAGGTGTTCCCGCCCGCGTAGTTGGTGGTGCGCGGATCCGCACCGAGGCGGTGCGACCTCGCGATGAGCGCGGCCACTGCCGGGTTCGTCATGAGCGATCCTCACCGATTTATGAAACGTTTCACGAGTGCGGTCAGATTACGCGCGCCTCGACCGCCCGGTCAAGACCACGGCGCCCCACGACGAACCGCCGGCGTCCACCGCTGCGAGGCGAAACGTCGAGGTGGCGCGCGCCGTCGCACCGACCCGTGATGGTCGCGGTAGGACGATCCGTCCATGATCGCCCTTGATTCCGGTATTTCCGCTCTTCCTGACATCGCCCCGGGTGCGGATTTCCGACAGCGGGGCGGCGGCGCCGATGTGCGACGTTCAGCGCCATGCATCGTCGTCGCTGGATTGCCGGGGTCGCCGTGGCGGCCGTCGTCGGTGGGGTTCCGGTGCCCGTGCTGGGCGCGGTCACCCCGGTCGCGAAAATCAACTTTCAGCCTGCCACCGCGGCCGTGCCGGGCGGGTACACCGCCGACACCGGAGCCGCGTTCGACGGCGCGCAGGGGTGGGTGCGGCAGGACAGCCTGAGCAGCACCGCCCACGTGCCGCTGGATCTGACCCGCAACACGCGGGACCGCGCGCGTGCGGGAATCGATCAACGGCTCGACACCATCATTCATCTGCAGTACGGCGATGTCGGCGGCACCAACGGCATCGCCACCGCCGGCGCCTGGGAGTACGCCGTGCCGGACGGCACCTACCAGGTGACCGTCTCGGCCGGGGACCAGCCGGCGTACGACAGCCGGCACACCGTCCGCGTCGAGGGCGTCACCGCGATCAGCGGTTTCGTGTCCACCGCGGCCGCCGAGTTCCGGCCGGCGACGGTGACCGTGCCGGTCAGCGACGGGCGGCTGACCGTGGACGCGATCGGCGGCGTCAACACCAAGCTGAACTACGTGGAGATCAGCCGGGTCACCGCGGACCCGCCCACCGGGCTGACCGCCACCCCCGGCGACGCCCAGGTGGCGCTGGCCTGGAGCGGGAACGCGGCGAGCTACCGGGTCTACCGCGGGAGCACGCTGCTGGCGACGGTGACCCGGGCGTCGTATCTGGACACCGCGGTCACCGACGGCACCGCCTACGAGTACCACGTGACCACCGACGGCGGTTCGTCGGCGACGGTCGGCGCGACCCCGGCCGCGTTCGCCCTCAAGGTGGACTTCTCGGATGCGGCGACCGCGCCGGCCGTCGGATATGTGCGGGACTCCGGTGGGGCGTACACCTCGACGCGCGGCTACGGCTGGGTGGATCTGGGTGAGGGCACCCCGGTCGACCTGACCGGCAACGGGCGCAACCGGAACCCGGCCGCCGGCCAGAGCGATCCGCGGCTGGCCACCTTCGTGCACGCCCAGCTTCCGGCCGGCGCGCCGGGGGTGGCCACGCCGGGCGCCTGGGAGGCGGCCGTGCCGGCCGGGGTCTACACGGTGACCGTCGCGGTCGGTGACGCGGGCACCGCGGTGGACAGCGTGCACTGGGCGAATGTGGAGGACCAGAACGCGATCGCCGGGTTCCGGCCGAGCGCCGCGGTCAGGTTCGCCGCCGCGACCCGCACGGTGCGGGTCACCGACGGGAGGCTGACGCTGAGCCCGGCCGGGGGTACGAACACCAAGTTCGACTACGTCGACATCGCCAGCGTGCCGGCCGCCGGGGCCGTTCCCGCGGTGCGGGCCGGCACGCCGGCGAACGGCGCGACCGGCGTCTCCCCCACCACCAGCGTGGTCGAGGACCTGGTGCTGCCCAACGGCGGTGTCGCGGCCGCCTCGCTGACCGCCTCGACGGTGACCCTGACCCGGCTCAGCGACGGCGCGGCGGTGCCGGCCACCACGATCACCAGCGGCGGCGGGGACGTGATCAACCTGTCGCCGACCGCGCCGCTGGCGGTGGGCACGGCGTACCGGTTCACCGTGACCGGCGGGGTCACCGACGTGACCGGGACGGCGTTCACGCCGTACTCCATCGTCTTCACCACCGGCACCGGCGGAAACCCGGGCGGACCGGCGGCCTTCGACAAGGTCGTGGGCGTGGCCACCGGGGCGTCGTTCACCTCGGTGCTGACCGGGCCGGACGGGCGGTTGTACGCCGGGACGCTGGACGGGAACGTCTACCGCTTCCCGATCAACGCGGACGGCACGCTCGGCACGCCGCTGATCATCGGCTCGGTGCGGGCGAACGCCGCGGCGCTCGGGCTGCCCGGCGCGCCCGCCCGCACGATCATCGGGATGGCGTTCGACCCGGCGTCCACGGCGGCCGCGCCGATCCTCTGGACAACCGACAATTACGAGTACGTGGGTCCGCTCGACGTCCCGGACTGGTCCGGCCGGATCGGCCGGCTCAGCGGGGCCGACCTGGGCACCTACACCCCGGTGGTGACCGGTCTGCCGCGCTCGGTGAAGGATCACGAGACGAATTCACTGGCGTTCGGCCCGGACGGCGCGCTGTACCTGACCCAGGGCGCCAACAACGCGATGGGCGCCGCCGACTCCACCTGGGGCAACCGGGCGGAGCACCTGCTCAGCGCGGCCGTGCTGCGGCTGGACCCGGCGCGGTTGCCGGCGACGCTGCCCCTGAACGTGCAGACCGAGCAGGGTGGGAGCTACGACCCGTACGCCGGCAATGCGCCGTTGACCCTGTATGCGACCGGCGTGCGGAACGCCTTCGACCTGGTGTGGCATCGCAACGGGCACCTGTACACGCCCACCAACGGCTCGGCGGCCGGCGGCAACACCCCGGCCACCCCGGCGACGCTGCCCGCCTCGTGCGCGCGGCGCGGCTACACCGGGCCGGTGGTGCCGGCGCTCACCAACGTGCCGGCCGCGGAGACCGATTACGTCTTCGACGTGAAGTCCGGCCGGTACTACGGCCACCCGAACCCGGTGCGCTGCGAGTGGGTGCTGGCCGGCGGCAACCCGACCGCGGGCGCGGACCCGTTCGAGGTGGCCGCCTACCCGGCCGGCACCGCACCGGACCCGAACTTCGACCTGGCCGGCACATACGACGCGGGCCTGCACGCCTCGGCCGACGGCGCGATCGAATACCGCGGTGGCGCGCTCGACGGCAGGCTGCTGGTGGTCCGCTACTCGGATGGGCAGGACATCGAGACGTTCGACGTGGCCGCGTCCGGCGCGCTGTCGAACCGGACCGTGGGCATCACCGGGCTGACCGGTTTCAGTCAGCCGCTGGACGTCACCGAGGACGTCACCACCGGCAACCTGTACGTGACCGAGCTCGGCGCCGCCCGGATCACCCTGCTGAAACCACACGCCTGACCGCTCGGACGCCACCGCCCGGGCGCAACGGCCCGGGCGGTGGCGGCGGGGCGGATTCAGATGAGCCAGCGGTGCTTGCGGACCAGCGGCAACCGGGTCCAGACGCGGCCCAGACCCCAGGTGTGAGCTGCGTGGCTGCGGCCGATGGTCGTCATCGCTTCCTCCTCCATCAATCTCGTCACCCCGACACTGCTCCGTCCGCCGCGCCGGCGCCCGGGTCCGACCACCCCACCCGGTGGGCCGAAAGTCCCGACGTCAGCCGACCTTGACCGGCTCCGGGGCGGGCGTGTCCGCGCGGCGCCGGACCACGGCCAGCACCACCACCGCGGCGACCAGGGCGGTGCCGGCCGCGACGTACAACGTCTGGTGGAGACCGTCGGCGAAGCCGGCCGGTCGGCCGTGCGCGGCGCCGATCCGGTCGGCGAAGATGGTGCCGAAGACCGCCACCCCGAGGGCGAAACCGAGCTGCCGGAAGGTGTTCAGCGCCCCGCCGGCCATGCCGCTGCGCTCGCGCGGCACCTCGGCCAGCACCGCCGAGGACAGCGACGGCAGCACGCAGCCGACGCCGAGGCCGACCACGATCAGGCCGGGAATCAGGATCCGGCCGGTGCTGCCCGCGTCCAGCCGGGCCTGCAGCAGGTCACCGGCCGCGATCAGCAACAGGCCGAGGCCGACCGTCCAGCGCGGGCTGACCTTCTGCAGGAACTTACCGGCGGCCGCGCCGACCACCAGCGAGGCGGCGGCCATCGGCAGCGCGCCGACCAGGCCGGCGTCGACCGGACCGTTGTGCAGCACCTGCTGCAGCCAGACCGTGGCGAACGGGAGGTAGCCGAATGCGGCGGCCTGGGTCAGGAACGCGGCCAGGATCAACGCGGCGAACGGCGCCCGGCGGAACAGCGCCAGGTCCAGCATCGGGTGGTCGGAGCGCAGCTCGGCGATGATGAACGCGACCAGGGCAACGGCTCCGGCGCCGAACGCGCCGAGCGCCACGCCGTCGGTCCAGCCGGCGTCACCGGCGCGAATCAGGCCGTACGTGACGGCGGCCGCCGCCACGGTGAAGGTGAGCGTGCCGGGCAGGTCGAACCGGCCGCCCCAGGGCGCCTTCGACTCGGTCACGCCGCGCACCGTGAACCAGACCGCGACCAGGCAGACCGGCAGGTTGACCAGGAACACCCAGCGCCAGCCGAAATGCTGGGTGAGCAGGCCGCCGGCGAGCGGGCCGGCCGCCGCGGCGGCGCCGTTGACCGCACCCCAGATGCCGAAGGCGACACCCCGGTCGTGGCCGTGGTAGGTGACGTTGAGCAGGGCGGCGGTGCAGGCGAACATGGCGGCCCCGCCGGCGCCCTGCAGGACGCGGGCGGCGATCAGCGCCTGCTCGTTCGGCGCGACCGCGCACAGCAGGGAGGAGACGGCGAAAATCACGATCCCGATGAGGTACGTACGGCGGCGGCCGTACCGGTCGGCGAGCGAGCCGGCGCCGAGCAGCAGGGCGGCGAGCGCGAGGGCATAGCCGTCGAGCACCCACTGCAGGTCGGCGTAGTCGGCCCCGAACTTGCCGGCGATCGACGGCAACGCGACGACGACGATGGTGACGTCCACCAGCAGCAGGAAGGTGCCGAGGCAGACGGCGATCAGTGGTGACCATTTGCGCATGCACAGCAGAATGCCGTGCGTTCCCCTGAACGCTGGCCTCGTTCCGCCCATCCTGGCGGATCTCGACAGCCGATATGGTGGCGTGGTGGAAATCGACACGCTGGACCGACAGGTGACACACGCGCTGCGGATCAACGGCCGGGCCGGCTACCGGGAGATCGGCGCGGTGCTCGGCGTCTCCGACCAGACCGTCGCCCGGCGCTACCGCCGGCTGCGGGAGGAGGCGGGGCTGCGGGTCGTCGGGTTGCCCAACCCCATCGAGCTGCGGTACGAGACCTGGACGCTTCGCCTGCGCGCCGCCCCCGACGCGGCCCTGGCGATCGCCAACGCCCTGGCCCGCCGCCCCGACACCACGTGGGTGTCCCTGACCTCGGGCGGCACCGAGATCGCCTGCAGCGTGCACGTGCCCGCCTCGTCCGACCGCAAGGCCCTGCTCCTGCAGCAACTCCCGCGCACACCCCGGCTCGTCGCGGTCAGCGCCCACTGCGTGATCCACAACTTCGTCGGCGGGGCGGTCGGCCCCGACCTGCGCGACGACGCGCTGACCGCCGAGCAGAAGGCGGCGCTGTCCCCGCCGCGGACCACGTCACCGGCCCACCTGACCCCCGGCGACGCGCCGCTGATCGAAGCACTCGCCTGGGACGGGCGACTCAGCTACACCGAACTGGCCGCGTCGACCGGCTGGCCGGAAACGACCGTGCGGCGACGGACGCAGGAGCTGTTCGGATCCGGGTCGCTCTACACCGACGTGGAGATCGAACCGGAGGTGTTCGGCTTCCGGGCGGCGGTCAACATCTGGCTGTCGGTGGCGCCGTCCCGGATGGCGTCGGTCGGGGCGGCGCTCGCGGCACACGAGGAGATCGTGTTCGCGGCGGCGACGACCGGGCCGACGAACATCCAGACGGCGGCGATCTGCCGCGACATGCCGGCCTTCTACCGCTACGTCACCGAGCGGTTGAGCCTGCTGGACGGCGTGGAGCGGATCGAGTCCGCCCCCGTCCTCAAACACGTCAAACAGGTCGGCGCGGTCCGCTGACCCCGGCGCGGGTCAGCGCCAGAAGACGGCGACGGCAGCGTTCGCCAGGGTGAGCGTGATGATGCCGATGTAGTGGCCCTTGTTGACCGCCTCGCGCTTGCGCGGGATGAACACCATGATGAAGATCATCACGGCGATCACCAGCTTGACCACGAGCTTGGCCGGGTCCGGCTCGTGATCGCCGCCGCCGCGCAGCGGAGCGGCCAGGCCGAGCCCGGTGACCAGCTGGATGATCGATCCCCAGAGGACCGCCGGGCTGATCCGGAACGTGCCGGACAGGAACTGCGCGATCGACCCGCCCAGCAGCAGGGCGAAACCGACGAGGTGCACGAAGAGCAGGATCAACCGGAGAGCTTCCACAGCGCGACAGCTTGCCATTTCCCGGCCCGCTCGATCAATCCGGGACCCCCGGGTCACCCGATCCGGCCACCCGCCCGTCAGCGGCGGGCGGCTCCGGTGGAGGCGCGGGCGACCAGGGCCGGGACGAACGTCGCCTGCTCGTGCTCGTGGTCCGGGTCGGTGGCCTCGTCCAGGACCAGCCGGGCCGCGGTGCGGCCGAGTTCCTGCCGAGGCTGGCGCACCGAGGTGAGCGGCACCGCGGCCGCGGCGGCGAAGTCGATGTCGTCGAAACCGACGATGGCCAGGTCGTCGGGGACGCGCAGGCCGGCGGTGACCGCGTGCTGCAGCAGGCCCAGGGCGAGCAGGTCGTTGGCGCAGAACGCGGCGGTGGGCCGGCGGCGCGAGGGCAGCCCGGCGAGGCGTTCACCGGCGGAGCGTCCCTCGCTGACGGTGAGCGCCTCGGTGGGCACGTGGATCAGGTCGCCGGCGGGCCTGCCGAACTCCGCCCAGACCTCCCGGGCACCCTGACAGCGCTCCCGGACCTGACCGATGCTGGACGGTCCGCCGACGAACGCGACCCGCTCGTGGCCGCGATCGATCAGGTGCTCGACGGCGATCCGCCCGCCCAGGATGTCGTCGACGGCGACCGAGCAGTGCCCGCCCTCGCGGCTGAGCCGGTCCACCATGACGAACGGGATGCCGCGCCGGGCGATGTCGGCCAGGTGCGCGGCGTCCGGGTCGACCGGTGTGATCAGGATGCCCTGGACCCGCTGCTGGACCAGGCGGTCGAGGTGTTTGGCCTCGCGCTCCACCCGGCCGCCGCTGTTGCAGACGAACAGGGACAGGTCGGCGGCGTCGGCGGCGATCTCGATGCCCTCGGCGACATCCTGGAAGAACGGGTTGCCACCGTCGAGCATCACGTACGCCAGGGCGCGGCTGGTGCCGGCGCGCAGCTGGCGGGCCGACTCGTTGCGGACGAAGCCCAGCTCGGCCATCGCCCGCTCGACCCGTTCCCGGGTGCCGCCGCTGACCACCGCGGGCCGGTTGAGCACGTTGGAGACCGTGCCGAGGGAGACGCCGGCGGCCGCCGCCACGTCCTTGACCGACGGCGCGCGGCCGTTGCGCGGCTGCTGACCCAACCCCGTAGCCCCCTCGCTGGAACGCTGATTGAAACGCATTCTAGGTCTGCGCGACCCCTCCCCGTACGTCAGCATCGCACCGAGAATGAAACATTTCAACCGACGACCGTGAGCTGGGCGGCCACGATCCGCCAGCCGACGTCCGCACCGAACGCCCAGGTGCGCGTGTAGCGCAGCCGCGCGGTCAGCGGCACCCCACCGAACCGGCCGGTGACCCGGCACACCACGAAGGTGACCCCGGTCGTCCCGACCACCAGCGACTCCAGGCTCTCCTGGGTCAGCTCGTCCACCACCGAGCCGCCCGACCGGTAGCCCTCCAGATCGTCCGCCTTGCTGAACCGGGTCCCGTCCGGTCCGATCGCCACCAGCCGGTCGTCGAGCAGCCGATCCAACTCGGCGACGTCCCCGTTGCGCTGCGCTTCCTGCAGACGCTGCTCGGCGATCAGCAGCGCCGCGTCCCGATCCGGCTCACCCATGCGCCAACAGTAGGAACCCGGCCGCCCGGCGTCCGCCCCCTCTGCCAACGGCAGAAGCCGGCCACCGACGACCCGGCCACATCCCCACTCCCACGCCGGAAGTCAGCAACCAGAACGGCCCGGCGCAGACATCCGCCCCTCCCCCTACGCCAGAAGCCGGCAACCAGAACGGCCCCACGTCGACATCCGCCACTCTCCCCACGCCAGCAGCCGGCAACCAGAACGGCCGCACGTCGACATCCGCCACTCTCCCCACGACAGCAGCCGGCAACCAACTGCCCGGAGGCGAGGACGAGCGACCCCCGGCGGGTCTCGTGACCGGTCCGCAATCGCGGTCGGCTACCGTCCGTGCCCGTGATGCGTTCCCGGTTCGCCCCCGCCGCCCTGCTCTGCGCCTGCCTCGCCGCTCTCACCGCCTGCAGCGCCGACGACTCCGACGCCGCCGCTCCGACCGGCGCCACCACCCGGGGCTCAGCACCCGTCGCCGGGAACGACTCAGCGCCCGCCGGAAACGGCTCAACCCCCGCCGCCGGGAACGGCTCGGCACCGGCGGCCGGGAACGGCACGGCGGCGGCCGGCGCCCCCGGCCCGGGGTCGACCGACGACAGGACCGTCTGCCATCTGGTCGACCAGGCCGGCAGCGTGATGAAGGCCGGCATCTCGCAGGTGCAGCGGTCGGACGGTCACGTGGAACCCGCCGACGCGAAGAACGTCTTCACGACCTTCCACACCGCGATCGACAACGCGCTCGCCAAGGCCGCCGACTCCGACGTCACCACCGCCGCCCGCGCGGTGTCGAAGGAGATCGGCACGGCGGCCGCCGCACCCGATCCGATCAGCGCCGCCGCCAACGCCGGGTTCGACGTTCTCAGCACCAAGCTGACCACCGCCTGCCAGTCCGCCGGCGTCACCATCAACTTCTGACGGCCACGGCCGGTCAGCGACTGGCGGACTCCTCCGCCGGCCCCAGCCAATACTCGGCCGGGGCGATGCCGACGCCTTCGACGACCGGCCGCGGATCGTCCGGAGAGGCGGACGGGTCGAGGTCGGTGGCACTGCGGTAGCCCATCGAGAAGATGGTGAAGCCGGACGGGAATGTGTAGCCGATGTCGAACGGCTCCGGCCGGTGCCCGAGAGAGATCAGCTCGTCGAGCACGTCGTCCATGAACCGGTAGGTCAGCTGCACCCCTTCGAGGGTGGCCTGCTCGCCGCCGTCGGCCGAGAAGCCCAGCTCGACCAGCTCGACGGTGTCCCCGTCGTAGTCGACGACCAGGGTCGGCTCGGTGTCGTAGACCGCGCGCGCCGAGATGCCGGCGTGCATGGGCGGGCCGAGGCGGGCCTCCACCACATCTCTCGTCTCGCCCACCTTGACCAGTGCGACGCCCTCGCCGGGAAGAATCTCCATGCCCGGATGTTGCCACCACCCACCGACATTTTCGAAGCGTCGGCGTTTACCGGGACCGAAGTTCACGCCGCGGACGGTACCGGACCTGCGGTGTTGCGGAATCTGCGAATTCCGACGTCCGGCGCAGCGGCAGCAGTGAGCAGAAGACCACGAAGGCGGCGATCGGCAGCAGATCGAGGTCCACCGAGATCGCCGCGGTGCCGACGCCGAACAGCAGCGGCGTCCAGACCGGCAGCCGGCGGGCGGCGACCAGCAGCCCGAAGAACCCCAGCATGCCGAGCGGGAACAGCATCGGCCCGGCCGTCTGCAGCGCATCGGGCATCGGCGCGGCCCGCCGGAACCCGTGGAACAGGTCCCCGGTGATCACCCACAGGAAGCAGGCCACCCCGGCGAGCGCGACCACGGTCGCGACGGTCGCCACCGGGCGCCCGCCGAGCAGGCCGCGCAGCCCGACCGCGAGCACGCCGAAGAGGACCATGGCGACGAAGAACGCGACGTGTCCCACGTTCCAGAACACCCCGGAGCCGCGGCGGCCGTCCAGCCCGTCCAGGAAGCGGCACACGCCGTACGTGAGGAGCAGTGCCGGAGCGGCGACCGCCGTACGCCGGATGATGACCGTGATCGATGACATGGGTCGACGCTAGAGCGGCGGGCACCCCGGGCAGCACCGGCACATTCCCTGATTCTCTTCTCCGGGTCCCCCTGAGAAGTCCTCAGATATTCCTATCGCACAGATAGGAATGCTATGCTCCCGGCCACGGCGACCGACGGCCGGAGCAGCGGAGACGCCACCAGGCGCGCCGACCATCTCCGGCCGCCGGCCCGCTGTACCACCGCCGCCCGGCAACCGTCCGGGGCTGCCCGGGCAACCCCCGGCGCACCCGGCCGGCCGGACACTTCAGGCGGCCCGACGAGCGCAAGCGGAGGCACGCGTGACCATCCTGACCGAGCAGGCCGCCGAGGACTTCGTCGCGGCCCGCGCCCTCGCGCCCGGGCGGCCCGGGTTCGTCGGCGTCGCCGTCGACCTGCTGCTCGATCCGGAGTCCGCGCCCAGCGCCCGCCGCCCGCTGCGGCACGGCTTCCTGGACGCCCGCTCGCCGCGGGTCGCGGTGGTCAGCGGCCCGCCGTCGCCGGGCATCGAGATCGCCCTGCGCCGGATGTCCGACGACCTGGCGGCCGCCACCCGGGTCACCGACCAGCAGGGCCTCACGGTGCTGCCGTTCGCCACCGACACCGTGCACCCGGACAGCCCGGCGCACGCCTACGGCACGGCGACCGCGGGCCTGCGGGTCGGCCTGGAGGCGGGGCTCGACGAGGACGGCCCGCTCGGCCTGCGCCGCCGCTGGGTGCTGGCGCACACTCTCGCCCCGGTGCTGGCCGCGGCCTTCGCCAACGCGCCGCTGACGCACGGCCGCCCGTCCGGCTGGCGCAGCGTGCGCCAGGCACTGCGCCGCGACCTGCCGGTCCTGCCGGGCCACGCGGTCGCTGCGCTTCCCGCGCCCCGGGTCCCGGGCCATGTCACGGAGGGCTTCGGCGCCCGGTTCGCCATCGATCCGCGTACGTCATGGGCCGCCGCGGCCCTCGACGCACCCACCGTGACCGGCCGCAGCCTCCGGGACCGGCTGCGCGCCGGCGCCCGTCTGACCGAGAGCGATCTGCTGCGCCACCTGACCGCCGTGCGCCCGCCGGTCGCCGCCCGCGGTCACCTGGAGATCGACGCGGTCGACCGGCAGCCCGGGCACGGCTGGCGCCTGCCGGCCGCGATGATCACCGCGCTGCTGGACGACCCGCGCGCCGCCGAGGAGGCCTACGCCGCCACGGTCCACCTGGCCGGCGAGCCCCGGTTGTGGGAGCGGGCCGCCCGCGACGCGCTCACCGACCCGGTGCTGGCCGACGCCGCGCGGGCCTGCTTCCTGGCCGCCTACGCCAGCTTCGCCCGCAACGGCGCCGCCCGCGAGCTGCGCGACGCCCTGGCCGACTTCACCGACGCGTACGTCAATCGGGGCCGCTGCCCCGCCGACGACCTGCTGGACCACATCACCGGCCGGGTCTGAACCGGCCGCGCCTGAACGGCCGCTTCTGAGCCCGCCGCGCCTGAAAGGGCCGGGTCTGAGCCGGCCGCGCCTGAACGGCCGCATCTGAGCCCGCCGCGCCTGAAAGGGCCGCATCTGAGCCCGCCGCGCCTGAAACGGCCGGTCGTGCATCGGCCGCGGCCGACCGGCCGGGTCTGATCTGCCGCACCGAGGCCGCAACGGAATCGATACGTCGTGGCCTCGGTGAAGACCCCTTGTTGGGCTACCGTCCTGGCGTGAACGAGGAATTTCCCGGGCAGCCCGCCAGCGATCCCCTGGCGTCCGCCGCCCCCGCCAGTGATGCGCTGGCCGCACCGCCCACGGCTCCGCTGTACGACGCACCGCCCACGGCTCCGCTGTACAACGCGGCACCGGCGTACCCGACGCCGGACCCGCCGGCGACGCTCCCCTTCCCCGCACCGGCACAGCCGGCCTCGGCACCCCCGGCATACCAGCCACCGGCATACCAGCCACCGGCCGCCGCAGGCTTCCCGCCCCCGGGTTTCCCTCCGCCGGGCTTCCCACCGCCGGGCTTCCCGCCGCCGCCCGGCTACCCGGGCCAGCAGCCCGGCTACCCCGCCGCGGGCTACCCGTTCGGTCCGCCCCCGTCCGGCATCGTCAACGGCTTCGCGATCGCCTCGCTGATCTTCGGCGTCATCGGCGGCGTCTTCTTCGCGATCGGCTTCGGCATCGCCGCCCTGACGCAGATCCGCAAGCGCAACGACCGCGGTCGCGGCCTGGCGATCGCCGGCCTGAGCCTGGCCGGCTGCTGGATCCTCGGCATCGTCACGGCGGTCATCATCGGGGTGGCGGCCGACGACACCCCCCGGGCGAACGACCTGACCACCGGCAGCCGTCCCACCTCGATCGCCACCACGCCCACCACCGTGCCGACCGAGGCGCAGGATGTGCGGACCGAGAAGCTGGCCCCGGGCGACTGCATCGAGACCCTGGTCGAGCAGGAGACGGTGCGCGACCTGCCGGTGATCGACTGTTCGAAGCCGCACGAGGGTGAGGTGTACACGGTCTTCACCTTCCCGAAGGGCGACTTCCCGGGTGACACCCTCGTCGAGAAGGAGGCCGACAAGCGCTGCGGCCGGTCCCTCGACCCGTACGCCAAGGGCAAGTACGCCAGGGCCGACTACTTCTACGTCTTCCCGTCCAGGGAGTCGTGGGCATTCGACCGCGGGGTCACCTGCATCGCGGCCGCCCCCAAGCACGGCAGGTACGTCGGGTCGATGGTGAACAGGTGACCTGAGCCACCGGCTCGCTCCGGCGACGTGCCGGGCCTCGGGACGCCCGGCCGGCGGCGTGGCGGCAGCTACACGCCACGCGCGGTGCTCGTGCTCCGGGGCCTTCGCCTGCTCGTCCGACGGGACAGCGGCGGCCGCTCGACCGCAGCCCGGCCGGTGTACGTCAGGCCGCCCGGCGCGCGCGGGACCACGTACGCGGCAATCGTCGAAGTCTTCTCGCGGACCGGGAGCGGCAGCGGACCGTGACCGGGCGCTTCTTCGCGGCCGCCGACGGCGGCGACCGCAACACACTGATGGCGCTGCTCGCGCCGGAGGGGGACGCCGACGGCCGGGTGGCGGTGGTTCTCAACACCGCCAACCCGGACAAACTGTCGTCGGTTCAGGCCGGCACCGTGCGGATCCGCTGATCGTCAGGCGCGCTGGCGGGCCTTGCGGCGCTCGCCGATCTCCCAGGCGATCACGTACTGGCGGATCATCTGGGCCAACGGGTCCACGGTCTTGAAGATCAGCACCACGTGGTGGCCGGGCTCGTCGCCCGCCTCGCGGACCGCGTACACCCGGCCCTTGAGCTCCGCCTCGCCGTTGCCGAGCCAGACCAGGGCGCGCAGCTGCTCGCCCTCCTTGAACATCTTGCCCTCGGGCACCCAGAACCGCAGGCCGCCCTCGCTGATGTCGAGCATCCGGCCCTGCAGGTACTGCGGCCCCCACTCACCGAACAGGCGGATCGGCGCACCGGCCCCGCCACGGGCGTACTCGCGCCGGTTGCTGATCACCGGCTCCGCCGTCGGGAACAGGTTCCACCGGAACGGCGCCCCGTCGGTCACGCTCTTGAGCAGCACCGGCATCACCACCCGGCTGCGCGGCGGCACCCAGAACACGTCGAACTCGTAGCCCGGCAGGAACCCCGACGGCCCGGCCGTCTCCAGCGGAGCGGCCACGCTGAAGACCTCCCCGTCCACCGACTCCAGCCGGGAGCGGAAGTTCACGCCCTCGCCCAGGGCCAGGAACATCTCGGAACCGATCTCGGGCAACTCCATCACACGCCGGCCTTTCACGTCGCCTGGCCCGCACTCCGCGGGTCGTCCTGCAAGGTCGGCGGCGCCCCCTCGCCCTTGAGAGGTCCGGGAGTTGCGATCCGAGTCTCTCCCCGGCGATTCCGCTCCCGGTCGGCAACGGCAAAACACATTCACATTCATCATGTCGTGCGCTGCGGCCGATAACTGATCGCCGCTCCCGCCGCTCCCGGACCCGGCGATTCCGGCCGCTGGCGCGGCCGGAACGAATCGCCGCGCCCTACCGTCCGTGGATGGTCGCGGAAAGACCGCGGGCTACCGCACCAGTCCCAGGATGACGTCCATGTCCTTGAGCTTTTCGGCGCCGGTGCCGAGCAGGCCGTCCGGGATGATGAGTTCGTCGAGTCCGGCCGCGCGGTATTCGGCGATGGCGTCGGCGAGCGCCGCCCGGCTGCCGCCGATCACCGGAACCGGCAGATTGTCCGGCAGGGGCCCGTCGACGACCGTGAGGGCCTGCGCGGTGCGCTCGATGGTGCGCGGGTCCCGGTTGATCTCGGCGCAGAACCGGTCCAGGACCGCCGATTTGTGCGCGATGACCTCCGGATGGCCCCAGGTGTTCCACATGTCGGCGTATTCGGCGACGACGCCGAGCATCCGTTTCTCACCCTTGGCGCCGATCATGATCGGCAGCGGGTGCTGGACCGGTTTCGGTTCGCATACCGCGTCGGTCAGCTGGTAGTACTCCCCGTTCAGCGTCGTCTTCGGGGTACGCAGCAGCCCGTGCAGCACCTGCAGCGCCTCGACGAACCGGTCCAGCAGCTGCCTGGTCGGCGGCAGCTCGATCCCGTACTGCTCGTGCTCGTTCACCTGCCAGCCGGCGCCGACGCCGAGGGTGAACCGGCCGCCGCTGATGTGGTCGGCGGTGACCGCCATGTTCGCGAGGACCGCCGGGTGGCGATACGTGTTGCCGTAGACGAGCGTGCCGATCCGCAGCCGGGGCACCGCGGCGGCCAGGCCGGCGACCAGGGTGCCGGCTTCCAGGGTGGGGGCGAGCGGGTCCCGGCCGGGGCCGGCGTTCGGCATGAAGTGGTCGGCGATCCAGACGCCGTCCCAGCCGGTCTCTTCCGCGTGACGGGTGGCCTCGAGAATGCCGGACCAGGACTGACCGGCGCCGGGCCAGATGGAGATGCGCATGCGGCAACCCTAACTATCTCAGCGGTGGTACGGCGTGGTCGTACCGACCGCGGCGAAGCCCAGCCGCAGCAGGATCGGGCGGCTCTGGTCGGAGGCGTCGACCTGCAGATACTCGTACCCGAGGTCGGCCGCGATCCGTGCCCGGCAGGCCACCAGGGCACGATAGACGCCCCGGCCCCGCCATTTCTCGACGGTGCCGCCGCCCCACAGGCTCGCGAACGCGGTGCCCTCGTGCACCTCCATGCGGGCACCGGAGATCGGCTCGTCGCCGGCCATCGCGACGAACGCGCGCAGGCTTGCCGGCTCTTGATGCCGCCACGAGCCGGCCGGTTCCCCGAACGCCGACTCGCTGGCCCGGATCAGCAAGGCCAGGCCGGCCGCGTCGGTCACCGGCACCAGCCGCACCCCGTCGGGCGGGGCCACGTCCAGATCCAGTTCGCCGATCGGCGCGATCATCAGCGATTCCGGCTCACCCGGCACGAAACCGGCCCGTTCCAGCCGGGCGCCGAGGTCGGCCGGGCGGTCGTGGCCGTACGTCTTCCATTCGAACCCGACACCACGTCCGGCAAAGTAGCGCACCTGCTCGGCGATTTCCGCGTCCGCGGTCTCCTCGTCGAGATCGGACCACACCACGGCATTCCAGTCCTGCGCCGTGCCGGCGTTGCGGGTGTACCGGAGGCCGCGTTCGGCGCCCGGCATGTCGCGGCGCATCTGCCGATCGAACAGCGCCATTACCTCATCGTGATTCACGCGCCCATCCAACCGGACTCGTTCCCGGCTGTCCGCCGCTTTTCCCGCCGGCTTCCAGCTGCCTCACCAGCCGGTCCCGGCAGTCCGGCCACTCCGCAGCAGCGGTGATCGCGAACATGGCCGAGTCGCGCAGCAGCCCGTCCTCGCCCGGCGCCCACGACTTCGACCGGTTGCGCAGCACACCCGCGAACCGCGCCCCGACCCGCTCGATCGCGGCCCGGGAGCGCGCGTTGCGGGCGTCGGTCTCGAGGTCGATGCGCATCACGTGCCGCGAGATCGCCGGCGTGCCGGTGGCCGAGCGGCTGCCACCGGACCCGACGACCCTCCAGCACCGGCGCTTCACGACCGTTGAGCAGCACGGTCCACGACGGTTGAGCAGCACGGTCCACGACCGTTGAGCAGCACGGTCCACGACCGTTGAGCAGCACGGTCCACGACCCCCGGGAGGCCGGTCAGGCGGCCGACAGCACGTCGACGACGAACCGCAGCGCGCCGGCCGGCTGGCCACCGGCCGGCTTCTCGCCGTAGGCCAGCGCCGGCGGGATGTCGAGCTGCACCCGGCTGCCGACCGGCACCCCGATCAGGCCCTGGTCCCAGCCCTTGATGACCTGCCCGCCGCCGGCCGGGAAGCTGAACGGCTCCTGGCGCTTCCAGGACTCGTCGAACTCCTTGCCGTCGGCGTAGGTCACCCCGACGTAGTTCACGCTGATCGTCTGACCGGCCTGGACCGGCGCGCCGGTGCCCTTGATCAGGGTGGTGGTCTTCAGGGCGGTCAGCTTGCCGGCGCCCTTGGTGACCTTCGGCTTCTTGCCGAGAGCCGGGTCGGCGCCCACGGGCAGCGGTGGGAACGTCGCGGCCGGCTCGGCCGCCGCGCTCGGCGGGGCCGCCGCATCGGAGGCGGCCGCACTCGCGGTGCCCGCGCTGCCGGAGCCGGAATCCGACGACGAGTGACCGATCCAGACGATCAGGCCGACGACCAGGGCCAGCACGACGACCGCGGCCCCGCCGATGGTCAGCAGCTCCCGGCGTTTCCGCTGCGCCCGGGCCCGCGCCTTGGCAGCTTTGGCCTCGGCCCGCTTCTCGGCCTTCGTCTTCAGCGGCGGGGCGCCGCGGCGCGGCGAAGCGGCGGCGGAACGCTTGGCAGTCACATTGCCACGGCTGGTCACGGGATCAGGCACGGCCCGACAATACACACTTCCGCCGATGCCGTCTGGAATGCTCGGGCCCATGCCCACCTTCCCGCCCACCTTCGCCGACACGGTGATCGGCCAGCCGGCCAAGGACCAGTTCGAGTCGTTCCTCGACGAACACCGCCGGCGCTGCGCGCCAGCCTGGACGACCTGACCGAGGAGCAGGCCCGGCACCGGCTGGTGTCCTCCGAGACCACACTGCTGGGCCTGGTGAAACACGCGGCCTTCGTGGAGCGGGTGTGGTTCGACGAGGCGGTCACCGGCCGCTCCCGCGCGGAGATCGGCATCCCGGCGGACTCCGCCGACTCGTTCCTGCTTGACGAGGACGACACGATCGCCGACGTCCAGCGCGCACACCGCGACGCCTGCGCCGCCTCCCGCCGCGCGACAGCCATGCTGGACCTCGACGACATCCTGACCGGATACCGCCGGGGTCCCCTCCCGCTGCGCTGGGTCTACCTCCACATGCTGCGCGAGCTGGCCCAGCACTGCGGCCACGCCGACATCCTGCGCGAGCAGCTGCTCGCCGGCTGACCGCGCCACCGCCCAGCCGCTGCATGCCGCCCGCGTCGCGCCGCTGAAGTCGCTATCCTGGGGGCGCGCGAAAACACTGCCCCGTCGGTAGTCGGGGCGTCGTCCGGAACCGGACGGCCCGTCTCCTGCCGGTCATGATCATCGACCGGTTGTCCAGCGCAGGACGCTTGCCGCCTGCGCACAGGAGACACCATGGCCACTTTCACGCTCTATTTCGACAACCCGTTCTGGGTCGCCGTCCTCGAAATCCCGGACGCCGGCCTGGTCCGCGCCACCCGCCACGTCTTCGGTTCGGAACCCACCGACGCCGAGCTCTACCAGTTCCTCCTCCGGTTCGGCGGCACCCTCCTCTCCCGCGCCGAGGCCAACCCACCGGCGCCCGCCACTGACCGGCCCCGACGCAAGCCCCGGTTGGCGGTGACCGGCCTGGGCACCGCCGCCCAGCAGGCGGTGAAAAAGGAACTGGAGCAGCGGAAACAGGAATCAAGCCTGCGCAGCCGAACTCAGCGCGAGGAGCACGACGCCCATCGCCGGCAAGTCCGCCAGGCCAAAGCCCGAGCCCGCCGCCGCGGCCACTGACAGCCAGCCGGCGCGACCACTGACAGCCGGCCGGCGCAGCCACTGACAGCCGGGCGCCGCCGCAGCCGCCGACAGCCGGCCGGCGCAGCCACTGACAGCCGGGCGCCGCCGCAGCCGCCGACACGGCCGCCACCGCCGTAATGACGTCCGGGCGCCACTGCGGCTGATGACATCCGGCCGCCACCGGAGCCTTTGACGGGCGGTTGCCGGCACAACCGTCCGGTGCGGTAGGTGCGGGCGGGCTGTTCAGTACGGCGTACCGCCGGAATCGGGTTTCAGGTTTCCTGGAAGGACTCCTGACCGATGACTCGTAGAAGGTCCAGATAGTTGGCGGTGGGAGTGCCCGGTGGGGCGGTGAGCAGGATCAGACGTTGGTCCTCCGTGGGGGTCAGGAGCATTTCGAAGTCGAGCTCCAGCAGCCCGACCGTGGGATGTTGCAGCCGCAGGCGACTGTTGCGGCGGACGGCGACCTCGTGGCGGTCCCACACCTCGGCGAACTCGGCGCTGCTGTCCCGCAGGCGCTGGACCAGGGCGGCGGCGGCCGGGTCGGCGCCGCGCCGGGCGACGGCGGCGCGCAGGTCGGCGACGTGCATGCGGCTGCAGTAGTCGTGGTCCTCCTCCGGGATGGAGGCGCGCAGGCGCCCGTCGTTGAACCAGCGCCACACCAGGTTGTGGTCCTGCTCGTGGTCGTGCGGGCCGGCCGGGCAGATGCTGCCGAACAGGGTCTCGGCCAGCGCGTTCTGTGCGAGCAGGTCGCCGAGGTCGGTGACGATCTGGGCCGGGGACATGGTCAGCTGGCCGAGCAGGGTGAGCAGCCCGGGCCGGACGTGATTGCCGGCGAGCCGACCGGCGGGTGGGCGTTGGCCGGCGAGCAGATAGAGGTGGTCGCGCTCGTCGTCGTCGAGCCGCAAGGCGAAGGCGAGCGCGCGCAGGACCTGGATGGACGGCTGCGGACTGCGGGCCTGCTCCAGGCGCATCAGATAGTCGGCGGACATGCCGGCGAGCAGGGCCAGCTCCTCCCGGCGCAGCCCCGGAACGCGGCGGCGGGGGCCGGAGGTGAGCCCGGCATCCTCCGGCCGGATGCGCTCCCGGCAGCGGCGGATGAAGTCGGCGAGCTCACGTCGGTCCATGGCATTCATCGTTGCTCGCTCGTCCGGCCGTAGCCAAGGACTGCCAGTCCTAGTTAGAGCGGTCCGATCCTCAACGCGTCTCCGGCGGTGCAACCTTGCCGCAGACAGCGAACGACAGAGGGGTGCTACCGATGCGAGCGATCGTTTTCCAGGAGTTCGGCGGTCCCGAGGTGCTGCGGGTCACGGAGGCCGATGTTCCCGAGCCGGGCCCGGGCCAGGTGCGGATCCGGGTCCGCGCGGCCGGGGTGAATCAGCTCGACCACAAGATCCGCGAGGGGGCGATGGCGCAGGTCTTCCCCACGACGTTCCCGGCCACGCCGGGGCTGGAGGCGGCCGGTGTCATCGACGCGACCGGCGAGGGTGTCACCGGGCCGGCTCCCGGTGATGAGGTGATCGCATTCACCGATACCGGGGCCTACGCGGAGTTCGCCCTGGCCACCGTCGTCGCGCCGAAACCGGCCGGGTTGAGCTGGGCGGAGGCTGCGGCACTGCCGGTGGCCGGGGAGACCGCGCAGCGGGTGCTCGGCCTGCTCGGGGTGAAAGCAGGCGAGACGCTGCTGATCCACGGCGCGAGCGGCGCGGTCGGCGGGGTCGCGGTGCAGCTCGCGGTCGCG
Source organism: Actinoplanes sp. SE50/110 (assembly GCF_900119315.1). Classification (NCBI taxonomy): domain Bacteria; kingdom Bacillati; phylum Actinomycetota; class Actinomycetes; order Micromonosporales; family Micromonosporaceae; genus Actinoplanes; species Actinoplanes sp. SE50/110. The sequence goes on along the minus strand of NZ_LT827010.1, from coordinate 2,472,091 downwards.
TCCGGGGCGACGGTCATCGGTGTCGCCTCACCGGCCAACCACGACTACGTGCGGTCGCTGGGCGCCATCCCGGTGGCCTACGGCGAGGGCCTGATCGCGCGGGTCCGTGAGGTGGCCCCGCAGGGAGTCGACGCGGTCTTCGACGCGGCCGGCTACGGAGCGCTGCCCGACTCCATCGACCTGGCGGGTGGTTCCACCGAGCGCGTGGTGACCATCGCCGATCCGGCCGCCCGCACCCTGGGCGTCGTCTTCTCGGCCGGCGCGCAGAACACGGTCGAGGGCCTGACCGACCTCGCCCGTCTGGCCGGCACAGGAGCCCTTCGCCTGACCGTGGCCGGGACGTATCCGCTGTCGGATGCCGGGCGCGCCCAGGTCCAGAGCGCCACCGGCCACACCCGCGGCAAGCTGGTCATCGCCGTCCCCGACTGAGGCCGCGGTCAAGGAGCCGGGCGGCTCGGAGGTGGCGCTCGCGATCAGCATGAACCGGTCGCGGCGGATGGGGCGTGGCCGGAGACCGTCCCGCACGCCGGGCGTGGCCGGAGACCGTCCCGCACGCCGGGCACGATCCGGTCCGGCGCGTCGTCGTCGCCCCCGAGCGGCGGCGAATGCGGGTCGACCGTGAGCTGCCCGTGAAGGCCGCCTACCGTGCTGGCCGTCTGCGGCGCCGGCATGGGCGCGACCATTCCCATTGACTAGGTAACCACCTACTAGCTGGTCTTTCAACGATTTGGTTGACAGCCCCACAGGATCGGCCTACGGTTGCTTTCAACCGGAAGGTTGAAATGAGGGGCGGGGATGGCGGTGGATGGGCTGTCGCGGGTGTTCGCGGCGCTGGCGGATCCGACACGGCGGGACATGGTGGTTCGGCTCGCGGGTGGCGATGCGACGGTCAATCAGCTCGCCGAGCCGTACCGGATGTCGCTGCAAGCGGTCTACAAACACCTCAAGGTGCTGGAGGACGCAGGGCTGGTGAGCCGGCCGCCGGGGCCGCAACCGCGGTCGGTGCGGCTGGAGCCGGATGTGTTCGGCGAGGTCGGCGTGTGGATCGAGCTGTATCGGCGGCGAGCCGAGGAACGCTACCGCCGGCTCGACTCGGTGCTGGGCGCCATGGACGACAACGGGCGGCCGGATCGTCACGGGCACGGATCAGACAGGTCAGAGCGCGACGAGCAGGAGGGTGGAGCACAATGAGCGAGGCGAAGATCGAGGCGGACGAGAAGCTGCCGATCATCCGGATCACGCGGGACTTCGCGGGTACGCCGGAGCAGCTGTTCCGGGCGCACACCGACCCGGAGTTGTTCGCGCAGTGGTGCGGGCCGGATTCGACCACCGCCCGGATCGAGCAGTGGGATGCCCGCGACGGCGGGTCCTGGCGGTACGTGGCGGTCCGCGGGGATGAGGAGTACGGGTTCCGCGGCTGCTTCCACGAGGTGGGGCCGCGCCGGATCGTGCAGACGTTCACCTTCGAGGGTGCGCCGGACGGGGTGTCGCTGGAGACGCTGACCTTCGAGGATCTGGGGGACGGCCGCACCCGGCTGCACGGGCAGTCGCTGGTGGACAGCTTCGAGGCCCGGGACGCCTGGCTGCGCAGCGGCATGGAGACGGGTGTCGCCGAGGGCTACGCCAAGCTGGACGCCCTGATCGCCAAGGGCGCCATCTGACCGGAAAGGCGATCGGGTCCGCCGGCACCGGGCGGCCTCGGAAACGGCCAACCCCGCTCCGAAGGGGCATGTCTCAGAAGATCAGCCCCGCCCCGGGAGGGACTCTGTTGGCGAATCCGCCCCGTCGCTTAACAGGGGCGGGGCGGACAAGGCTGACGGCCCGCCCCCACCCCGCCCAGTTGCCTCCCACGGCCGCGTAGGGACCACACCATGACGTTGCGACACGCGATTACGGGTCCACGGCGCGCGCTATCGGCGGCATGAGCGTGCATCAGAGGTGATCACCAGGGCAGTTGGCCTTCGGCGTCGAAGTAGCCTCCGGTGGGCCCGTTCGGGCCTGTCCGGGCCATTCGTACGATGATTTCGGCGCCCTGCCCGACGGTCTGGCGGCCGGTGTTCTTGTTCAAGTCAGTTTTGGTGAATCCTGGTTCGACCGCGTTGATCCGCATGTTCGGGAATGCCTTGGCGTATTGCGCGGTGATCATGTTGACTGCGGTCTTCGACGCCGGATAGGCGACTCCCGGGTAGGCGAATGCCGCGTGACCGCGGGTGGTGACCCGGGTGAGCGAGGCCAGACCGCTACTGACGTTGACGACGACCGGGTTGGTGGAGCGCTGCAGCAACGGCAGGAACGCGTGGAGGACGCGCACCAGGCCGAAGACGTTCGTCTCGAACGTCTGGCGCATCACCTCGGCCGTCAGCTCGGCCGCGCCGATCACGACGTTGTTCTCACTCAGCTCCGCCTGAATGCCGGCGTTGTTGATGAGCACGTCCAGCCCTTCCTCGGCTTCGACGGTCTTGACGGCGGCGGCCACGGACGCGTCGTCGGTGACGTCGAGCTGGACTGCCCGGGCGCCCAACTGCTGGGCGGCCCGGCGTCCGCGTTCGATGTCGCGACTTCCTACATAGACGGTGTGTCCTGCGGCGATGAGCTGGCGGGCGGTCTCGAAGCCGAGACCCTTATTCGCTCCGGAGATCAGCGTTGCGGTCATGACCAGAACGCTAGGATTTCGAGCGTGCTCGAAGTCAAGCCGGGGCCGACACCAGAATCCACGTCCTCCATCCCGACCGTGGGTGTGACCATCGCCGAGGCCGCCCGTCGCACCGGGATCAGCGTGCACACCCTGCGCTACTACGAACGTGCCGGCCTGATGGTCGCTGCCATTGACCGCACCGCCGCCGGTCGGCGGCGCTACCGCCAGTTCGACCTCGACTGGATCACGGCCTGTACAAAGCTGCGGGCCACCGGCATGCCTATCAAGACGATCCGTCGTTACGCTGAGCTGGTCTCCTCCGGACACGGCAACGAGCAGGAACGCCTTGCCGTCCTGGAGGCGCACCGCGCGGAGGTCGTCGCCAGACTCGCCGAGGTGCAGGAAAGCCTCACTCTCATCAATCATAAAATCGATGTTTATCGAGGTCGGCTGACCGCTGGGGTTGCCGAGGGACTATGGGCGTCCCACCCCGCGCAGGCAGGCGTTGATCTCGTTGAACGTGGTTGACGGCGCCGGGGGCCACCGAGATGGATGAGGGAAGATCGACGCGCTACTTTCGGCATGATGGTGCGCCGTTCAGCACGGACCAGGGCACACGCAGCGTGATGGCTCGTCGGGTGCCGACGCGGTCGTCGCGGCAGATCCGGATGCCGATGGACGTGGCGATTAGTCTTTCCGGATGCCTATTTTCTACTACTGGTACCAGTGCTGGAAGGCGTTTCCGGGAGAGCTGTAATACCAGAGACCGACCGGGCTGCCGTCGCCGTGCCACTTGGAGGTAAACGCGTCTACGGCGACCGCGTTGTTGGTCGCCTGCGACTCCATCGCGACACCGCCGGACGCGTTGGTGAGGTGGAAGTTCTGGCCCGGCGCGGAACCGTCCCGGCAATCGTATACATTGAATTGCGCACCGACCGTGTTTCCCATCGAGGCCGGATAGTCCAGGCAGCGTCCACTCGCGTTATTGACCAGCTCGACGCCGTAATAGATGTTTTGATTGAAGATGCGCCACCGCCAGAGCTCCGTGCGACCGCCATTGCAGGTCCACAAACCTACCGGCGAGTTGTTCCGGCCCTCTCCGGAGGCGAAGTTGTCCAGGCAGTACCCACTCCCGCGCCCGGCCACGTGCAGGTTGAACGGCGAGGAGTCGGCGACCTTCGTGCCGGTCAAGGCCATCGCCCGCCGGAGTTCCACGAAAGCGACCGCTGGGTCGGCGGCTGTGGTGGTCGCGTCAGGAGCCGCTGAGGCAGGACCCGCGGGTGCCGCCACCACCGCGCAACTCGCCACGAGCACACAAAGCTTGAGCTTGAGAATCACCGCATATCCCTTCATCGAGGCCGTCGACATCGTGCGTGGCCCAATCATCAAACACCCGAAGGCCGCCGCGCTGAGGTATTCACCAACGCGATTTCGCCCGGCTGCCCGATCAGGTTGGGACCCACTACGTCCTCGCGCATCTCGGCGCGCTGATCGTCGCCCGGTCTCAGGGTCGACTCCCACTTGCCAGAAGAATGCCCATCTTCGCGACTCCCGGAACGGTTTAATGGCGGACGTTGCACACCTGACCAAGCTCCAAAGAAGTCCTAGAATCAACCTAATTATCGTCCTTTGGTAATGGCAGGGTAAATACCAGACCAAACCTCGACTAACTGAGATTCCGCCTCGGTGTAACGCGCTCTCATCGGCAGTTGAGCACGTTCGTAGGATCGGCGCGTCGACGGCTGATGCAACTCTCGGTTACTCAGAGCAGCCTGCTCCGCCTCCCCGAGGGCGGCCAGCTGGCACCGTCCGGGTAGGCCGTCTCAGATCGTCAGGCCCCGGGCGCAGGGCGGCGAAGTGGGACATGCGGGTTAGTCCGTGAGGGCGGCCGTCGAGCCACGCGCCGATGCGGTTGACGTTGATCGCGGCGCCTGTGAACTGGTGCTGCAGGGACGTCTTGGCCAGGCCGCGGTAGCGCGACCGGCGGAGGTTGAAGCTGCGGACACCTTGGGAGATGGTGGCCTCGATGCCGGCCCGGGGTTGGTAGCGGCGTTTCCACTCGGCCGTGGACTGGTCAGCTCGGGCCAACTGGAGCGCTTCGTGCTCCTCCCGGGGGCGCAGGGTGAGGTTGCGGGAACCTGACGTGGTGCATTGACTGCGGACCGGGCAAGGCTGGCACTGGGTTTTCAGGAACCGGATCCGGCTGACGGGGGTTCCGCGATGGCTGGTCGCCTCTCGCCAGTTCGTCGTGGTCTGGCCGCCGGGACAGGTTGCGGTGCGGGTATCCCAGTCGATGGTGAAGGCGGACGGGCCGAACCCGCTGTCGGCCTTACGCACCGTGGAGGCTTGCACCGGGCCGATCAGCGTGACGTCGTGGTCACGGCGGGCGGACACCAGATGCGCGCGTTGACGTAGCCGGCGTCGGCCAGATGCACCGAGGGCAACAGGTCCCGTTGGGCAAGGTCGCGGTGGACCTCAGCGATCATGCCGGTGTCCGGGGTGGTGGCGACGGTGGTGGCCACGTGGGTAATCAGGTGGACCTCGTCGGGGTCACAGGTTTCGGTGAGGTGGACCTTGTAGCCCGACCAGGAGGTATCCCGCTTGACGGCGTTACGCGCATCGGTGTCGTAGGGGCTGGCCAGGCGCACCGCACCCGGCGGGCAGTCCTTCGGGTGCCGCCACACGATCCGCTCCTGTCCGTCGTCGGTAGAGGTGATGGCGTACTCCTGGACCCAGGTCTGCCGCAGGACCTCTACGGCCTCCACCTGGCGCAGGTGCGCGGGTGCGTCGCCGGCGAACACCGCCGTCATCAGCCGGGAGCCGTCCGCGCCGACCTGTTCGGCAAGCGCGATCCGCTTGCGGGTTCCCGGTGCGGGCAGGCGGTACTGCTCCGGGCGGTCGCTGTAGCGGTCGAACCACTCCGCGTCCGCCAGCGCCGCCACCCAGGTCGGCGCCAGCACCGAGAGGGCGTTCAGCGCGGCGCGCATCGTCTCGATACAGCGTTCCAGCCGGTTGACCTCGCGCACCGCCGTGATCACGTGGGTCGAGTCGGTGCGCTGCTTCCCCCCCGCCCTTCACCAGGCCAGTCGCTCGGGCGGCGTCGACTACGGCAGTGAATACGGCCTGCTCCAGGCCGCCGTTGATCAACCGGGAGCGGAACTCCGAGAGCACCGAGTAGTCGAAGCCCGGGTCGGTCAGCTCCAGGCCGAAGGCGTACTTCCAGTCGATGCGGGCACGTACGGCGTCCGCGGCCTGCCGGTCCGCCAGGCCTTCGGCGAACTGCAACACCGACACCAAGGCCAACCGGGCAGGAGACAGCGCCGGTTTGCCCCGCGACGGGAAAGCGCCGCGGAACATGTCGTCAGTGAAGATCGGCCCGAGGGCGTCCCGCACCCGCATCGCGGCAGTCCCGGCCGGGAACGCGGTCCGGGCCACCCGAGCAGTCAGCTCCGGAACCTCACGCAGGTCCATCGGACGCAGCGACACCCCAACCTCCACGACGAACGCCCCGAACATGATCAGCAGAGATCATGCCGGGGCGAGCATCTACTTCGGAATTCGCCAACAGAGTCCCGGGAGGGGCGGGGCTCGGCAGAAGCGGAGCTCAGCAGAAGCGGGGCTCGGCAGGTGCGGGGCTCAGCAGGGGCGGGGCTCGGCAGGGGCGTCAGGCGGGAGGGCCGGCAGGGAAGAGTGAGTCGAAGACCGCGGTGCGGTCGAAGGACATGGCGTAGTCGCGGGCCCGGCTCTCCATCGCCCGTTTCTCCGTTTCCGGCATGTCGAGGACGACCCGGTCGAGGGCTTCGGCGAGCGCGGTGATGTCGCCGGCCTCCACGATGATGGCGGTGTCGCCGACCGCTTCGCCGGTGCCGCCGGTCAGGGTGGTGACGATCGGGCCGCCGCCGGCCAGCATCTTCTCGGCGAGGGCGATGCCGAAGGTCTCGACGAAGTCCGGCTCCGGCTTGGTGGGCAGAGCGTAGGCGGCGCACCCGGCCATCAGGAGTGGCTTCTCGTCGTCGTCGACGTCGTTGAGGAAGATGATCCGCTCGTCTTCCTTGGCCATCGCCCGGACGTGTTCGAGGGCCGGGCCGTTGCCGGCGACGACCAGCGGCACCTCTTCCCGGCACTGCATCTGGCCATAGGCGATGACCAGGTCGTAGATGCCTTTGGCGCGGGCCACCCGGGACAGGAACAGGATGTACTTGCCGCGTTTGAGGCCGCGCTTCTCCAACGCCTCGTCGATCGCGTCGTCGCCGAGGCTGAGGAAGGCCGACGAGTCGATCGGCGGGTAGCTGACTGTCACCCGGTCACGGCACTGGCTCGCGAAGCTGGTGCCGCAGTGCGCGTCGACCTCCTCGGCCGAGGCGATGATCTCGTCCTTGGTGTATTCGGAGACGGCGACCACCTCGTCGCTGGCCAGGAAGGTGGTCATCAGCACGGTGGCCGCACCGAACCGGCCTTCGCGCAGGCACGAGCGGATCACGTTCGTGACGTCCGAGCCGACCGCTTTGGCGATGGTGTGGACCTGCGGGTTGAAGCCGGCGGCCCGGGCCGCGGTGACCGCGTCGTTGATCACCTGAGTGTGCGGAACCAGGTACATCGACAGGCAGACCGTGGGCACGCCGTCGCTGAGCAGTTCGACGAGCCGACCGGTGAGTCCGGCCAGGTGCCGGCCGTCGGGCACCCGGTAGTCGCCGACCGCCTCCGGGCGTTCGACGGTGATCCCGTCGCTGTACGGCAGCAGCCGGTCCAGTGGCTTGAGCGGCAGGCCGGCCGCCTGCAGCGCGGGGATCGGCCAGGTGAGCAGGCGGACGTCGTCGAAGCCCCGGTGCAGGGCGACTTCGGCGAGGTTGCGAGCCTCACCGGAGTGTCCGCAGATAACCGGGTCGGCGCGGACCGCGATCACGAGTCTCCGGGTAGGACGGCTCATGGTCATTCCTTAAAGGGGGTGAAGGAGTGGGACGGCGGGCGGTTCCCGTGTCCCCACGTCGAGGGTTCGGGGCCGAGCTTGAGGTGCAGCCGGCCGCCGCGGTGCACGTCGGTCGCCGAGAGGTGCGCCGCGTGCAGGGGCTTGCCGTTGAGGGTGGCCGATTGGACGTACTGGGCGGGTGGGTCCCGGTCGAGACCGTCGACGCCGATCGGCGTGTCGACGTGTCCGCTCGTTTCGATGATGAACTCCTCGTCGCCGACCCGCATCGCGGCCCGTTCGAAGGCGGGGGCGTTCACCAGGAAGAGGTTCTGCCCGGCGACCGGGAACAGGCCGAGCGACGCCCAGACGTACCAGGCGCTCAGGCCGCCGGAGTCGTCGTTGCCGGGCAGCCCGCCGGGACCGGTACCGAACTGCCAGGTCAGCGCAGAGTGCACGACCTCGGCGGTACGGTCGGGCCGGCCCGCGTAGTGGTAGGCCCAGGGGGCTTCCATGTCCGGCTCGTTGTTCAGGCCTTCGAACCGGTTGAGCGCGTAGCCGAGGGCCATCTCGGCCGGCTGCGGGCTCACCCCCGGCTGTTTGACCGGTTCGGCGCCGTAGCCGAAGAATCGGTCCAGTTTGTCGATGAACCCGCGGTCGCCGCCGGACAGTTCGATCCGGGCGGCCATGTCGTGCAGCAGCCGGAACGAGTAGTTCCACTTGCCGCCCTCGTAGAACTCGGAGTCCCGGAGCAGCCCGCTGACCGGGTCGAACGCGTTCACCCACTGGTGGCTGCGGCGTTCCAGGTCGTCGGCGAGTCTGCGGTCGTTGAGGGCGCGGGCGAGTTTGGCGGTGCAGTGGTGGGCGTACGCCAGGTCGAGGGTGTGCGTGATCGGGTGCACCACGCCGTGCTCGAAGAAGTCTTCGCCGTACATCCGGCGCAGGTCGTCGACCATGTGGACGAGTGCCCAGCCCCAGTCGACGCCGCCCCGGCCGAGGGCGTGCGCGTCGGCGATCGCGGTGTGCGCCAGCGCGGACGCCTGCCGGAAGAACCGGTCGGCGCCGCGCGCCATCCGGTAGCCGATCGGGAAGTTGCCCTCCTCCTCGCACACCCGGATCAGGGATTCGAGCAGGTCCATGGCGCGGTCCGGGGCGATCGCCTGCAGCAGCGGGATCTGCGTCTTGTAGATGTCCCACATGGTGCAGATGTCGAACGCCCACGGGCCGGAGCTGGGCCAGAACGGGCTCTCGTCGTCGGCGAAGCACGGCTTGATCAGGGAGTGGTACAGCGCGGTGCCCATCACCGTGCGGCGCGCCTCGGTCCCGCCGTCGACCCGGACCCGGCCGACGTGGTCGCGCCAGCGCTGCTTCGTGCTAAGGCGCACCTTCTCGAAGGCCGGCTCGCCGGTGCCACACTCCCGGCGCAGATTCTCCCGGGCCTGGTCGCAGCCGCGCAGCGAGAAACCCATCCGGACCTCGATGGTCTGCCCGGCCCGGGCCGACCCCATGAACAGCATGCCGAACGGGCGCAGCGTGGTGTGCCGGATGCTGTCGAAGTCGAGCCGGGTGCCGCCCGGGATCAGCCGCCGGTCGTACCACAGCATCTGCCGCCAGCCGGGGGCGTCGGCCTCCAGGTGGACGGAGAGCGGCACGCCCTCCATCACCACGGTGCCCTGCGCGCAGCCGTGCCCCATGCTCTCCACCTGGGCGCGCAGCGGGACCGTGCGGCCCAGGTCGATGGCGAGGCCGCCGCAGGACAGGTCGATCACGACCCGGGCACTGTGGTGGTCGGGGAACGTGTACCGGTGGACGGCGACCTTCTCCCCCACGGTGATCTCGCAGCGCACCCCGGTGTCGAGGTTCGCGGCGTAGTACCCGGGCTCGGCGCGTTCGTCGTGCAGCGCCCAGGACTGGCCAAGGTCGTCCAGCGGCTGGACCATCGGGGTGACCCGCACGTAGTTGTAGTACTTGCGGATCGCGCCGGTGCCGGACTGCTGGAAGTGGGTGAAGCCGGAGGCCTCGGTGCGCTCGAACATCTCCTCGGGCACGCCCTCGGTGTTCTTCGCGTACCGGCCGTAACCGGTGGGGTAGGCGCCTGAATAGGCGCACGCGCTGACCATGCCCAGGGGCGAGGTCGCGCCGGGGTGGGTGTTGCCCACCTGCGGCTTGGGCCACCACCAGGTGGCGGCCAGACCGAGTGCGCGGGGCAGGTCGGTCGCCGCGGTGCCGATGAAGGGATCAATGTTGTCGAGGATGGCGGGACTCTAACCGGCGACAGGGCCCGCTGTGGTTTCAATCAGGTGAACTGGACCTTCGGAGTGACACACTTCCGGTTGATCAACATCTCCCGGAACAGCTCTCGGCGCGGCGGGCCGGGTGGGGAGGGCTGCTCAGGAGCGAACTGTGTCCGCCAGAGCCGTGACGAATCGATCGATGTCCGACACGGTGCTGCCCAGCCCGAAACTCGCCCGCAGCAGCCCGGCACCGTTCGTACCGCAGATATCGGATTTCTCCGTGTTGGTGAGGCGGCGGACCAGGGGGTGCGCGCAGAACTGGCCGGCGCGGACCCCGATGCCGTGCTCGCGGCCGAGAAGGTGGGCGACCCGGGCCGGATCGTGGCCGGGCAGCACCAGCGAGACGATGCCGACCCGGGGGTGCTCGGGACCGAAGATGCTCACCTCCCGGACTTCCGGGACGGCGACCAGGCCGGCCCGCAGCCGGGCCAGCAGCGCCTGCTCGTGCCGGTGCAGCTCGTCGCGGTCGGCGACCAGCAGCGCGGCGCAGACCGCGGCCAGCGCGGTCGCGCCCAGCAGGTTCGGCGTGCCGCCCTCGTGCCGCGCCGGACCGGCCGCCCAGGTCTGCTCGCCGGGCCGCTCACCCACCGTGGCGCTGGCCCCGCCGCCGTAGAGGTACGGGTCGGCGGCGTCCAGCCAGTCCCCCCGGCCGACCAGCACGCCGGAGCCGAACGGGGCGTACAGCTTGTGCCCGGAGAACGCCAGGTAGTCGGCGCCCAGCTCGTCCAGGTCGACCGGCCGGTGCGGGGCGAGCTGGGCGGCGTCGACGACCACCCGGACCCCGTAGGTGTGCGCCACGTCGGCCAGCTCGCGCACCGGCCAGATCTCCCCGGTCACGTTGCTGGCCCCGGTGATCGCCAGCACGGCCGGGGTGCGCAGGTCGCGCAGCGCGTTCTGCAGCGCCTGCACCGCGAAGTGCGGCGACGCCGGGGTGGGCAGCCGCAACGGGTTCGGCCAGGGCAGCAGGTTGGCGTGGTGCTCGCCGTCGAACAGGATCGTGGTGGTGCCCGCGGGCAGCGCCCGGGCCAGCAGGTTCAGCGAGTCGGTGGTGTTCCGGGTGAAGATCACGTGGTCGCCGGGGCGGGCGCCGACGAACTCGGCCACCACGTCCCGGGCCACCTCGTAGGCGACCGTCGAGGTCTGCGAGCGGACCCCGGTCCCCCGGTGCACGCTGCCGTAGCGCGGCAGCAGCTCGCCGACCGCCTGAGCGGCGGCCTCGACGCAGGGGGCCGAGGCGGCGTAGTCGAGGTGCGCGAAACGGATCGTCTCGCCGCTGGGGAGCTCGGTCTTCAGGTCGTCGCCGACGATGTCGAGAGCCGACATGGCATGCCTCCGGTTCAGCGCTTGCCGTCGCCGGTCGGCGAAACGGCCCGGTCCTCACCCGGGGCACCCCATCGCGAACAGGAAGGGTTGCCGGTCAGCGAGCCGGGGCTTGACGCTGACACTCATGACCTGCCCACGAAGTTAGCAGATGTCACAGCGCCGCGCCATATCCCACGGAGCCAGTAGGGATTAGGGTCGACGCATGAGCAGCTTCGAGCAGCAGTGGACCCGGTGGCACGACGAGCACGAAACCCGGCGGGCGGACAAGCACGGCTTCCTGGCGATCACCGGGTTGCACTGGCTGACCGAGACCCCGCAGCGGTTCCCGGACGCACCCGGCGAGTGGAGCACCGGCCCGGAGGGCGTGCTGGTCACCCTGGCGCCCGGGGAGGAGCTTGACGGGATCCCGGCCGGCGAGCACCGGTTCCCGCCCCTCGCCGAGCGCGCCGACCACACCGTGGGCTGGGGCGAGGCGAAACTGGAGATCGCCCGCCGGGGTGGTCACGACGTGCTGCGCCCGCGGCACCCCGCGCACGAGACCCTGGTCGGGTATCGGGGCACGCCGGCCTACCCGCCGGCCGAGGAGTGGGTGGTGACCGGGACGTTCGTGCCGTTCGACGAGCCCCGGCCGGTGACCGTGGGGTCGGTCGCCGAGGGCCTCGAGCACGTGTACGAGTCGCCCGGACGCATCGAGTTCACCGCCGACGGGCGGGATCTGGCGTTGACCGCGTTCAACGGTCACACGCCCGGCTCGCTGTTCGTGCTGTTCACCGACGCGACGTCGGGCGTCACCACGTACCCGGCGAACCGCAGTGTGGCGATCGCGCCACCGGCCGCCGACGGCACCGTGACCCTCGACTTCAACCGGGCGACGAACCTGCCGTGCGCGTACACCGAGTTCGCCACCTGCCCGCTGCCCCCGGCCGAGAACAGGCTGCCGATCGCCGTGGCGGCGGGCGAGCAGCTGCCGCGCTAGGTTCGGCGGGATGGAGGAGCTGCTCGCGCCGGCCGAGGCGCTGATCGGGATCCGGTCGACCGCCGACCGGCCCGCCGAGCTGCACCGGGCCCTGGGCCTGGTGCTCGACCTGGTCGGCCCGGGCTTCACCACCCGGCGCTTCGAGTCCCGGGGCAGGCCCAGCGCGCTGCTCACCCACCCCGACCGGCCGGGCCGGCCTCGGGTGATCCTGAACGGTCATCTCGATGTGGTGCCCGGAACGCCGTCGCAGTTCCGGGCCCGCCGCGAGGGCGACCGGCTGTACGGGCGCGGTGCGCACGACATGAAGGTCGCGGCGCTGGTCCTCGCCACGGTGTTCCGGGAAATGGCCGGGGAGCTGCCCTACCCGATCGCGTTGCAGCTGGTCACCGATGAGGAGACGGGCGGACAGGACGGGACCGGGCACCAGCTGGCGCAGGGGGTGCGCGGCGACTTCGTGATCATCGGGGAGCAGAGCGGGCTGCGGGTGGTCACCGAGTCGAAAGGCCTGGTGCGGGCCCGGCTGATCGCTTCCGGCCTGGGGGCGCATGCGGCGTATCCGTGGCTGGGTTCCAACGCCCTGCTGACGCTGCTGACCGCGGTGCAGCGACTGATCGCGCGCTATCCGGTGCCGGCCGAGGAGGCGTGGACGACGACCGCCAATCTGGCGCGGATCGAGACCGGGAACCAGGCGGTCAATCAGGTTCCGGCGGATGCGACAGCCTGGTTCGACATCCGCTACCCGCCGGAAGACGCGGCATTGACCGGGCGTTCCATTCCGGAGATCGCCGGTCACCTGCGGTCGATCGTGGGCGCCGAGGTGGAGGTTCAGGTCGACGCGGTGGGGACGCCGCATCGGGCGGATCCGTCCGGGGCCGGGGTGCGTGCCCTGCAGGAGGCGGCCAAGGCGGTCGGATACTCCGGGGAACTGCTGCGCAAGCACGGGGCGGCGGACAGCCGGTTCTATTTTCCGCTCGGCATCGATGCCGTCATTTTCGGGCCGACCGGCGACGGGCAGCACGGCCCGTCGGAATACCTGGAGATCAGCTCGCTGCAGCCCTACCACGACGCATTGACGCGATTCCTTCAATCCCGCTGAAGAGCTCGTGCGGCGAGCAGATGCTCGATGCGGCCGGCGATGCCCCGCAGGTACGGCCCGCGTTCCGGGTCCACCAGCGCGTTCAGTGAGCACGGCCCGTGCCGCAGCAGCACCTCGGCGTACCGGGCCGCCGGGTCCACCCGCAGCCCGCTCGGCCCCACGGTCTGGTCGGCGTAGGTGAGCGCGTCCGCCAGCACGGTCCGCTCGTCCGGGTAGGCGGCCAGCGATCCGCTCAGCCCCCGCGCCGCGGCCACGAAACGGGCCCCGGAGTGGTAGGCGACCAGCCCGGCCACCCGGACCGGCCACCCGTTGCGGGTCAGGTGGTCGGCGCCGTCCAGCGGGTGGAACCCGGTGACGACGGTCGGCTCGGCATAGCCGATGTCGTGCAGCCAGGCCGCCGCGGTGACCAGGTCGGCGTCGACGCCGAGCGGCCCGGCCAGCTCGGCGGCCCGCCCGGCGACCCCCCGGGTGTGCAGCCAGCGGTCACCCATGCCACCGAGCAGGGACTCGGCGAGCAGCCGGGCGGCCGCGGTCAGCGGACCCGGTGTGGTCACCGGACGGAGCAGCGTGGGGGCCGTCATCGCCAGAGCGTAGGCCGCCGATGGTGAACAGCGGTCAAACTCCGGCGGAACGTGCGGTCAGCGGCGAAGCTCACCGCCGCCAGCCCCAGCCCGATCGCGGCCAGCACCGCGCCGGTCCACGCCGGTGCCAGATAGCCGTAACCGCGCGCGATCACCAGCCCGCCCAGCGCCGCCCCCAGGCCGTTGGCGGTGTTCATCGCCGACTGGTTCACCGCCGCGCCCATCAGCTGGGCCCCCGGCGCCACCGCGATCAGCCGGGCCTGCATGGCCGGGCCCAGCGCCAGGCTCGCCGCGCCCACCAGGAACGACCCGAGGAACAACCCGACCGTGCTGTGCGCGGTCAACGCGAAGATCACCGCCGCCACGATCACCGTGCTGAACGCGGTCAGCGTCGCCCGGCGCAGGTTGCGGTCGGCGAACCAGCCGCCCACCGCGTTACCCACGGTCATCCCCAGCCCGACCGCGACCAGCGCCCACGGCACCGCGCGGGTGGACAACCCGGTCACCTCGGTGGTCACCGGGGCGATGTAGCTGTCCACCGCGAAGAACCCGCCGAACCCGACCGCCGCGGTGACCGCCACCAGCCACACCTGCGGCCGGCGCAACGCCCGCAACTCGGCGCCGATCGACGCGCCCGCGGGCGTCGGCGTCTGCGGCACCGTGGCCAGCACCGCGAACAGCGCCAGCAGGAACACCCCGGCGATCACCAGGTAGGCCACCCGCCAGCCGGACGACTGCCCGATCAGGGTGATCACCGGAACACCGGCGACATTGGACAGCGTCAGGCCGCCGAGCACCACGGCGAACCCGCGCGCCTCGTTGCCCGGGCCCATCAGGTTCGCCGCGACCAGCCCGGCCGCCCCGAAATACGCTCCGTGCGGCAGCGCCGCGACGAACCGGGCGACGAGCACCAGCCCGAACGTCGGCGCCAGCGCGGACGCCACCGTACCCACCGTGAACAGTGCGAGCAGACCCAGCACCAGCCGCTTGCGCGGCATCCGGGCGGACAGGGCGGCGATCAGCGGGGCGCCGGCCACCACCCCGAGGGCGTACGTGGTGATCACCCACCCGGCCTGCGCCACCGCGTCCTCGTGCGAGCGCGCCCACGCGGCCGGCAGCAGATCGCGGGTCATCTCCGGCAGCAGCCCCATCGCCACGAACTCGGTCAAACCGATCGCCACGCCGCCGAGCGCCAGCGCCACCAGCGCGGTCCCCCGCTGCCGTCCGGTCACATGATCCATTCGCATGACCCTAGGTCGCTCCCCGCCCGCCGGCAGCGTCGCACTTCACAAGACGATGGCGGGGTACGACATCAGCCGCGAACCGCCGCGACGACGACCATCCGCCGGTGTTCCGCCGAGAGTGGCTCGCCGTCCTCGCCGTGCCCGGCCACCGTGGTGCACCCGGCCGCGGCACACCAGTCCCGGATCTCCGGGAAACCGAACAGGCGCTTGACGAAGGTCAGGGTGCGCGCCCGGCCGTCGCGGACCACGGTGCGCTCGACCTCGAAGCGTCCGGTGAGCGGGTCGAAGCGGTGCCGGTCGGCGAGCAGATCGCCGTTACCGAGGGCGACGGTGATCCGGGACGGCGTCCACGAGGTCAGGAACCGCACCTGATTGTCGAGGTCCAACGCCAGCCGGCCACCGGGGCGCAGCACCCGGACGATCTCGTCGAGCACGTGCCGGTTGACGGCGTCGTCGAAATAGCCGAACGCGGTCGACCAGTTCACCACCCGGTCGAAGCGGCCGGTCCACTCCCGCGGCAGCTCGCGCATGTCACCGGGGACATAGTCGATGTCGAGGGCGCGGGCGGCGGCGTCGGACCGGGCCCGGGCCAGGAAGACCTCGGAGAAGTCGAGGCCGGTGACCCGGCAGCCGCGGGCCGCGAGGGCGGCGGCCAGAGAGCCGTGGCCGCAGGCCAGGTCCAGGACGGTCATGCCGGGTGCCAGGCCGAGCAGCCGCCACACCACGTCGGCGGTGGCCGGCCCGCCGCCCGCGGCCGGCACGGCGGGCCCGTGCGTCACCCCCGCCGCCGCCCGACCCGCCTCCTCCGCCGGGTGCCTGGCGAAGAAGTGCAGGTAGTCGTCGTCGTACATGGCCGAGGCATCGAAGAGGTCCGCTGTCATGGGTCGACGCTAGACCACCCGGCCAGCGGCGAACCAGAACGGCATCACCTCGCACCCGAACGGCACTGAACGCTTTCGTTGACCGGTCCGTCGCGCCGCCGAACTGAACCGGCACATCCACCCGCCGTCACGAAGGACCTGGCCGCCATGCGCTCCGTCACCCCCGTCGTCGCCCGTTCCCTGCCGCTGCTGCTGGCGGCCGGGGCGACGGTCTCGTCAGCGACGACCCCGGCGTCCGCCGCCACCGCGGCGGTCAAGCCGGCGGCGGCGATCCTGGCCTCCACGACCGTGCCGGGCGCGCGGGACAGCCTCACCCCGGCCCAGCGGCTCGCCGCGGTCCAGTCCGCCAAGCAGATCAACTACTACCCGGCGGGTGGCAGCTGGACCCGGATGTGGACCGACTTCGACGCCAAGAAGATCGACGCCGACCTGGCCAAGGCCCGGGCACTCGGTGCGGACAGCGTGCGCGCCATCGTGTTCCCGTCGGCCTTCGGCTACCCCACCCCGAAACCGGAGTACGCCGCGAAGCTGGCCCAGTTCGTGTCGCTCGCCGCGGCCCGGGGCATGACCGTCAAGGTCACCCTGTTCGACTGGTGGGACGGCTACTCCGACGTGGCCGGCAGCACCACCTGGGCGAACGCGCTGCTCGCCCCGTTCCGTAACGACGACCGGATCATTTCGATCGAACTGCAGAACGAGCTCGACCCGACCGACCCGGCCGCGATCGGCTGGGCGAAGAAGCTCCTGCCGGTGATTCGCAAGGCCGTGCCGGGGGTTCCGGTGACCATCCCGATCAGCTCGTCGGCCGGCGTCGCCGGCCTGTCCACGCTGAAGTCGGCGATGGCGGCGACGCCGCTGGACTACTACGACTTCCACCTGTACGGCAATTCGGAACGCGCCCTGGCCTCGATCCGGCAGGCCCAGGCCGCCGTGGCGCCGGCCCCGCTGGTGATCGGCGAGACCGGTACGAACACGCTGCAGTCCAGCGAGGGTGAGCAGGCCGCATATCTCGCCCGGGTGTTCGCCGCCGCCGAGGTGGCCGGGGTGAACGCGGTCGCGCCGTGGACGCTGAACGACTTCGCCGCCGGCAGCATCCCGGACTCCGGCGTCGCGCGGATCCCCGAGCAGTACTGGTACGGCCTGTACCGCGCCGACAGCACCGCCAAGCCGGCCGCCGCGGTGGCCAAGGCCGAGTGGAACGGCGCGCCGTCCCCGACCGGCCTGATGGACCTCGGCTTCGAGAACGCCGCCGGTCAGACGCCGTGGCGGTCCTACCTGTCCGACCTCGGCACGCCCACCCGGACGCAGACGGCCGCGCGGTCCGGCAAGTGGTCGGTGATGCTGACCAACACCGGCAAGACGGCGGCCGGGTCACCGTCGTACCGGGTGTCGCCGATCGAGCCGGTGCAGCCCGGGCGGCGGTGGCACGCCGAGGTCTGGGTCCGCGGCAAGAACGAGACCGGCTCGACGCAGATCGCGCTGAGCTGGTTCGACGTGAACGACCGCTGGATCGGCGGCGCCTCCTCCGCCGACCTGCCGTCCGGGACCACCGACTGGACCCGGCTGTCGGTCGACGGTGTGGCTCCCGCGGGCGCGGCCAGCCTGCAGGTGCACCTGAAGTCGGGGGCCGACACCGGCACGGTCTGGTTCGACGACGTGGCGATCAGCGCCTCCTGAAACCGGGCGATTCGCAACTGTGCTGCAGCCCGGTGCGTCTCACGCACCGGGCCCGGCCGCCGAATCTGAGGGCATGATTCGTAGACGGCGTCAGGGTAGCGATCGGCTCGGCGGCTCCCGCGAAGCGACGGGCCAGCGGTGGACGGCCGGGCGGGTGTCGGCCGCCGGCTACGGGTCGGTCATCGGGCTGCTGGCCCTCGGCGGTGCCGCCGCCCACCTGGGCATCGACGGCGCGCAGGCGCAGCGGGCGCCGATCGACCGGGCCTATCAGGCGCTGGACACCCTGTCGAGCCTGCGGAGCCAGCTGCAGGACGCGCAGCGCGGCGAACGCGGCTTCGTGCTGACCGCCGACGAGCACTACCTCGCGCCCTACACCTCGGCGGCGACCCAGGTGCCGCAAAGCCTGGCGCGGCTGCGTCAGCTGCTCGGCGCCGACACCGCGCACCGACAGACGCTCGACGATCTGCAGGCCTCGGCCACCGCCACGGTCGACTACCTCGGTCTGGCGGTCACCCAGCTGCGCGACGAGGGTTTCCGGGACGCCCGGCCGGACGTGCTCGGCACCGCCGGCACCGAGACGCTGGATCGTGCCGGCCGGTTCATCGACACCCTGCGCCAGGATCAGCTGACCGTGCTGCACGCCCGGCAGCAGCAGCAACAGGAGCAGGAATCCCGGGCGCTCTGGCTGGTCACCGCGGCGCTGGGGGCCGCCTCGGCGATCGCGCTGACCGCCTGGCGGGCCACCCGATCGCCGGCCCCGTCGCCGCCGGCCGAGCCCGCTGCGGCGGTCGAGACGTTCTCGGCATCCGACTCGGCTTCGGAGCCCGCCGAGGAGACCTGGCACACGCCGCTGCGGGTGCTGCTGGCCGAGGACGACCCGGTCAACCAGAAGGTCGCCCAGTTCATGCTCGGCAAACTCGGCCACCGCGTCGACACCGTCGGCAACGGTCTGGAAGCCGTCCAGGCGCTGCGTGCCGCCGACTACGACGTGGTACTCATGGACGTGCAGATGCCGATCCTCGACGGCCTCGAGGCCACCCGCCTGATCCGCTCGGAGTTCCCGGCCGACCGGCAGCCGCACATCATCGCCATGACCGCCAGCGTGCTGGCCGAGGACCGGGCCGCGTGCCGCGCCTCCGGCATGAACGACTACCTGCCCAAGCCGGTCAACCTTCCCGACCTGACCAGCGCGCTGACCCCGCTGCTGGACCTCGGCCATGACCTGCCCGGCGACGACGGCGAATCCGGCGATGCCCGGACCGCGCCCGACGCCGACCGGGAGTCGGAGGTCCGCGCCCGCCTGGACGACATCAGCGACGGCGCACCCAGCGACCCGGAACGGACCCTGCTGGCCCGCCTGCTGCGCTCGTTCACCACCGGCACCCCGGCCGGCATCGACCGGCTCGCCGCGCTGTTTACCGCCGGCGACGTCCCCGGGGTCCGCGCCCAGGCGCACACCCTCAACGGCTCCGCCTCCAACATCGGCGCCGTCCACCTGGCCGGCATGTTCGCCGCGGTGGAGGCCGACGCCCGCGCCGGCCGCCTCCCCCGGAATGCGGCCACCATGGCCGCCATCCGCGCCGAGTACGCCGCCGTCGTCCCGGTCTGCGAACGCCTCGCCGACGAGCTGTCCGCTGCCACGGCCCACTGACCGCCACCACCGCCCCGGCCCGCCTCCGTGCGCGGCCGGGGCATCCCGGGCGTGCGTGTCACGGGCAGCGCCTCCCCGACCCGGGTCAACGCCCCCCGTCGAAGACCCCGGCGACCTGCGCGATCGGACGGCGGTTGCCGTCGCATCCCCGAACCGTTCGACGGTGGGCACCTCGCCGGCCAGCCAGCGCGCCACCGTCCGACGATCGAACGGACGCCGCGCACCGCCCGACCACACATGTGACGATCGAACGGACACCCTGCACCGCTTCACCACACGGTCGATGCTCGAACGAGCAGATCTGCGCTGCCTGATCACGGTGGACGGTGGCCGGACGAGCGGAGGGGCACCGGCGGTCCGGCGGCGGGGCGGCGGTCGTGCGCGGCCGCGATGGGCGGACCACGTCTTGGTCCGCCCCACCCCGGATGGTCGCTCAGCGATCGGGAGTGGCAGCGGCGTCGCGCCGCGCGGCGGGGCCGTGCACAGGTCGTACCACCAAAGATCTTGGCCGTTGATGATCAGCGGTCCGGAAGCGTGAAGATGATCTTCGTCCCGCCGCCCTCGTTGTCGGTGACATGGATCGTGCCGCCGTGCCGGTCGACGATGCGCAGGCAGCTGGAGAGGCCGATGCCGTGACCGGACGCCGAGGTGCCGTCCAGGCGGGTGAACATGTCGAAGACTCGGCGGCGCTGGTCCGGGGGGATGCCGCTGCCGTTGTCGGCGACCGTTACCGCCCAGGCCTCTTCCGCGCGGGCGGCGGTGATGACGATGCACGGCCGGCGGTCGGGGTGGCGGTATTTGATCGCGTTGGCGATCAGGTTCTGCAGGAGCTGGCGGGCCAGGACCGGGTCGCAGGACACGACGGGCAGGTGGGCCGGCGAGAGGATCCGGGCGCCGGAGGCGAGTATTTCGGCGTTCAGGTCGGCGATCACACTGGTGAGGATGTCGCCGAGGTCGGACGGGGTGCGGCGGATGGGGGCGCTGCCGGCACGGGCGTAATCGAGGAGGGAGCCGATCAGGTCGCGCATCCGGGTGACGGCGCGGGAGGCGGCGTCGACCCAGTCGCGGGGCTGGCCGGTGACGACGTCTTCGAGCAGCTCCAGGTAGCCGCCGACGGCGGCGAGCGGAGCGACCAGGTCGTGGCTGACCGCGCCGGCGAAGTTGGTCAGGTCGGCGTTGGAGCGGCGCAGCTCCTCGTTGGCGGCGGCGAGTTCGCGGCGGGCGTGTTCGATGGCGCGCTGCTGGGCACGGTCGGTGGTGACGTCGTTCATCGCGACGACCGCGCCGAGCGGGATGCCGTCCGGGCCGACCAGGGCGCGGCCGTTGACGGTGACGTGGACCGGGTCGCCGCCGCGGCGCCGGATGAGCATTTCGGCGTTGCTGACCGAACCCTCGTGCAGAGCGCGCAGCAGCGGGACCCGGTCGGCCGGCAGCGGCGTCTCCCCGTCGATGTCGAACAGGAAGTACCGGTCGGCGAAGTCGTTCGGGTCGACCCCCGGGTCGGCGTCCAGGCCGTGCCAGTCGCGGGCGGCACGGTTGAACAGGGTGAGCCGGCCGTCCCGGTCGCAGGCGACCACGGCGACGTCGATCGTCTCCAGCAGCGTGTCGGTCCACCGCTGCCGGGCCTCGGCGATCGCGGCCAACTCGGCGTTGAGCCGGGCCTGCCGGCGGCGCTCGAAGAGTGCCACGATCACGTCGGCGAGGTCCTTGAGCCGGGCGATCTGCTCGTCGTCCAGCTCGGCCGGCTCGGAGTCGAAGACGCACAACGACCCGAGCGCGTAGCCGTCCGGGGTGACCAGGGGCGCCGACGCGTAGAACCGGACCTTCGCGTGGACGCCGGTCACCCAGGGATTGGCCCGGTACGTCGGATCCAGGCTGGCGTCCGGGAGATAGGTGAATTCGCCGGTCTGAAAACGGATCGCGCACATCGACTCGGAGCGCGGCGAGTCGCCGCCGTCGAACCCGACCGTGGTCAGCTGGCACTGCCGGTTCTCGTCGATCAGGTTCAGCGTGGCGGTCGGCACCCGGGCGACCGTGGCCGCGACCCGGACGACCGCCTCCAGCTCGTTCCCCGCCGGCGAGTCGAGCAGACGATACTCGTGGAGCGCGGCGAGTCGCCGCTGCTCCCGATCATCCAGCAGCACGCCCATCCTATCGGCGTCCCCGGGCCGGTCCTGAAGGGCGCGCCCGGTCGGCCAGCGCTCCGGCGAGCAGACCGTCGATCACGTCGCGCATCCGGGTCACCTCGGCCGAACCGGCGGCCGCCTCCGGACAACCCTCCATCGCCAGCAGTTCCAGGAAGCCGCCGACCGCGGCGAGCGGCGCGATCAGGTCGTGGCCGACCGCGGCGGCGAAGTTGGTCAGATCCGCGTTGGAACGTTCCAGCTCGGCGTTCGCGGCGGCCAGCCGTTCCCGGGCCTCCTCGATCAACCGGCGGCGACGTCGGTCGGCGGTCACGTCGGCCTGGGCCAGCACCGCGCCCTGGATCTCCCCGGCCGGGCCGCGCAGCGGACCGGCGTTGACCCGTACGTGCACCGGCTCGCCCACCGGCCGGCGGATCATCATCTCCCGGCCGGTCACCGTGATCCCCCGACGCAGGGCGATCTGCAGCGGCAGTTCGTCGTCCGGGATCGTGGTGACGCCGTCCGGCTCGAACAGGCCGAACCGCCGGGCCACGTCGGTGCCCCGCGGGTCGCCCTCGCCGCTGCGACCGTGCCATTCGCGGGCGGCCCTGTTCCAGAGGGTCACCTTCTCACTCGCGTCGCAGGCGATCACCGCCGTGTCGATCGTCTCCAGCAGCGTGTCGGTCCACCGCTGCCGGGCCTGCACCGTCGCGGCGAGCTCGGCGGTCTCCCGCGCCTGCCGGCGCCGTTCGAAGAACGCGACCACGATCGCGGCCAGGTCGGTGATCTGCGCCCGCTCCTCGGGGCGCAGGTGATGCGGCACGCTGTCGGTCACACAGAGCGTGCCGAGCGCGTGCCCGGCCGGCGTGATCAGCGGCGCGGCGGCGTAGAACCGGATGTCCCCGAGTACCCCGGTCACCCACGGGTTGTTCCGGTACACCGGGTCGAGCCGGGCGTCCGGCACGTGCGTGAAGCGGCCGGACTCGACGGTGACCGCGCACATCGAGTCGTCCCGGGCGCACTGGACCGGCGCCCGGCTCAGGGTGACGAGCTGGAACTGCGACCGCTCGTCGATCAGGTTCAGGCTGGCCCAGGGCACCCCGGCGATCGTCGCGGCGACCCGCAGCACGGCCTGCAGCTCCTCCCCCGGCGGGGTGTCCCGCAGCCGGTACTCGTGCAGCGCCGCGAGACGCTCCTGCTCCACCCTTACCTGTTCGTCCGGTCCGACCCGCTGCTGAGCGTCCCCTGTGATCGACAATCAGCGATAGGATCCCGCGATGGACTTCCTGAAGCCCTTCGTTCTGCCCGTCGGCGACCAGTCTCCGGAACGCCACGAGTTCCACGATCTCTACCTGCCCGGCGAGATCGCCGCGCCACGCCCGGCGATCCTGATCGTTCCGGGCGGCCCCCTGCCGGCCGAGGTTCGCCCGACGCAGCGGGATTGGCCCGTTTTCCAGGGGTACGCCCGGCTCGCCGCCCGCCGCGGGATGATCGGAGCGGTCGTCGAGCACCGCCTCTACAGCCCCGCCGAGTATGCGACCGGCGCCGCCAACGTGGCGGCCGTCGTGGAGACCCTGCGCAGCGATCCGCGGGTCGACGAGAATCGGTTGGCGATCTGGCTCTACTCGGGTTCGGCCCTGTTCGCCGCGGACTGGCTGCGCGAACCGCCGTCCTGGCTGCGGGTGCTGGCGATGAGCTATCCGGTGGTGGAGGCCTTCCCGGGATGGCCGGCCGACGAGCGGTTCACGCCGGTGGCGGCGGTGGCCGAGGCCGGGGACCTGCCGATCGTGCTGACCCGGGTCGGCAGGGAACAGCCGATCATCGCCGGGCCGGTGAACCGGTTCGTGGAGGCGGCGGTCGCGAGCAAGGCCGACCTGGAGATCATCGACCTGCCGGACGGCCAGCACACCTTCGACGCCAAGGACGACAACGACGAGTCCCGGGCGGCGATCAACCGGGCGATGGACCTGGTCACCGCCAAGCTGGCCTGACCCGGTTGCCCGCCGGGAGCGCCGCCGCCGTCGGCAGCGGTGCTCCCGGTCCCGCCTCAGTCGTCCGTCACCGGGTAGGTGATCGCGATGCCGTCGCCGTGATCGTCGAAGCGGTCCGTGGCCTTCTCCTGATCCGATCCGTCTCCGGCGGTCCGGTGGTCCCGATCGCCGGTGGCCGCCGGGTCGTCGCCGGTGGACCGTCGGGCGTCGGCGTCGTCGGCCGCCGCGCTCGTCTCCGCCCTGGTGACCGCGTCGTTCCGGACCGCGGCGGCTTTCGCCCGGCGCTTCGGACGGGACGGCTTGTCGCAGTCGCGGGACGCGTGGCGGCCCAGGTCGTCGCCGCTCCAGCCGTTCGCCGCGGCCCGGAGGTCACCGAGGTCGCGGGCGTCACCGGTGGTCCAGCGGTCGCCGCCGTCCCAGTCGCCGCCATCGGTGTCCCCGTTGCCCCAGCCGCCGTCGGCGTCACCGTTGCCCCAGCCGCCATCGGTGTTCCCGTCGTCCCAGCCGCCGCGGCGGTGACCGACGCCCCCACCGGCGCCCCGGTGCCCGCCGGCCCAGCGGTCGTCGCCGAATCCGTGCGAGTCGAACGGGAACGCGTCATGGTTGATCCGGGCCAGCAGGTCATCGTGGAACCGCCGCATCCGGCCGTAATCGTCGTCCGCCTGCGGCAGGGCGACCGGCATGCCGGAGTGCGTCAACAGGTAGATCTGCGAGTCGGTGTCCCCGCAGACCTGCGAGTTGTCCCACCACCCGTTGGTTAGGGTGATGTCGGTGATGCCGCCGTGGAAGCGATCACAGCTACGGTTCGCCGAGATCGGCCGGTCCAGGTCGCGCACCCAGGTCGGCCGGCTGGCCCGGACCGCGCGGTGCTGGCCCGACGGCCGGGCGTGCGTCGCCGGGCGCGCGTGGGTCACCGGCCGGTCGCTGTGAACGTTTCCGGACGAGTGATGGCTGGTGGCCGGGGGTTCGACGGCCGGCGGGCGGTGGTTGACGATCGGCTGGACGATCACCGGGCCGCCGACGACCGGGGTCGCCGGGCCGGTGGCCGGGTGGCCGTTCTGGCCCGTGCCGGACTGGCCCGGGTGGCCGGGCTGGCCCGGGTGGCCGGGCTGCTGGCCGATCGGATGGCTGATCGGCTGGCCGACGGGGCCTTGGCCGGGGGCGTGCTGGCCGCCGGGCTGGGCTGCCGGGGCGCCGCCGCCGGGATGGGCGGATCCCGGCTGTGCGGCGCCGGGGTGGCCTGCACCTGTCTGGCCTGCACCGGTCTGACCCCCGCCGGTCTGGCCCGCACCGGTCTGGCCTGCGCCCGGCTGGCCCGCACCGGTCTGACCTGCGCCCGGCTGGCCTAGGCCCGGCTGACCCGCTCCAGGTAGGCCGGTTCCTGGCTGACCTGGGCCAGGCTGACCCACGCCGGGCACGCCGCCGACTCCCGGAGCCGCTACATTGCCCGGATTTTTGGGGTTATTGGTGGATGAGTTGGTGCCACCGAGACCGGGGCCGCCGACACCGGTGCCGCCCGGCCCCAGCGGCGGGTTCTGGACGACGGTGCCGCCGACCCCGAGTCCACCGCCGTGCCCGTGCACCCCCGGCGTGGCCACCACGGTGCCGCCCGGGCCGAGCGCCCGACCGCCGTCGCCTCCCGCACCCTGATCGATTCCGGACGACGACCCGCCGGCAGCCGTGCCGATCCCGCCGGATCCGGCGCCCGCCTGACCGACGTTCCCGTCCTGCTGCTGGGCGTTCGTCGTCGGCTCCTGGCTGCCGTCGACCGTTCCGGGCTCCGCCGGGTCGAGCGTCTCCCAGGTCGCGCCGGGCGGCGGCAGCTCACCCGCGAACGGCTTCTCGTCATCGCCGGTGCATCCGGCGACGGTCATCAACAGGGCCGCCCCCAGCGCGGCACCGATCCGGCGCGGGCGTACGGACATGTTGTCGGCGCTCTGCATGAGTGGTCCACTCCCCCTCCGTGGACGCCATGATCAGCATCCGGGCGGGGTTCACTATCCACCGTCCAGCCCCGACGGTCGCCACCCTGGATCTTCGACACACCCACCGCGCGGGACCTTCCAGCCCCCCGGGTGACCAGTCGACATGCCCGGCCCGCCCGCTCGTTAACCGGCGGTCACCACCACCAGCACCGCCGCCGGCCCCGCTCCGCCCGCATCCGCCCCGCCTTCCACGAACACCGGCGCCGGCCCCGCTCCGCCCGCATCCGCCCCGCCTTCCACGAACACCGGCGCCGGCCCCACTCCGCCCGCATCCGCCCCGCCTTCCACGAACACCGGCGCCGGCCCCACTCCGCCCGCATCCGCCCCGCCTTCCACGAGCACCGGCGCCGGCCCGCGGCTCACCGAGGCCGGCCTCGCCGCCCGGCCACACCAGGATCAACAGCAGAATGGACCGGCGTCCGCCATTCCCTCTCACCGAGCCCGGGTGCCGGGGCGGATTCCAACGGTCAGCGATGCCAGCGCAGGGGTCCAGGGTGGACAGTCCACCAGATTTTCCGCCACCATGACTGCCGCTCGCGCAGCGCCGCCGCATATGCCAGCACCTGCGCCCCGGCCCGGTCCGCCTGCCCGGCGGCGGCCGCCCCGGGCGCGAACCCGACCGTGTTCACCGCATCCACCAGCGCATCCAACGGCGGAAGCGGCGGAAGCGGCGGCTGCGCGCCCGCGTCGCCCACCTCCACCGACTCCGCGGCCTGAGCGGGTGAAGGCACCGACGAAGGGGAGGACGAGCCGGCCGCGGTCGCCGAAGCCGAGGCCGACGAGGCCGAGGCCGACGACGCCGAGGTGGAAGCCGCGACCGACCACGCCGAGGTGGAAGCCGCGACCGACGACGCCGAGGTGGAGGCCGACGACAAGCTCGGCCCCACCGGGGACGCCGAGGGTGAGCGCGACGCCGACGAAGCCGGCGCGGCCGACATGGAGGACGGGCGGGACGGGGCGACGGGGGTGGCGCGGCGCAGCAGAGCGGTGCGGCGCGCGGCGGGCGGCGCCGCCGCGTACGCCGCCATCTCGGTGGCCGAAAGATGACCCGGCACCGGTTGCCCGGCCAGCCGCAACGCGTCGGTGAACTCCCGCCACGCCCCGGTGATCCGCTGGTCGGGACTGCCCTTCCCGAGCCGCCGCAGCCGCAGCCCCCGCCGCAGTCGCATCACGGTCAGCCCGGCCGCCATCAGCACCAGCAGCACCGACCCGGACGCCGCGCCGGCCACCACGGGGCCGGACAGCCCGCCGCCGGGCCGCACCGCCGCGGCCGCCGCCGGTGTCGACGGCGGCGCGCTGCCGGTCGACGTGTCGGTCTGCGGCGGTGTCGTCGGCGGCGTGGTCGGTTTCGGCGTGAAGTCCTCCTCCACCGGTCTCGGGTCGTCGCTGGTCGGCATCGGGTCGAAGGGCACCCAGCCGAGCCCGTCGAAGAGCACTTCGGGCCAGGCGATCGCATCCCCGCCGGTGACCTGGCCGCCCTTGGCGGGCGCGTCGAAGCCGACCACCACGCGGCTGGGCAGCCCGGTCAGGCGGGCGAGCAGCGCGAACGACGCCGCGAACTGTTCGGAGGTGCCCTCCTGGCCGCCCCGTCCGCGCGGCCCGAACAGGAAGTACGCCAGGTTCGGGTAGGCGTGCCCGCTCGGCGCGTCCGGAGTCTCCCGGTAGTGCCCGGCGAGGAACTGTTCGATCGCACTGGCCCGGTCGAACGCCCCGCCGTTGCCGTCCGCGAGGTGTTCGGCGAGTTTCTGGATCGGGTCGGGCACCCCGTCGCCGACGGTCAGGTAGCGCACCACGGCGTCGCCGGCCGGCGCCTCGGCGGTCGGCAGCAGGTTCAGGTCGGGGGTCGGCACCTCGGACGTGGCGGTGTAGGTCAGCCCGCTGGTCAGCCCCTCCGGCCGGATCATCGTGCCGGTGCCGGCGTCGAACGCGACCCGCGCCCCGGAGAGTTCGGCCGGGGTGGCCACCGCGGGCAGCAGCCGCCCGGTCAGCCCGGCGATGGTGATCCGCTGCCGCAGCTCGGTGACGTCGGTGCCGGGCGGACGGGTCGACTCGGGCAGCACCCGGCCGGCGTTGCGGTAGAGCGCGCCGACCTTCCAGGTCACCCCGTCGTAGTCGGAGAGGACCGCGAGCCGCACCCGCACCGTGGTCGCCCTACCGGCCGGCGGGCTGGCCGGTTGATACGTGAAAAGCTGCTGTCCCGGGGCGAGCATCCAGCCGGAGATCCGGTTGAGCGGGCTCTCGTCGAGGCTGTCCACCTGGGGTGGTTCGACGTAGCGGCGCGGGTCGACCGGGTCGCCGCCGACCTGACCGCTGATCCACGGGCCGACGACCGCGGCCAGGCCGACGACCGCGACCAGGCCCACGGCGGCGGCGCCGAGCGACCGCGCACGCACGGCGGCGGGCAGATCGGCGGCGGCCGGATCGCGGTCCACGGACACCGCGAGCGCGGCCACCACCAGGGCGACCACGCCGAGGGTGGGTGCCACGGCCGGGCCGGCGTTCGGCCCGACCACGTACAGGGCACCCGCGTACAGGCACATCGGGGTGAGCGTGCCCAGCAGCACGCGCCGCGCCCGCACGCCGACCTCGACCGCGGCCATCCCGGCGAGCCACGTGGCCACGACCGGCACGACCACGGTGTCCGGTGTGGACTCCACCGGAATCAGGGCGGTAAGCAGCCGCGGGATGCCGTTCACCAGGGCGTCCCGGACGATCGACGGGAACGGGGTGGTCAGTCCGGCATGCCCGGCGGCGAGTTTCAGCGCGAGCGCCGTGTAGGTGGCCAGCAGCACCGCGGAGACCGGCGCGGCGCTCCAGGACGGCAGCCGGCGGGTGGCCACCCCGGCCCCGATCGAGCCGATCGCGGCGCCGGCGACCAGCCGGAACAGCAGGTCGTCGGCGTAGATCCGGCCGAGCGTCAGCCCGGCCAGCGCAAGCATCCCGGCCAGCGCGAGCGGCACCACGACGAGACGCGGCCATCTCACCATCCGCGTACACCGTCCCAGGCCGCGGCGAACTCGGCGCCGTCGGCGGCCTCGATCACGATCAGGCGGTCGCCGGCCGGGACCGGCGCCGCGTCGCGGTCGCCGAGGATCGCGGCGAGGATCACGGGGTACGTGCCCTTGAGCGAGCTGACGGCGCCGAGGTCGGTCCGGCCGCCCGGTCCGGTCAGGAAGACCAGGGTGTCGCCGAGGCGCTGGGCGCGCATCCGCCGGACCGTCGCCGTCAGATCGCCGGGGCGGGGCTGCACCTCGGTCAGCACGTCCAGGTACGGCCCGGTCGCCACGGTGGTGACCAGGTGCAGGCCGACCGGGAGGTCCTCGCGGACGGCGGCCGCGACGATCGACGCGGCCGCCTCGCAGGCCGACTCGAACGCCTCCGGATCGGGGTAGGCGGTGTCCCGGTCGTCGAGCAGCACTACGATCGTCGGCTCGGCCGTGTCCAGCTGCTCGCGGACCATCAGCTCGCCGACCTTGGCGGAGCTGCGCCAGTGCACCCGGCGCAGCTCGTCGCCGATCACGTATTCGCGCAGCGCGTCGAAGGTGATCGTGCCCTGCGGCACCTTGTCGATCCGGCCGTCGAGGCTGCGGGCCATCCCGGCCGGGGTGGCCCGCAGCAGGTGGATCCGCGGATGCACCCAGACGGTGGCCACCTCGCCGTACGTCCGGGCCAGCCGGACCAGGCCGAGCGGGTCGCCGCGGGTGATCCGCAGCGGGCCGATCGGGACGATGCCGCGGCGCCCGGTCGGCACCGGGTACTCCGCGGTGGTGTCGGCGCCGGGAAGCAGGCGCAGCAGCGGAACCGGGACGCTCGTGCCGCCGCACCGGTCGGTGGCGATCATGCTGGCCGCCCGGAACCGGCTGGTGTTGCCGACCGTGAGCCGCATCCGGGCGGCGTCGCCGCGGGCCACCCGGTCGGGCTCGGCGACCCGGTGCACGCGGAGCCGGGGCCGCCAGAAGGCGAAGGCGAGCGCGCCCGCGGCGGCGACCAGGCCGGCCGCGCCGAGCAGGGCGAGATCCGGATAGTGGTAGCCGAAGCCCGCGGCGAGCAGGACCGCCGCCGCGGCCAGCAGGCCGATGCCGCGAGCGGTCACGCGCTGGCCGGGAGCGGGACGTGCACCGTGTTCACCGCGTCGGCGAGCACGTCGGTGGCGGTGACACCGCGCAGCTGGGCGTCGGCGGACAGCAGCACGCGGTGGGCGAACACCGGCTCGACCAGGGCTTTCAGGTCCTCGGGGAGCACGTAGCCGCGGCCGTTGATCAGGGCGTAGGCGCACGCGGCGCGGGTCAGGGCGATCACCCCGCGCGGGCTGACACCGACCCGGACCTGCGGGTGGTTGCGGGTCGCGGCGGCCAGACGCACGGCGTACGCGTACAGCGGGTCGGCGACGTGGACCTGCAGCGCCATTTTGACCATCTCGCCGATCGTGCCGGTGTCGGTGACCGGTTCCAGTGCGTCCGGCGACCGGCCCGCCGCGCCGCGCAGCACCTCGATCTCGACGTCCTCGTCCGGGTAACCGACCGACAGTTTGACCAGGAACCGGTCGAGCTGCGCCTCGGGGAGACGGTAGGTGCCGTCCATCTCGACCGGGTTCTGGGTGGCGACCACCAGGAACGGCCGCGGCACCGGGTGCGGGTGGCCGTCGACCGTCACCCGGCGCTCCTCCATCACCTCGAGCAGCGCGGACTGCGTCTTCGGCGAGGCGCGGTTGATCTCGTCGGCGATCACGATGTTGGCGAACACCGGGCCGGGGTGGAACTCGAAGGCCCGGCTCGCCTGGTTGAAGATCGTCACGCCGGAGACGTCGGAGGGCAGCAGGTCGGGGGTGAACTGGATGCGCCGCCACTGCCCGCGGATGGATGCAGCGACGGCGCGCGCCAGGGTGGTCTTGCCCACCCCGGGCACGTCCTCCAGCAGCACGTGCCCCTGGGCGAACAGCGCGGTCAGGGCCAGCCGGACCACCTCCGGCTTGCCCAGCACGACCGTGCCGATCCGCTCGGCGAGCTGCCCGGCCACCTGGGCGAAGCCGGACACGTACGACGGGGGCAGCGGTTCGGAAGTCACCAGTCGGTCCTCATCTAGCAGTTCGGCAGGTTGCCCAGGTCGTCGCCGCCGTCCAGGTTCAGCCAGGCCCAGGGGATGTACGTCTTCCCCTTGTAGTCGATCTGGATCCACCAGGTGCTGCGCTTGTTGTTGTTGTAGACGAACGCATACACCTCCTCGCCCGACTTCTTGCAGTACGTCTTCAACCGGGTCCCGTTCGGCACCCATCCGGCCTGTTGCGCGTCGTTCTGCCTGGTGACCGTGAAGATCTCGTTGCCGTTGCGGCCGTCGACGTCGGCGTTGCAGTACGTCTTCTGGTCGCCGGTGGAACCGTTGATGCAGGTGGCCGTCCCGTACAGGTCGGCGGTGGCCTTGGTGGCCTGCTTGGTGACCGTGCCGGCCGCGTTCTTCACCGTCACCGTGAACGTGTAGTCGGTGCCCGGCTTCAACCCGCTCGCCTTGAGGCTGCTGCAGCTGCCGCCGGAGCCGGTGCCGCCGGACACCGCGAGGGAGCAGGCCGCGGTGCCGCCACCGGCGTTCACGCTGAACCCGACGGTCGCCGCGTTGAACGTGGTGGTGGTGCCGGTGATGGTGACCGTCGGGGCGGCGACCGTGCGGGCGGTGGCCGACGCCGGATCGCCCGGGCCGGCCTCGTTGACCGCGACCACCTGCACGGCGACCGTCTCGCCGGCGCCGAACCCGGTGAGCGTGGCCGCAGTGCCGTCGGCGACGTCGGTGCTCCGGCCGCCGGCGGTCACCACGTACCTACTGATCGGGCGGCCGTTGTCGGCCGGGGCGGCCCAGGTGACCCGGATCGCGCCGGGCTGGTCGGCGACGGTGGCGGCGTCCAGGTTGTCCGGCTTGCCGGGCTTGCTGAACGGCACCACGCTGTTGCTGATCGCCGACGACTTCGACCCGGCGCCGTGCTCGTTGACCGAGACGACGGTGAACGCGTACTGCTTGCCGAAGTCGAGCTGACCGGCCGGGATGCTGATCGAGGTGTCCTTGGCGTCACCGACCGGGGCGGTGCCACCCTCGGAGACCGCGGTCACCGTGTACCGGTCGATGGCCAGGCCCTGCCCGTTCGCCGCGGGCCAGGTCACGGTCACCGAGCCGTCGGGTTTCGCCGCGGCCTGCGGGGTGCCCGGCGGGTCGGGCACCTCCGAGGTCGGCTTCACCGGGTTGCTGGAGCGGTCCGGCCCGTCGCCCTTGGCGTTGACCGCGTGCACCTGGAAGGTGTACGTCTCGCCGTTGGTCAGGCCGGTCACCGTGTAGGCCCGCTGCTCGGCGCCAACGGTGAAAGTCTGGTTGTTGCCGCTCACCACGTACTTCGCGATGGCGGCGCCGTTGTCCGGCGCGGCCTGCCAGGTGACCCGGGCCTCGGCGTTGCCGGCCGCGGCCCGCACGTTGCGCGGCGCGCCCGGCTTGGTGACCGCCGGCTTGACCGGCTTCTTCCGTGGCGGGGTCGGCGGGGTGGTCACCTTCGGCGGGGTGCCGCCGGGGACGTCGTCGGCATACTTGTCGACCGGGCGGACGCCGTGCTGGTTGTCGACCACCTGGGCGATCGACGAACCGGGGGCGTTGATGAACAGGTAGCCCTCCCGCACGTCGAGCTCCAGCGAGCCGCCCGGATGCTGGAAGACGATCGGTTTCTGCTCCTGGCCGGCCTGGTCGAAGACGTGCACCGTGCCGCCGTCGGCATCCGCGACGTAGTAGAAGCCCTCCCAGGAGACGGCGGGCTGCAACTGCGACTGCGTGCCGCCCCCGCGCACGGTGAACGTGGCCTTGATCCCGCCCCGCGGGTCCACCCCGACCACCTGGCGGGTGTCCGGCACGGTCACCGCGACCGTGCCGCCGTCGGTGTGCGCGGCCAGCGTGCCCGGCCCGGTCAGTGGCAGCGTCGCGTGCGTGGTCGGCGTGTCACCGACCCGGACCAGCTCGTTCGTCGTGCGGTCGAGGACCGCGACGCCGTCGTCCAGAGTGGTCACCTTGAAGTCGTGGCTGGCGCCGCCGACCGTCTCGGTCCGCACCCGCTGCGCCTGGGCGGCGGTGCCGGCGCCGGCCCGCGGCGCCGGGGTGATCTCGATGACGGTGCCCTCGCTGGGCGCCACCACCCACAGCCGGCCCCGGCCGTCGAACTGCCCGCCGGTGATCCCCGGCGGCAGGGTGATCGGCTGCCCGATGCCCTGCAGGCTGGCCGGGTCGACCTGCTGCACCCTGCCCTGCACCGAATCCACGATGAAGGCGGTGTCGTTGTGCAGTGCCACACTCACGCCGACGCCCGGCGCGGCCCGCTGATTCCAGTACGTCTGCAGGTCGGTGAGGTCCATCGAGCCGATCGCGCCGGTGTTGACATCCCGCAGGATCACGAAGCGGTCACTCTGGGTTACTTCCAACCCGTGCCCGCGCGCCTGACCCACATCCACCCGGGTGTCGATCCTGGCGGTCACCCCGTTGACCCGGGACATCTCGCCCTTGGCCCGGCTCCACACCCAGGAGGCGGCGTCGAAGCTGGCCACCGCCTTGTCGGCCTGCCCGAGGCCGAGCACCGTCAGCCCGAGGCCACCGGCCAGCGCCAGCACCGTACCCATCGTGACCAGGTAGCCACGACTCGGTAACCGGCGCTTGGACGCGCCGTCTGCGCTGCTCACCGCGGGTGTCCTCCCCGTTCGCGAAGGTGTGCGTGTCAAGGACGCTGGCCATCATAGGGGGATCGCGGCGGGCGTCGATACCCAGCGTTCCCGCCTGTGGACAACGAGCTAGATCATTTCTTGCCGCGCTCGGTGCACACCTGTGGCGAACTGGCGAACTTGTCGGTCGCATAAACGGCCACCACCGCGAAGCAGTAGTCAAGTGACGCATTCAGCCCGTCGATCCACCGGGTGGTCACCCCGGGCCCCACCGTGCTGACCGGTTTCAACTGCTCACCCGGGTGCGCCATGGTCACCATGAAACTCACCGAGGCGTTCGACGGGTCGGTCCAGCCGACCAGGATCCTGGTACCCCGATCGGCCAGCTTCACATTGCCCGGCGGCGCGCCGGTCAGCGTCGGCGCACCCGGCTGACCATGGTCGTCGTCACCCTTGCGGGTCTGCTGCGCCAGGGTGAAAACCATCGCGCCCACGGCGACGACCGCCGCGATGGTCGCGGCGATCACCGCGAACAGGGCCATCCCCCGCTTGCGGTTTCCCCCACTGTCGTACGCCGTGACCTCCGCCGCCGCGCCCCCCGTCACCGGCGTAGCCGGGCCGCCCTGCCACACGCCGTCCGCACCCTGGTGATAGACCCCGCCGCCCGGCATCTGCGCCGGATACACCCCGGGTTGCACGGCCCGCTGCGGAAACGCCTCCAGCGCCCCCGCTTCCCACTGCCCCGCCTCGCGCTGAGCCTCCCGCTGCCCCGCCTCGCGCTGAGCCTCGCGCTGCCCCGCCTCGCGCTGCCCCGCCTCGCGCTGCCCGGCCCCGCTCTGCCCCGCGTCCCATGGTGTCGGCTCGGGCAGGGCGATCTCCTGCTGGTAGCCGCTCGAAGGCACGTCCGGCCGGGCGGAGCCGCCCTGCGGGCCGGCCTCTTGCGGGTGGCCGGTCGCCGGCCACACGGCCTGCGCGGCCTGCTGATCCGGCCGCTGGACCGGAGGCAGCGGGGCCGGGACGTGCTGGATCTCCGGCTGGCCACTCCACGGCGTAGGGCCACCGGCCTGCTCCGGCCAGCCGTTGAAATCCGGCCAGGCGGTGAGGTTTTCACTTCCCCCGGGACCGGCACCATCCCGCGCCGCCCGATGGGCCGCCTCCGTCTCGCGCGCTGCCTGCCGCGCCGCTTCCCGAGCAGCCGCTTCCCGAGCAGCCGCCTCCCGAGCAGCCGCCTCCCGAGCAGCCGTTTCCTGGGCAGCGGCCTCGCGCGCTGCCTGTCGGGCGGCCTCCTGCGCCGCCGCCTCCTGGGCAGCCGACTGCCGCGCTGCCTCTTGCGCCGCAGCTTCCTGCGCAGCTCCCGCCCGGGCCGCCTGCCGCGCCGCTTCCCGTGCCGCAGGGTCCTTCTCCGGCGCCGGGGCATTGTCGTACGCCGACTCAAGCGTCGTTTGTTGCGCCACGTGCGAGGACGTCCTCTGGCGGGGCGGCGCATCCGACGAGGTCGACAGGGTCGGAAGCGCCTTCGTGGACTCGTCGATCGCCGGAACGTGGGCCCACGGTGAGCCCTTCATCACCCGGTCCGATGCCGGCGACGCCGACCGGTCCGGACCCGATACGCCGGGCGCGACCGATTCCGATCGGCTTTCACGGGAGGGCTCCGGGCGTACGGGCACAGCGTTGTGAGCCGGAACCGGACCGCTCACCGTGATCGGATTCGGACGCGCCGCCTGCGGCGCCGGCGGGTCGGCGAGCGGCATGACGATCGGGTCCTGCCGCTGCACGACCACGGCGTCCTGCGAACCCCGGTGATAGAGCGCCGGAGCGTCCTGCGCGCTCGTTGCCCCGGCGACACCGAACACGCCGGGTTCCAGTTCCCGGAACGGCGTCTCCACAGGCCCAGCGGGCTCCGCACCGCTTTGCGGAACCGGCTCCCACGGCGACCCCGAGCGGCCCTGGGTCCGTCCCGTCCCGCGCGTTTCCGGCACCGCATCGTCCTGCCGCGGCTGAGCGCCCTGCACAGACGGCGTACCCGGGGCAGCCTCGATTCCGGGCGTCAACGGCGCCACCGGCGGAGGCGCCAGCGTGTCTCCCCGGTCCCGTTGCGGCGGCGGCACGCTGAAAGCGCTCGGCGGGGGCGGCAGCACGCTGGCGACATCGGGTGACGACGCGGGACCGTCGGCGCCGGGCGGGGGCGGAAAACCGAGTGCGCTCGGCGGCGGAAGCAGGCCGAACGGACGCGGTGGCGCGGGCGCCACGGAAATCGCAGGCGATTGCTGACCGGCAGCCTGCGGCTCTCGCTGCGCCGGGATCGACGGCGGCACAGCTGCCGCGCCCGGCGCGCCGGCCCCGCCGGGCGCGCTGCTGTCGACGCTGTGGCCGGAGGCGGGCCGGCTCCGGACGGTGTCGTCCGGGCCCGCCTGACTCGGGGCAGCCTGGTGACTCGATGCCGGTCGGTTCGGGGCGGCTCGGCCGACGGCGTCCTGGTGACTCGAAGCCGGGGGCCGGCCTGCCGGGGCGGTCGACCAGGGGTTGCCCTGGTGGGGGATGACCGGCCACGTCGCGGTCGGCTGCGCAGCCGCGGACGGGTCGTCCCGCACCGCCGGCCCAGGCGGGGCGACGGGTGCGGGCGGGTCGTCCCGCACCGCCGGCCCGGGCGGGGCGACGGGTGCGGGCGGAAGGGTCAGGCCGCTCCGAGGCATCCGGTGGGCGGGCTCGAGACGTACCGGCGCAGTCGGAACCTGATCGAGATAGGCCTGCGCACGGGTCACCGCCCAGTGGCCGGCCCCGAGCATCATCGGCCCGAACCCGGCCACCCTCCCGAACGCCTCCCGCGCCGCCGCCCGATTCCCCAGCTCGTCGGCGACCACCCCGAGGTCGTAGGAGATCTGCAGCATGAGCGGATCGTCATCCCCGAGGCTGAACTGCCCCGCCGCATACGCCCCTTCGAGAACCCGCCGCGCCTCCGCCGCATCCCCGGCCTGATGCCGCACCGACGCCAGCTCCCGCTGCGTCGCCAACACATCCGGATCATCACCGCTGAGCGTCGCCTGACCGATTTCAATGGCACGTTCCAGCAGCGTGGCCGCCCCCGCGAGATCACCAGCGGCAACCAGCGAGTGCGCCCGTTCCAGGGCCGGAGTCAGCGGGGAGGGGTGGGACACCCCGCCATGCTGCCCGCTGTTCCCCCGCAAAACCAGGCCGCACCCCATTCCATGCCCGTATGCCCCGCATTGTCCACTCCCCCACCCCACCTGCAGCCCGCCCGCGGGACCGTGTACTGTTCTCACCTGTCAGGCCGACAGGGCGACCGAGACCCAGGTGACAACCGGGGTGCGGGGAGCCGCTAGGCTTGACGGGCAGGTCCGGGTGGCGGAATGGCAGACGCGCTAGCTTGAGGTGCTAGTGCCCGCAAGGGCATGGGGGTTCAAGTCCCCCTCCGGACACGTTAAACCCCATACAGGTTTACTCGCGTTGTACGCGGTACCTGGTGGGGTTTTCGGCTTTCTGCCCCTCTCCTTCTGAGGCCGCCGCAAGCATCATCCTGCGGCTACGGCGGCGAGGCTCCGCCAACGGCAACGCCAGTTGTACCGGCTCCCGCCGCACGGCCACCACCGGCTCGCCCGCTCGATCGCCGGGCCGGGGCTGAACAACAGCTGATGGGAGCGCGAAGTCGGGCTCGTCCACGGCAGCAGCCTCGATCGCCACGGTCCCTAGTCCGCACACCACGACCAGGTCGTACGCCCGCAGATACGTCCCCAAATCCTCGGCATCCTGCAGATCCGCAAGCTCCAGGTGCTGACCGGCCAGCGTGGCGAACACCCTCGCCTCGGCCCAGAACACCCACTTCGGCCCAGCCACGTCCGTAGGATGCGCGGTGGTGTGCCCGTGCCGACACCGATACCCCGGCTTCTTATTCATCCAATGCGCGACCAGCCGGCGCCCGCACACCGCGCACAGCAGCCGCCCGGTCAGCGCATACCGGCGGCTACTCCCGTCCACCGGCTCCAGCACCGCGCTCGTCTGCTGCACCCGCAGGAAATCGGCATCCGACACCAGCGCCGGATGTGTCCGCTCCTGCGAGGTCTCCCACTCCTCACGCGGGTTCCACACCCGCACCGGCCCCAGACTCGACCGTTTGTCCCCGGGCCGGGCCTCCCGATGATCAGTGAACTGCCGATTCCACACCTGCCGACCGGTGTACCGCGCATTCGCCAGGATCGCCGCGACCGTCCGCACGGTCCACAACGTCGCCTGCCGATGCCGGTTACGCGCCCGGTCATAGGCCCCGGGCGAGAGCACACCACGCTCGTTCAAACTCCGGGCGATCGCCGCCACGCTCCATCCCTGCAACCGCTTCGCGAACATCCACCGCACCTGCGGGCCCGTCACCGGCTCCACCTCGAACCGGAACACCTGCCGGCCCCTGCGCGTGCCGCTTCTTCGGATGCGAACCCACCGCCACCAGCCGATACCCGTACGGCGGTCGCCCACCCATCGACCGGCCCTGGTCACGAACCTGCACCGCCATCGCCGCCCGGGTACGAGTCCGGTTACGCAACACCTCCCGCTGCGACTGATAACCCAAGGCCCGTAACAACGCCCGATGCTCAACATCGGTCAGATCAACGGGCCCCTCCACCTCCGGCAACCACACCTGCACCCCGTAGGCATTCAGCTCCGCAATGATCGGCCTCGCCTGGCTCCCAGAGAACGCCCGCTCGAACTCGGCCACCACCACCGCATCGAACCGCCGGTCCGGACGCGCCGCCTCCGCCAGCAACGCAGCCGCCTGCGGCCGATCCCGCCACGGCGCACTGCGCGACACGCCGACATCGAAATACTCGGCCACGATCCGGCCCCGCCCCGCGATCAACCAGCCGACCGCCTCCCGCTGCCACGCCCGCGACGACACCGGATCCTGCCGATCATCCGTCGACATCCGGCCCAGAAACACGAACGCGATCCCCGCCG
Source organism: Actinoplanes sp. SE50/110 (assembly GCF_900119315.1). Taxonomy (NCBI): domain Bacteria; kingdom Bacillati; phylum Actinomycetota; class Actinomycetes; order Micromonosporales; family Micromonosporaceae; genus Actinoplanes; species Actinoplanes sp. SE50/110. Next base: position 2,434,093 of record NZ_LT827010.1, on the reverse strand, counting down.
ACGCCGCTGCCGGCACCGGCGACCGTCCACGCTGTCGCCGGGCCGGTCCGGCGGTCCGCGCCCACGCGTCAAACGGACCAGCAGACGACGATGTGAAAGGCGACGGCATGTCGATCACCGCGATTCCGAAACGAGCCGTATTGCACGTCTACCACCACGGCAACCGGGGAACAATCGCCCTCACCAGCGACAACAGCGCAGTTGATTCGGAATAGAATAGGAGGTTTGTCCCACCGTCATCGTTTGCAGGGACGATCGGTTCACCAATTCGGCTTCAGCCCGGGTGGGTTCCGCAATACAAACCTGGCCGGTTGGCCGACGATCTGCTCGGCTGGCGCCCAGTGGCGGGAAGAATTGTCCCGTCCACCGGGAAGCCGAAGTCAAGGCCGCGGTCTTGCCAACGGCACGACCGAGCCCAGGACCGTAATAGGGCTTATCGTCGCCGACCCGGCTGATCGGGATGAGCGTGCCGTCGAAGATCGTGTAGGCGAGCAGCCGGATGCACAGCTTGCGCTGCCCCGCTGCGCAAGCGTGGGCGTCGAGGGGTAAGAAGGAGCAGTGAGCATCTCGGAACCTGATCAGGACGGCCCTCGAGTGACGTCGTCGCTGCGGGAGGAGCCCGATTATCGGGCCGCGGCCACCGCCTTCGAACACTTGCCGGTGATTGTGTCGATGTGGGAGGGAGCCGAGCTGCGCGGTGTAGCCGGGAATCGCCTTTTCCGCGCGAGTATCCGCGACCGCCCGTTCCTCGGCCTGCCGCTGCGCGAGGCGCTGCCGGAGCTGGCCGGCCAAGAGGTGTTCGAGACGTACGAGCGCGTCCTCAGCACGGGTGTTGCGGAGGCCGTCCGAGAATGGCGGATGCTCCACGAGGTCGACGGCCGCACCATCGAGGAGTTCTACACCACGCATTTCACTCCTGTGCCGGACGACACCGGCACGGTGCGCGGGGTCCTGCAGACGGGTGAGGACGTGACGGCGCAAGTGCTGCGCCGCCGGGAGGCCGAGGCCAAGGCCGCGGTCTCTCAAGAGCGGTATCTGGCTGCGCAGGAGGTGGTGCTCGCGTTGCAGAGCAACCTGCTGCCGGCCACCCTGCCGGTGTTACCCGCCATTGACCTGGCAGCGCAGTATGCCGTCGCTGCGGCCGAGCTCCAGGCCGGCGGCGACTGGTTCGACGCCGTCCCGCTGCCCGACGGGCGCGTCGCCCTCGTCGTCGGCGATGTCGTCGGGCACGGAGCCCCGGCGGCAGCGGCCATGGCCCAGCTACGCCCGGTGCTGCGCGAGGCGCTGCGCTCCGGCGTAGACCCGGTGGGGGCCGTCGACCGCCTCGACGCCCACGCGAGCGAGACTCCGGCCACTCGCGCGGCGACCGTCTGCCTCGTCGTTCTGGACCCCTCGGACGGTGCCCTGACCCTGGTGTCGCGGGCGCACCCCGCGCCGCTGGTCTGCGCTCCGGACGGCGACACTCGATACCTCGAGGGCGGGGGCGGCGGCCCGCTCGGGGTCGGTGCCGGCCGGTCCCGCGCGAGCGTGCATCGGCTGAAGCCGGGAGAGACGGTGCTGTTGTACTCGGACGGTGTGGTGGAACGCCCGGGTGAACCGGCCGCCGAGGGCGCAGCCCGGCTCGCTCGTATCGCCGGCGGCGCCGTGACCACGCGCAGCGACGCCGTGCCGGAACGCACCACCGACCGGTTGTGCGCTTTGATCGTCGAGCGTGTCACCCGCGGCGGCTACGTCGACGATGTCACGGTCCTGGCGGCGCAGCGCCTCGTCGAGCCTGTCGCGCCGCTGGTCCTGGACGTGCCGGCCGAGCAGCAGGCCCTGGCTGGGCTACGGGATGCCCTCACGGCGTGGCTCACGGCACTCGGGGCGCGCCGCAAGGACCTGCTGGCCGTTCCCCTGGCGGCGTGGGAGGCAGCCAGCAACGTCGTCGACCACGCCTACTCAGGGAGCCGCACCGGACGGCTGCGCCTTGACGCCTCGGTCGACAGCGGCGGGCGGCTGCGGCTGCAGGTCGCCGACGACGGACGCTGGCGCGAGCGGACGGCGTCGTCGGGCGGGCGCGGTCTCCCGCTGCTCCGCTTGCTCACCGACGAGGTGACGATAGAGCGCCGGGACGACGGCACCACCGTGACCATGCTGTGCACGCTCGGGCACCCCACCGTCATCGGTCTCACGGCATCCACCCCCACGCTCGTCGAGCAGGAGCCGTTCGACGTCGTGCCCGTCCGGCGCGATCCGACGGTGCTCAGCGTCCGGGGACCCATCGACGCGAGCACGACCGCCCTCCTGCGCACCGGCACCCTCCGCCACGGCGCGGGGCTTGAGGGGCCAGTGGTGCTGGACCTCGAGCAGGTGACGTTCCTCGCCTCTGCCGGGGTGCAACTCCTGCACGAGCTGACGCATGACGGCAGAGTCGAGCTCGCCGCCCCCGTGGGCAGCCTCGCTCGCCATGTCCTCGACCTGACCGGGCTCTCGGCGCTGTCGTCCGAATAGCCTGCACCCCTGGGGAGAATCACCGAGCATCGCGGCCGCGAGTACCCGTGTGCGGCCAGACGGTCGAGCGGTCAAGGCTCAGGATGTGGTGCCTGGCCCGGGAGCGGGGTCCGCGCGCAGCTTGGCGAGGGCGAGCTGGGCCTCCACCCGTGCGATCAGTTCCCGCGCGGTGAACGGCTTGACGATGTAGTCGTGCGCGCCGGCAGCCAGCCCGGCGACGGTCGAGCCCGGATCGGCCAGCGCGGTCAGCAGGATCACCGGCGTCGCGCGGTGCCGAGGATCCGTACGGATCTGGGTGAGCAGGGCCAGGCCGTCCAGCTCGGGCATCATGACGTCGCTGAGCACGAGGTCGAAGCCGCGCTCGACGAGCGCGTCCAGCGCCTGCCGGCCGTCGGCGACCGCGGTCACCTCGTAGCGGTCGGAGAGCAGCCGCCGCACGTAGGCGCGCATGTCCGGGTTGTCGTCGACCAGCAGCACCGCGGGCTTGCGGCCGGGCAATCCGGGTGCGGGCGGCGCGGCATCCTGGATGCCCGCCGGCAGGTCTTGCCCGTTGAGCCACAGCTCCGCCTCCTCCGCGAACGCACGCCGGTGCTCGTTTCGGGCCTCCGGGTGATCGTCGGCGGTCGGTTCTGTCGGCCGCCGCTGGGTCAGCGGCAACCACACGGTGAACCGGCTGCCCCTCCCGACCATGCTTCGCACCCGGACTGTGCCGCGATGCAGGCGGGCGAGCTGCTGCACCAGCGCCAACCCGAGCCCCGAGCCCTCATGGCTGCGGGCTCGTGCCCCGCGGACCCGGTGGAAGCGGGTGAACAGTAGCGGCAGCTGGTCGGCGGCGATGCCGATGCCGGTGTCGACGACTTCGAGCTCGACGTGATTCGGCCGTAGCCGCAGAGCGACGGTGATCGACCCGGTGAAGGTGTGCTTGAGCGCGTTGGAGATGAGGTTGAGGACGATGCGTTCCCACATCTCCGGATCGACGGGCACGGTCCGCGGAAGCAGCGGACAGTCCACTACCAGCTCCAATCCCGCCTTCTCGACCGCGGACCGGAACACCCCGGCGAGGTCGGTGGTGAGAGCGGCCAGGTCGACGTCCTCCAGCCGCAGCCGCCGGCGGCCGTGTTCGAGCTGCGCGAACTCCAGCAGCGTGTTGACGAGCCTGAGCATGCGCAGCGCGTTGCGGTGCGCGAGCCGGACCGCGGTGTGCACCTCGTCGGGCCGCAGGCCCGCGGCCGGGGTGTCGAGCAACTGCTCGAGCGGGCCGAGGGTCAGGGTCAACGGCGTGCGAAATTCGTGACTGACGCCGGCGAAGAACTCGGTCTTGTCCCGGTCCAACGCCGTGAGTGCGGCGATCCGCTCGCGGGCCTCCTGACGACGCCGGGCGGCGGTCAGGGACGCGCCCACCTGCTCGGCGACGAGGTCGAAAAACGATCGGTAGGTCACAGTGAGCGGGATCCGGGCGCTGACCCCGAGAACGATCACGGCTGCGGTGGAGCCATCCGGGTGCCGGCCGGCCGGCAGCACGAGCGCCTTCGTGGGCTGCTCCGGGTGCGGCCCGCAGACCAGGCCGCGGAACCCGTCAGGCAGGTCGGCCACCACGTGCGGCTCGGCCCGTCGCACCACGGCGGAGATCGGCCATGCCGTCGCATCGGACACCGACATCCGGCGCGGGGCGGCAACACCGCCCGGCTCCAGGCCGACCGCTGCCGCCAGGTGCAGCTTGATACCAGCGCGTTCCACCAGGTAGAGCAGCGCGAACGGCACGTCCTCGGGGTCGTCGGCCAGCACGGCGGCGACCCGGTCGCACACCACTGACTCCGCGTCCCCCTCGACGAGAGCCCCGGTCGCCAGCCGGTGCAGCACACGCAGCCGTCGGCCGCCCTGCACCTGGTGCGTGGTGTCGACGACGGTGGCCAGCAGACCGGCGATCTCCGGTCCCTCGTAGAGAGGGCTGTAGCTGAAAGTGAAGAACGCTTCCTCCAGCTCGCCGTCGCGCATGTAGGGCGTGGGCTGGTCATGCTGCAGCAGGCCGCGCCCGGTATCGCGGATCCGCCGGAACAGGGGATCGTTCAGGTGCGCGGTCTCGGGGAAAGCTGACGCTGCGGAACGGCCCAGGACTGTCGGGTGCTTGCCGCCGATGATGTCGCGGTAGGCGTCGTTGTAGAGCAGCACGAGGTCGCGGCCCCACAACACGCACATGGCCAGGTCGCTGCCCAGCGCCATCGCCAGCGTCGAGCGCAGCACCGGCGACCAGCGCTCGACGGGGCCCAGTGCCGAGTGGGTCCAGTCGGTCGCCGCCATCAGTGCGCCCATCTCGCCGCCCGAGGCGAACACCGCTTCGGCGGCCACGAGCTCGGGAAGCGGCAGGGACCGGCCCAGCCCGATCACTCGGTCCAGCATTCCGGGGATCTCCGCGAGAGGCAGGACGAGGTCGGCGAGCCCGGCCCGGACGACCGAGCCCGGCATACCGCTGGCCGTGGCGGTCTCCTCGTCCTCGGCGACCACGGTGCCACCCGTGTTGCGCACCGTCCGGGCCCCCGCCGTGCCGTCGCTGCCGGCTCCGGTGAGCACGATCGCCAGCAGGTGGTGGCCCAGTGCGTCGGCAGCCGAGGAGAAGAGTTCATCGACAAGCCCGAGCGACGACCTGGCCTCGTGCCCGCGGACGGTGAAGGTGCCGTCCGGTTCCCACCGCACCAGCGACCGCGGCGGACACAGGTGCACCACGTTCGGCTCGACCGGCCCGCCGTCCGTGGCCCACCTCACCGGCAGGCGAGACGTCCGGCCGAGCACCTTCTCGAGACGGGACGCCGACGGGCTGATGTGGTGCGCGACGACGATCGGCACGTCGACCAGATCCTGCACACGCCCGAGCACCAACTGCAAGGCCTCGATCCCGCCGAGCGACGAGCCGACGACGACGCCTTGATACCGTCCTGCCATGCGCTTCAGTCTGAACCACGCCCCACCGTTCGGTGTAGGCGCGGGTGGGCAGACGCAGCCGGCCTACCTGCTCAATGGCTGCTACGGCGCGCCGTAACGACCTTCCAGGCTGCGGTACCGGGCATCGACGCCGGCCTGTTCACCCTCGACACGCTCGGGTGGTCCGCCGTCCTGGACATCCAGGTCGACCCCCTCGACTAGATCATCGTCTCGCGGGTATCCCGGCACTACGACTGACAAACCCGAGCGGAACCGGCCACAGCGCCGCGGCACCTGGACCAAGGACGGGTAAACACGGCGAGAAGTCGACGCCCAAGACACCGGACCGAGCCACGCAGCTCGGGGTGCCACCACGGCCGTACGAAACGCTGCGGCGCAGACCGCTACCGGGACAGAAGGTCACGTCAGCGCCCGGCCTTTCCGGTCCCCGCGTCAGGGAAGCCGTCGCCGTCGCCGCATGGTGACGCCGATCGGACGGTCATCGCCGGCTCAAATCCTCGGCCGTGTTGTCGGCCAGCATCGAGCCGAGCCCGGCGATGACAGCCAGCCTGCGCAGGAAGGCACTCGCACCCGTAGCGGTCACCCTGACGTGGCGTGCCTGGGCCGCCTCGTACACCGATCGCAGCACTCGCAGGGCGGCCGCGTCCAGCAGCGGCACCTCCCCGAGTTCCAGCGTGACCCGGGCACAGGCCGGCTGGTGGCGGATCAACTCCAGCAGCGCCACCCGCAGCCGGTCGGCGTTGTCCCGGTCGACCTCGCCGACGACACTGATCTGCAGCTCACCGCGGGCCGGCAGCCGGGTGTGCAGGGCGAACAGTTCTTCCGGCGCGTCGCCGGTCACCGGCCAGCGCGGCACCTGATCGGTCAGCAGACCCGCACGCAGCCACGACAGCGCGCGGGCCAGCAGCCGCGACACATGCATCTGGGAGATTCCGAGCCCCGCGGCGATCTCGGTCTGCGTCCGGCGCTCGTAGAAAGTGGCGTGCACGATCCGGCGTTCCCGGCTGGGCAGATAGTCGAGCAGTTCGGTGACAGTGAGCCGGTCCGCGGCGTCCTCGAGCCTGCCGTCGGGATTGCCCAGGGTGTCGCCCAGCAGCAGATCCCCTTCGCCGATCGGGGTGCTCAGCGACACCGGCCGGAACGCGCTGCCGGCGCTCCGGATCCGCGAGATCTCATCGGCCGGTACGCCCACCTGCCCGGCCAGTTCGGCATCGGTGGGACGCCGGTGCAATTCCCGGGTCAGCTCGTTCTCCAGGCACGTCAGCTCGAGCAGCGCCTCCTGCATGCGGCGGGGCACATGCACCGCCCAGGCGTGGTCGCGGAAGTGACGCTTGAGCTCACCGCGGATCGTGTTGACGGCGTAGGCGGTGAACGAGCCACGCTCGGGGTCGTACCGGTTCACCGCCTTGACCAGGCCGACCCGAGCCACCTGAACCAGATCCGCGTACGGCTCGGAACCGCCCCGGTAGCGGCGGGCCAGCCGTTCCGCCATCGGCAGCACCGCGCGGATCATGTCCTCGCGCAACCGTTCCGCCCGAGCGCTGTCGGCCGTGGCACACGCGTCGGCGTAGCGCAGGGCGATCTCGTCGTAGTCCTCCCGCTGAGGGGCAACAAGAACCTCTCGTTGGTACGGCATCGGCGTCCCCCATACAGCTACGTATCGACCCTCACGTAGTGCCGTGCCCTGAGCCGTGGACCCAAACGGATCACCGCAAGACATTTACGGCGGACGTTCCAGCACCATGTACCCGGCCTCGCCGCCCACGCTGCGGGTCCGGGACCGCTCCAGCCGGTCGGCGTCGCTGTACGGCAACGCGGCCAGCTCGCCGCGGAACCGCTGCGACGGCTCCACCACACTGTCGTAAAACCCGGGCACGGTGATCCGGCCCTTGTCGTCGTGCAGCTGAGCCAGCAGCCGGCTCATCTCCAGCACCGGGTTCGGCGCCGGCCCGGACACCGCCCCGCTGTACACGTCCTGCAGCGGCCCCAAGATTTCCAGCTTCGCCAGCATCGTGCCGCGCATACTGACGCACACCGCCGGATGATCTGCCCGCCACAGCAGGGTGTCGGAGAAGACGATCAGATCGGCGCCGACCCGATCCCGGTTGTCCTGCAGAAGCTGCCGCAGGTGCGCCGACCCCGTCTCCTCCTCCCCCTCCACCAATACCTTCACGTTCACCGCGGGATGGGCGCGGCCGGTGGCCGCCAGGTGAGCACGCAGACCCCACACGTGCGCAAGAGCCTGGCCCTTGGCATCCGACGCGCCACGCCCGTAGAGGTACCCGTCACGGATCTTCGGGTCGAACGGTGCGGTCTCGTCCCACTCCTCGTCCTTGGCGGCACGAACGTCATGGTGGCTGTAGATCAGGACCGTCGGGGCGTCGGGTTCGGCGCACCATGCGGCGTAGACCGCTGGGCCGTCCTCGGTGTCCCACACCTGGACCGACGGAAAGCCCGTCTCGCGCAACGCCGCCGCCAGCCAGTTCGCCGACCGCCGCAAATTCACCACATGCTCCGGAACTCCGGGCGACCGACGGAATCCGGACCCACTCCGCCAGCTCGGCAACCACGGCATCCCGATGCTCCGCCAGGAAGTCCCGCACAGTCGTGGCTACTGATGATCCCCCTATCCGCCCCGCCGGGGCCACTGCGTCCAAAAGGCTCACGATCGCCTGCCGTCGCGCCCGGCTACCCCCGAACGGAGTCCCTATGCACAACGGGGCGCTCATCGAGATCCCCCGTGAACTTGTGCAGCGTTCGCACACGGCGCACGAGCCTGCCGGAGATCGGTGACCGGCCGCTGCTGTCTTCACCTTTCATGTACCCGCCTGGTGCCACGACGTCGACACCTGCCCGTTTGAGGCGTCGTATGTTGGGTATCGATGCCGGGGTTCTTGCAAGCCCGGAAAACCGGCGTACCTCCGATTGGTGGGTGTGCAGGATGGAGGGGCGGCCGTGGTGACAGCGGTACCGGTCGCGCGCGCCGCGTTGGACTCACGTGCTCTCGGCGAAGTTCAGGAGCTGATGAGTCAGCGGTATGTCGAGCACCGCGCCCGGGTGGGGGGGCACCGCCGGGGCTTCGCCGATCACAGCCGGTTCACCGCCGCTTACCGAACCTCCTACGGTCGGCTGCCCCGACAGACCCTGCACACCTAGCCCGGACGCACCGGCAGGCGCGTACAGAATTAGTGGCGCCCTTCAAATTCTCCATCACCACGTCCGCCTGAGGACAACCGACGCAGCGCCACCCGCGCCGCAAGTAAGGGCCCTGCAGATCAGCCGCCTCCCGGCTCTGTGAGACAAGCGGCGTACTACGTGCACCGTCAACGAAGCCCTCAATTTGGGCCCCGTTCAAGCGCACTTCTTTCCGATGTGGTCACTGGATGGTGTTTTCCGGGTAACCGGGATCTACCGTCTCGTGGGTCAGTGACACCAGGGACAGGATCATGTCAGCAGGGCTGCCGGTCGGGGCGTAGAGCCGCAGTCGGGTCTTGCTGGCCTGGTGCAGGGCGGTGAGCCGGTGCAGGGCGGCGACGCCGGCGCTGGCCAGGTGGGTGACACCGGTGAGGTCGACGGTCAGCGTTCGCACGCCGGCGGATCCGGCGGTGCGTACGGCGCGGTCGAACTCGTCCGCCGTGACTGTGTCGATCGGCCCGTCGACGCGGATTCGTGGCTGCGGGGCGTGCGGCTGGTCGAGGATCAGCAGTAGCTCGTTCTGCGCGGCGGGGCGGACGGCCGGGGCGGGGGCGAGGTCGGCGGTGCTCAGCAGCCGAGCGCGGTGGTGCACGCGGTACGTGATGGTGGCGGTGGTGCCCTGCTCGTCGTGTGTCAGGCGCAGGTCGTCGACGAGTTGCGAGCTCAGGTGCAGGCCCAGGCCACGGTCGGCCGACGGTGCGGGCTCGCGCCATCGGCCCCGATCGGTGACCTGGGCGTGGATGTGGCCGGTGTCGGTGAGGTCGGCGGTGACGGTGAACCAATGTTCGTCCGGCGAGTCGATCCAGGCGTGGTCGATCACGTTGGCGGCCAGTTCGATAACCGCGTGCCGGATCGCGTCGGCATCATGTGCGCCGACGCGGGCGGTGTCCAGCCAAGCCTGCAACCGCACCCGTAGCTCGGTCAGCGTCTCGGAGCGGGCCGGGACTCGCAGATCGAGCCGGGCCGGCGCGGTGACTCGCTGAGCGGCAAGCATCGTGATGTCGTCGCTGTGCCCGCTGCCGCGGGTCAGTAGTTCCACGGTCTGGATGGTCAGACGGTCCACCGCTGTGGGGAACTGGCCGTGGAAGATGCGGTCGGCCGCTGACTCCGTCGCCACCCGGGCCAGTTCGACGGTGCTCTGTGGCACGTCGCGGCCGGGCCGTTCCAGGATCCCGTCGGTGTAGAGCAGCAGTATCTCGCTGGTGCCGAGCTTCTCCTGGCTCACCGGGAACCGTGATCCGACGCCGAGCGGGCCGGCGCCGGTGGCCGGCAGGTACCGCGGCTCCTGCTCGCCGATCACCAGCGGCGGCGGATGGCCCGCCGTGCAGTACACCATCGTGCCGCAGCTCGGGTCGAGCACCACCACGCACACGGTGGTGGCTCGGCCGCCGGGGAGAGTGACGGCGATCCGGTCGACCGCGTCGATCGCGGCCGGCAGGTCACCGGTGGCCGCCAGCCGCTCACGCAGCACCACGCGCAGCTGACCCATCGTCGCTGACGCGGCCACCCCGTGCCCTACCACGTCGCCGACGATCAGCGCGAGCCGTCCGCCCGGCAGGGGGAACGCGTCGAACCAGTCGCCTCCGGCCGCGGTGTCGGCGTCTGCCAGCAGGTAGCTGGCGGCGATCTGTACCCGGGGCAGCACTGGCAGCGCGGTGGGCAGCAGTGCCGACTGGAGTTCCGCGACGACACCACGAGCGGCTTCGTAGCGCCTCTGGGCCTCGGCGGCCCGCCGCTGCATGGCCCGTTTCTCCAGTACTTGTTCGGTAATGTCCACCAGCATGATGTTCACGCCGGCGTTGACGCCGTCGGCCCCGGCGACCGGGCTGATCGTGAAGTCGATGAAGATGTCTTCCAGACCCGCGCCCCGATCGAGCTGGATGTGCCACTCCCGGCCGGATTGCACCTCGCCGGTCTCCAGCGCGCGATCCAGGTAGACGAACACTTCCTGAGCGAGAACCTCGGGGAAGACCTCACGTGCGGGCAAGCCGAGGATGGGACGCTCGGCGGAGAAGAAACGGTACGCCGCGTTCGCGGCCACGAAACGATGCTCGGTTCCCCGCGTCGTCCCCAAAGCGACCGGCAACTGCTCGTATGACTCACGAACAGCCTCAAGGTCGCCGGTGCCGTCCAAGTGTTGGGAGCCGTCGCTCATCGGCCCATAATGCTATGGCTTGGCGGAGCATGCCTGCCGCCTTCGAACCACGGCGCGGCGAGATCGGTGTCCGGCCCATCGCGACCAGCCCGCCGGGCATTACCGCGGCTCATCCCGGGCGCAGCGTCCGGCTGGGGGTGGTGCCGAACGTCTCGCGGTACAGAGCGGTGAAACGGCTGTGGTCGGCGAACCCCCAGCGGGCGGCGATCGCGGTGACCGTGGTCGTGGCGGGATCCGCGGCCATCAGGTCTTGATGGGCGTGTTCGAGGCGGACACGGCGCAGGTAGGCCGTCGGGGTGGTGTCCAGATGGCGGCGGAAGGCCAGCTGGATGGCGCGGACCGTGACGTGCGCGGCCGCGGCGATGTCGGCGGTGCTGATGTCGTCGGCGGGATGCGCTTCCAGGTAGGCGATCGCGCGGCGCAGGGTCGACGGCGAGGCGTCGTGGCGGTCCTCGATCGTCGGATCGGTCAGTGCGGTGTTCGCGAAGGTGGTCAGGGTGGCCGCGGCCAGCAGCCCGGCGATGCCCGACAGCATCAGCGGAGTCGTCGGGTGCGGGCCGGCGAGCAGCTCAGCGGCGTAGGTGCGAGTGGCCCACCAACTCGCGGCTGCCCGCTTCGAGACCGGTTCGAGGCTGGTGAAGCGGAGCGGTTCGGCGCGCCGTCCCGGCGCGGTGGCCGCGACCTTGGCGAGTGAGTCGGCGTCGATGATGCAGTTGTCCAGCGTGCCGGGGTGCCACCTCACGGTGTATGGCCGATTGGGGTGACTCATCAGGAACAGCGCACCCGGCTCGTAGCGCTGGGTGGTGCCGTCACAGCCGCGTTCGAGACGGGCCGACGAGTTACGGGTGACGACGATCTTGCGGAGAGCATCGATCTGGAACTTGAGGTCGGCGGACTGATGGGCGGTCTCCACCGCGAACGTCCCGGCGTCGACCCGCTCATGGCGCAGCACCGGCGGCGTTCCCGTGTCCCGCAATCGCATACCGGTGCCGTAGGCAGCGTTCAGAAACTCCTCGACCGTGTCGGTGCCGCGAAGTTCGATACTGCTCGTCTGTGCCGCGGGCTGTTCCATCTCGGATCTTCCACGCTCGCCGGGCAGGGCCTCGCCGGCCAATTTACCCGCCCGTGGCACCGTCCCAAACCGCCCGGACAGGTGAGCCGCAGCCCAGGCCCCGGTCACCGTCCGTGACCGCGTTCCGCGTGGCCTTGCCGAGCCTCGAGGTCAACGGCCTTCGCCGGTACGGGGACGCAGCGCCACGACGGGTCGGCCGAGGTTGTCCGCAGCGGCGGATTCGGCCGGGATGGACGCGGTGGGATCGGGCGGGCACAGCAGCCGTCGGGTGTCGCTGAGGTCCAGGAGCCGGGCGACGATGCCGCTGTCGTTGACGACGCGGAGGCTGCCGCCGCCGGTCAAGGCGAGCTCGCGGCAGGTGAGCAGGGCACGGATGGTCGCCGCGTCGAGATCGATGATATGCCGCACGACGATGACCAGGGTGTGCCGACCGGTACTCAGGGCCTGCTCGACGGCGGCCGTGAGCTGGTGACAGCTGCCGCGGTCGAACGACCCTCGCGCCTCCACCCGCGCGACGTGCGGATCTGCCGGATCGGCTACGAGCAGGCGAACGGACGGCATGTCGTTTTCGACCATTCTTACCTCCTGGTACCGGGAATGCCGACGGGCCGGCCTGGAACGCTACGCTTCCAGCTTTCCGCCATCATCACTGCCAGGACTACCTCATCAAACGATCCTTCCCGGCCGTGACCCGTGCACAGAACGAAACGTCGCCGCGAATGCGGCGGCAGCAGGATTGCCGGACGAATCGCGGGGAATGCCACCGAAGGACAGCGTGCTGAGGCAACGATGGTGCGTCGCGATGTGGTGGTGATCGGCGGGTCGGCGGGCTCGCACAAGCCGTTGAGACAGACGCTGGCGCGGCTACCGGCCGATCTGCCGGCCGTCGTGCTGGTGGCCGTGCACACCGCGCCCGGCGCACGAGGCGGGCTCGCCGACTCGCTGGCCTCGTCGTGCACTTTGCCGGTGCGGGCCGCCGTCGACGGCACCCGGCTGGAGCCGGGCTGTGTCCACCTGGCAGTCCCGGACCGGCATCTGATCATCGACGACGGCCACGTCCTGCGGCTCAGCGACGGACCGCGGCAGAACCGGGTACGCCCGGCCGTCGACGCGTTGTTCCGCTCGGCGGCCCGATGGTGCGGTCCCCGGGTCGTCGGCGTGGTCCTTTCGGGCAGCCTCGACGACGGCGCCGCCGGTCTGGCCGCGATCACCGCCGCGGGCGGAACCGCGCTGATCCAGGATCCCGCCGAGGCCCGTTTTCCCAGCATGCCGCAGGCCGCTCTGCGGATCGTGCCGGGCGCTGTGACCGTGCCGGCCCTCGACCTCGGCGACACCATCGCGGAGACGACCGGCAAACCGAGCACCACCGACGGCCGGCCGCCGGAACCCCTCATCTGGGAGACCGACATGATCGCGTACGGAGGATCGAACACTCCCGACCGTGGGCAACCCGTCGCCCTCGGCTGCCCGGAATGTACAGGCGGCATGTACGTGATCCGTACCGGACTGGCTGCCCACTACGTCTGTCACGTCGGCACTCGTACTCTCCGCAGTCACTGCTCGCGACGCGCGACAACAGCACCGAGGAGGCGATCTGGACCGCCGTCAGCGCCTTGCAGGAAAAAGCCATGATCATCGAAGAACTGGTCGCACAGTCCACGACCTCAGGTGACGTCACCGCCGCTGAGGCCTTCCGGGCAGAGGCCGAACGAGCCAACCGCGCAGCCTCGACGCTGCGGGAACACGTCAACCGGTCGGGTAACGACCACGCCAGATGATCTCCCGGCCGGCCTGCGCTCAGCCGCCGTTGAGCAGGCTGTCCGGCGGGGCCATGCTGGGGCCGGCGACAGCCGTGCGCACCGTCGGCGACAGTTGACACCAAGAAGGGCGACCGATGGCGACCTCGCAGCATCCCGAGCATGTCACGCCTCATCACCGGCCTCTGGCCGACGCCATCGTCGGCTTGGCCGAGACGCCGGACCATGTCTCCGGGGTCGAAATCCACCTGAAGGTGATCGCCGCTCTGGCCGCGGACCGGGTGGCCGCCGCGGACTATGCCTCCGTCACGACTCTGCAGGGCGATGAGTACACCACCGTCGCGGCCAGCAGTGACATCGCTTCGGCCGTCGACGAGGCCCAGATCGCCGACGGAGCCGGCCCCTGCCTGCAGGCGCTGGAGACCGGCGAACCGGTCGGCGTGACGGACACCAGGGCGACGATGGATTGGCCAGGCTTCCACGCGGTGGCACCCGCCCTCGGGCTGCAAGCGTCGGTCTCGGTTCCGCTGTACATCGGCCGCAGCACGCCGATAGCCGTGCTCAACCTCTACGGCCGCGACAGCAGCACGATGGAACCGCTGATCGTCGGAGTCGCTCACCTCTACGCCACCAGCCGTGAACTGGCTTTGGGAATCGATCCCCCGCCGGTGCGGGATCCCGGAGCTGCGAAGTTACTCGACGGGTACGCGCGGGCGCTCGCGGTGCGCACCTGCATCCAGCGCGCCGTGCGTCTGCTCACCGAGCTCGGGGGCCACAGCTCCGATGACGCCTACACGACCCTGTGCGAGCGTGCCGCGGAGCACGGCAACTCGCTGAGCGTCGAGGCGAAGGATCTCATCCACCGCAAGTGACTTCTCGCCCGGCTCGGGCCCGGGAGTTGCGGCCGGACCGAGGCCAGCACATGACGTGGCCAGACCAGGTCGAGCACGAACGCCGGTCCGTGATCAGGTGCGCCGGCGCAGGACCTTGATGCTGCGGCCGGACAACTCCATGGTGTCGGAAGCCATGAGGTCGCCAGCATCGTCAACAAGATCAAAGGCGCCATCGATTGACACGTACGGCGTGGGCCGGACCCGGATGGCGTCCGGCCCGGCTCACTTTCGGCCGATCAGGTCGAGCGGGACAGGGTCGCCCAGACGACCTTGCCTCCGTGGGCCGGCAGCGTCCCCCACCTGTGGGCCAGGCTTTGCACGAGCAGCAGCCCTCGCACGTCGAGGGGGTCCGCCGAGGCTGGTGCCGGCAGTACCGGCAGGGCGTCGCTGCCGTCGCGCACCGCCACGACCAGGTAGCGGCGGCCCATGGAAAGCCGCAGGTCGATCATCGTCTGGGCGTGCACGACTGCATTGCTGACCAGCTCGCCGACCACGACACTGGCCGGGCCGACCAGGTGCGGCAGCTCCCATCGCAGGCAGCCTTCGGTGACCAATGCGCGGGCGTGCCGGGCAGCGCCGGAGGTGGGTAGCAGGGTGTCCTTGATGGTGGAGGTCTGCTGCCGGATCGGCGCGTTCAGCGCCTGCTGCACGCTGGGGTGCACGGTGAGGCGCCGATATCCCTGGGAAAGCAGCTGTGCCAGCTGCGGATCCGGTGCTGCCAGCAGGACCGGGACGCCGGGCCAGTGCGAGGCCTGGCGGGCGGCGGCCAGGAACACCGAGGCCGCGGCGGCCTCGGTGACGACCATCTCGGCCAGGTCCACCACGAGCGCGTCCGGCTGCTCGACCAGGCATTTGAGCAGCGCGGTGCGGACCGCCGGGGCCGACGCCACGGACAGCTTCCCGCGGACGCGGACGAGCAGGCGCGTTCCTACCGGCTCGATCTCGCACTGAACATCAGACACTTCCCCATTGTCGCTCGCAATCGTGTGACCTGCCCAGTTCTTCCCGGCTCGCGCCGGACGGCGGTGCTTGCGCCGGTATGGCGTCGCCTCGGCACGGCGCGGACATACGGTGACGGCGGTAGGGTCGATGCGAAGGGTCTTCAACAGCGAGGACGACGTGAGCACCGCCGGGCAGGAGCCTTCCGTGACGTTCGCTTATTCTTCCGCGCCGCGTCTGCACATCGACGGCATCACACCTGCCGCCGACGGCTCCGTCCATTTGTGCCTCATCGGTGAGCTGGACCAGGAAGAGACCGACCGGCTGCACGCCGGCATCACGGACCTCGCCCACCGCTACGCCTCCGCGCCGATCCACATCGATGCGACCCGGCTGACGTTCCTCGACTCCGCCGGCATCCGCGCCCTGCTCATCTGCCGCAAAAGACTCGAACAGGCCGGCTCGCGGATGTCGATGCCGCGGGTGCACCCGCACGTCTTCCAGGTCCTGCAGATCACCGGCCTGCTCGACGTCTTCGGCGTCACCGAGCAGACCGCCGGCCCTGCCGGCGAGCCGACCGGCCACGCCGACGAGTTCATACCTGCCGCTTCCGGCGACGAGCGCGAAGCAGGCTGAATCAACCCACCCCGGCAGCGCCACATCGATCTCGTTGAGGACCAGCAGCTCCGGCGGTGTTCCGGCACCGATCCCGTGCAGCACGCCGTGCACTGTGGTGATCTGCCCGAAGGCGTCCGGCGCCGACCGGATGAGCGACGACACCACCGCCTGCCGCGGCCTCTCATCCGCATGGTTTGCCAGTGATCCACCGGGGTAGCCAGCGCCGGCATCCCGGCGCCCGCGACAAGGGACGATGACCCATGGCAACCATGATCACCGCCGGCCGGCCGGTCACCCGGACCATGCCGGCGCCGGCGCTCACCATCGGCGTGGAGGAGGAATTCCTGCTGCTCGACCCGGTCACCGGAGCCAACCTGCCGATTGCCGATCAGGTGGCCGCCGCACTGCCGGAGTCGGTGCGGCCGCGCAGCCGCCGCGAGATGCGGCGCAGCATGCTGGAACTGGTCACCGGAGTGTGCACCGGCCTGAACGAGGTCCGGGCGCAGCTGTCCGAGCAGCGCCGGGCCGCCGCCGACGCGGCCGAGGCGGCCGGGGCCCGGCTGGTGGCCGTCGGCGCCACACCGGTCGCCGAGCTGGATTCGAGTATGCCCGCCGGGCAGCGCTATCACGATCTTGCCGACCGGTACGGCCCGGTCGCCGCGGACCCGGCCGCGTGCGGGCTGCACGTGCACGTCGGCGTCGCCGACCGTGAACTCGCCGTGCAGGTGTGCAACCACCTGCAGGTGTGGCTGCCGGTGGTCCGTGCGTTGACCTCGAACTCCCCGTTGTTCCTCGGGGTCGACACCGGGCACGCGAGCTGGCGGTCGGTGCAACTGCTGCGCTGGCCCAGCATCGGACCGACGCCTTATTTCGCCTCAGCGCGCGACTACGGCCGTACCGTCGAAGATCTGATCTCTTCTTCCATGGTGCTCGACGAAGCATCGATCTACTGGTACGCCAGACTCTCCCCCACCTACCCGACCGTCGAGATCCGGGTCGGCGACGTCTGCACCGACCTCGACGACACCGTCCTGGTGACCGCGCTCGTGCGGGCCGCCGTCGCCACGGCCATCGCCGACATCCCGGGCCGGGATCCCCGCAGCGCGGCCCCGCGACTGCGTGCTGGCCGCCGCGAACTGGCGCTCGGCCCGCTACGGGCTCAGCGGCGACCTGGTCGACCTGCGGCTCGGGCGCGCCCGGCCCGCGTGGGAGCTCGTCGACGAGTTCTTCGCCACGGTCAGCCCCGCCCTGTTGAAGTCCGGTGATCTGGAGCTGGTGGTCGACGGGCTGAGACGGCTGCGGGACCGCGGGGACGGCGCCACCCGGCAGCGAGCCATCCACCGCGCGACCGGCGATGTGCGGGCGGTGCTGACCGCTCTGGCCGCCTGGACCCGGGCCGGTTGAACGCGTCATGAGGGGCCTGCCCGGCTGTTGTGGAGCGCGCGGGACGAAGCCGCTGCCCGCTAGGCACCTAGCGTGATGCAATCAGCGTTTTGCGAAAGCATCGTCCGGTGGCGGGTCAGCTGATCGGCGCGGAGCTGATCGGCGCGCCGTGGCGGTGCGTTCGATCATCTGGTCGGCAATGACGGCGCGCTGGTGAGCACGATCGTAGGCTCGTTCGGCGTCAGCGCGCATGGCTTCGGCTCGGGACCACGCGGCATCGGCACCGCCTTTGTCCCCCCCTGCCGCGCTTCATGGAACCCGTGGCCCTGACGCCCGGTGGCGCCACCGGGAGCCCTTCGTCCGCCGGTTCAAGAATCGCGTCATGCACCTCAAGGGTGCCAGCGCCACACACGGCGCCGTCACCGTATCAATGTCCAGGCGATGCCACCGCCGGCCCCACTGAGCGTGGACTTTGTTCGGGTGCGGGCCCGCATCCACCAGCCGACACCCGTACGGCGGCCGACCACCCAGATGCCGGCCCTGCGCCCGGACCTGCGCCGCCATCGCCGCCGCAGTGCGGAACCGATTGCGCAGCACCTCACGCTGCGACTGGTGACCCAGCATGCTCAGCACCGCCCGATGCTCGGGTTCACCCAGGTCAACCGGCCCCTCCACTTCCGGCAGCCACGACTGCACGCCGTACGCGTTGAGCTGCGCGATGGTCGACTGCGCCTGCCCCGCCGCGAACCCGCGCTCGAACTCCGCCAGCACCACCGGGTGGTGGTCACGGCAAGTGAGCTGACCGAGCAGGATCAGCTCACGGCCGTCGCGAACTTGAACTGCAGCAGCCGCTCCACCGGCTCGAACCCCGGCCGGTCGCCCACACCGGCCCACCCCGCCGTCACACTTCCCGCCATCGCCGCAGCAAGTGCCGGAGTCAGCGACGCCCACCACGGGTGCAGCGGAGAGCGCCGCTTCAGAGATCGCTCAGCTTGACCACAGGGAGGTTAGCGACAGTCACCAGCCCGTACCCCCACCGTGCCGAACGAGGTGATCCGCCGTGGCCTTTGCTATCGCCGCCTTCCATAGCGCCGAAGGCCGGCAGGCGGTCCAGGCGCTGCTGGCGCGTTCGGGTCACACGGTGGCGCATTTCCGTACCGGCGCGGCCGCCGTCGCCGGGGCCCTCGCCAAACGACCGGACATAATGATCGCCGACACCCGGCTGGCGGACATGAGCCCGGTACAACTCGGTGACGCCTTACGGGCCCGGCCGGAGACTGCCGGCATCCCGCTCATACTGTGCGGATCGGTAGACGCCGAGTCCAAGCGGATGGCGCAAGACCTGCACCAACGGGTGTTCCGGGCGCTGCTGACCCCCCGAAGCCTCCAATCGGTGATCAGCGCCGCGCTCGCGGTGCGAGGCGGCAGCCCGGATGCCGCGGTAGCCCCGAGATCGGCCGGCGACACCCCCACCGCCGCCGCGCCCGCCACGGGTGAGCAGTGGAGAGTGCTCCTGGTGGAGGACGATGACTCCATCGCCGATCCGCTGGTCGAAGGCCTCGCCCGATATGGGATCACGGCTGACCGGGTAGCCACCGGAGTCGCAGCGCTCGCCGCCCCGCCGGCGACCATGGTGTTGCTGGACTTAGGGTTGCCGGACATCGACGGCATCGACGTCTTCCAGCAACTACGCCACACCACCGACGTACCCGTGATCATGCTGACGGCGCGCGGTGACGAAGCCGACCGGGTGCGCGGCTTGGAGCTGGGTGCGGACGACTATCTGGGCAAGCCGTTCAGCATCCGCGAGTTGGTGGCTCGGATGCGGGCGGTGAACCGCCGCAGCACGACAGCCGCGGCGAACCAAGGCCGGATCACTGCGCCGACAGGACTCCGATGACCCGCCGACTGCTGGCAACCTATGTAACGTTTGCCCTGCTCATCCTCCTGGGCCTCGAAGTGCCCCTGGGCTACGCACAAAGCCGCAACGAGCAAAACCAGGCTTTCGAGCAGCTCGAACACGACGCCGAGGTACTCGCCGCCTTCATCGACTCCGCGCTGGCGCGCAACGACATGCTCCAGATCGAGGTGCTCGCGCGCGAGTCGGCGCAACGCCTTGGCGGAAACGTGGAAGTCATGGACGCCCACGGCCAGATTCTGGCCAGCACATACCCTCCGGAGCGACCGGCTGACAGCCCCACAGCACGCTCCGACGTCGATGCGGTGCTACGCGGACAAGGCAGAGTCAGCGCACGGATGTCGACGGCAGCGGACGTGCGGACGATGTCAGTGGTCGTGTCCGTACACCCGGGTCTGCAGCCACACGGCGCGCTGGAAGTCAACGTGCCGGCCACCGCGGTGACGACACGCGTGCAGCACTTTGAACTCATGCTGGCCGCAGCCGGCATACTCCTGCTGGCGGCGGCCGCCGGCACGGCGTTTGCGCTCGCGCGATGGATCAGCAGACCGATCCGGGCGCTGGAACTGGCCACCCGGACGTTGGCAGACGGCCCGCTCCCGGTGACGCTGCCCGTCGACTCGGGCCCGCCGGAAGTGCGACGCCTGGCAGTCACCTACAAGACGACCGCGGAGAGGTTGAACACGCTGATCACCTCGCAACGCTCGTTCAACGGCCATGCCTCCCATCAGCTGAAAACACCGCTGGCAGCCCTGCGCCTACGACTGGAGAACCTCGAACCCGACATCGCGGCCGACGGCCACAACAACCTGCAAGCGGCCTTGCACGAGACTGACCGTTTGGCACGGATGGTCGAGCTGCTGCTGGCGATGGCGCGAGCTGAGCAGAGCGCATTGCCCCAGGAAGACGGTTTCCTGACCGATACCATCGACAGGCGAATCTGCTTCTGGGAGCCCTTGGCCATCAGCCGCGGTATCCACCTGGCCACATCCGGCCCGGTGGATGTCGGCGTTCGAGCGGTCCCCACCGCCATCGAACAGATCATCGACAATTTGGTTTCCAACGCCCTCCGCGTTGCCCCCCACGGAAGCACGGTCACCATCAGCTGGCACGTGATAGACCAGGCCGACTCAGCCCCGGAGGTCGAACTCCACGTCATCGACGAAGGACCCGGACTCACCGCAGAACAACGAACACAAGCTCTCGTGCCCTTCTGGCGAGCACCCAGCGCCGGCACGGGGGGAACCGGACTCGGCCTCGCCCTGGTACGTGCCCTCGCCGTAGCCAGTGGCGGTACTGCGGAACTGCGACCAAGCGGAACCGGTGGTATCGACGCAGTGGTCAGACTCCCCGCCGGCTCTGGCCGTAGCCATCAACAGCTCTCCGCGATGCCCTCGAACTGACCTGCCCTCTTATCGGCGTGATGCGACGCACTATCGCCCGAACCGATCGAGGTACTGCTGCCGAATCGCATCGAGCCGCTCCTTGGTATCTTCGGCCGACCAGAAGGCCCAGCCGTTGCCAGCCACGCCCACCGCGTCCTCCATCGCCTTACTGGGCGCGCTTGCGACGCCGGCTGCAGTCTCGATCCGTCCGTCCGGGCGGACCCGGGCGTAGTACATCTGGCCACGTCGGCGGCCGAAGAGTCTGTCGCCCGCGCTCAGTAAGCCGGTCTGGACCAAGTCCTGGAACCGGACTCCGTAGCGGGTGCGCCTCCCAGTCGCCACCGGTCCGGGCGCCGGTGGCGGCGCCAGTCCGAGCGCATCCAGGCTCCAGATCTTCTTGGCGATTTCGCGGTAGAAACGACCGCGAGCGTCGATGAACGGCTCCAACGCGGTGCTCGGGTCATAGGTGGCGATCATGGCGAACAGGCCTTCGCTGGTGAGGAACTTCCGGAGCCGGACGTTGCCTCGTTGGAAGAAGTCCGGGTTGAGCATCCCGGCCAATCGCGTGTCCTTCCGGTACATCGCGAGCTTGTCCTCCAAGAGCATCCCCCCATAGCTTCCGTTGTCCAGGCCGTCCAGTAGCAGAAGCGCCCCGATCCGATTCCGCAGGAAGCCGTAGTAGCGAGCGTCCGGCACCTTGTGTGCATACTTCGACGCCGTGCTGGTGAAGAGATGCTCGATCTCGAAGTCGCGGTCATGGTGCCGGCGCAGCAGGAAGCGGTCGGTGGGATCCGTTTCCCCATTGGTCGCGCCCATCTCGACCCACGCGGTCAGACGGGTCAGCACGTAATGCACGAATCTTCGCTTGGTGTCGTAGCGCAGTTCCGAGATGAGGTCCAGCCGGACTGGCCAGTCTGCGGCCTGGTCCCCGAGTACACGGCCGAGCTCCTGAACCGACTCGGACAGCCGCACTGCGGGCATCACCGAGGAGACAAGCTCATCGACGTGCCTTTGCTCGACCGATTCGTCACCAAGCGTCTGCGTCACATAGAAAAGGTCCAGAAAATTGGCTACCAGACCGGCCTTCTGCTTTCGCTCGATCTCCGAATCGCCAGACCTCAGCGCGGCAAGGGTGAGATCGAACTGTTCGGCAATGCCGTTGAAAGCGTTGTACCGCACCGCCCGCAGACCCGGGTTGATCTCGGATCGCGCGCGTAGCATGGTGACGTACGTGGTGTGGAACGGGTAGAGCACCTCGGTCACCAGGCGGGCCCGATCGCCGCTCTTGCGGTTGGGCCAGATCTCGCGCTCGTGCACCCGCACCCACTCGTGAGTCGCATCGTTCAGGCTCGGCCCCGGCCTTCCCACGGCCTCAGGGAACCTCGCCCGGAAGACGGCGCGCAAATAGGCGAAAGCGGCCCCTTTCTCGACGTCCTCCAGAGCCGACACCATCGTGGTCCACGCGCCTTCGATCTCGCTTGGATCCTCTTCGGCATCACTGAGCAGAAAGCGCTTGAGATGATCCATCGGCGAGAGACGAACCCCGCAGTCGTTGATCGACTGGAACATCTCCTCGGCACGTTCCCGGTCCCCCGCATCCATCACGACCAGGGAGACCCGGTAGAGCAACCAGTCAATGAACATGATCAGGACATCGCCGCGCAGCTGTGCGGGGTAATGAAGATCGATGTACTGGTACGCCTGCCAGATACGCCGGACTGATGGCCGGGCACCGGCAACATCGAACCCACGACCGTTCAGCAGAGCGTTGAAGCAGGCGTCGTACTCGTCGACATCCACGCGGAACGTGCGCCTGCCGAACCGCTCGGACATGATCAAGGTCAAAAGCTGGCCGGCCTTGCTCCTCGCCTTCGGCGCCGCCACCGCCTGCCGATGGAGATAGATCAACAACAGCAGTAGCGTGATGATGCGCTGCTGGCCGTCAACCAGCGAGGTGCGTCCGTCCGCGGTGCAGATGATGTACGGACCGAGGAAGTACGGATCGTAGGACTTCACGTCACCCAGCGAATGCTCATCACTCAATTGGTCGAGAAACTTTCGGGAGAGATCGTTCATCAGCCGCGCGACCTGCGGCTCCTCCCAGACATACTCGCGCTGGTAGTAGTCGAGACCGAACGACTCCGTACCAAACAACGCGTCAACGGACTGCTCGCGGGCACTGACCAGCTTCTTGCCACCGCGACTCCTGGCCATGACAGCCCCGGCTACAGGGCCACGACCGCTTTGGCGGCCACCACCGGTTCACCGCCGCCACGCCAGAGGTACCCGGAGCGCACGACCCGGACAACGGTCCCCGGATTGGGCATCGTCACTTCGGCCTCGTGAGAGTCCGGGTCGAACGGGACCGTCTCACCGGGCCGGCCCAGCGGCCAGAGCCGCTTGCGGCGCGTCTCATCCATCAAGAGCTTCGCCACCTCAGCAATGGTGTCGCCGCGAGACTGCAGGACCTCAACAGCCACGGCGAGATCGGCGACCAGCCTGGCCTCCTCGAACTCGTGACTCGTCGGCCCGGAGACGGTCGACTCGCCGGCATCGAGAGCAGCCGCCACATTCTGCACGAGAGGTTGAACCAACCACGGCGGCAGCTTCGCGAGTAGGTTTCCCGCCAGCACGTCGAGGGAGTCCCGGGCGGGCTTCCGCTCGACAGACCAGCCGTACTTGCCGTTGGCGGCGGTGATCTGTGGATGCAGCTTGAGGGCGCGCTGAAAAGCCGTCCAACGGCGATCGACATCTGCCTTCTTGACACCGGCCTCGACCAGCAGCGCCTTGATGGCTTGCGCGCGGATCGGCTCAGGCGAGGTTCGGATCACCTCGAGGAATACGGCTCCATGATCGTCCGCGAACTGCTTGACGAGGATTGTCGTATCCAACGCTTATTACCCCCAAACCCGACGTACACGTACTCGCATGCTAAACAGGCGGATTGAAGACAGTCACTGTCAGCGTTGTGACATCCGCTTGGCGTAGCCATGTGTAGAAGGAACTGCTACGCCAGCTGACGCATGGACACCGAACAACTCATCGGCGCGCTGATCCCGCCCATCCTCCAGCCAGCCCGCCTCTTGCCACCATCAACGTGGGGTGTCCCATAGACGGCGTCGATGCACCCCGGGTCGGTTCATCTACATCTGAGTCTTAAGCGAAGGAGGTCGTCGGGATCGCGAGGAAGCGCCTCGGCACTCCGGCCTGGCGGCGGACCGAAGTCCGCCGCCAGGTCTCACTCTTGGTCAGTCATAGTCGCCGACCAGGGCATCACCAGGAAGACTGAGTACCGGCAGGTTGCCCGGCAATGCGAGCGGGTGCGGCTCACCCGTCAGCCCGGACAGCGCCGTCGCGATCTCCTGCAGAGTTGCCTTCACGTAGCGAGCGGTCGCGCCGGCGTCGTTCGGCGTTTCGGCTGACCGGCATAGACGAGCGCGACGGCCTCCCGGCGCTGCCCTTGCCGGTCCGGCAGGGTCAGCCGGGGAACCAGCGGCGGCAGCGGAACCGACCTCGCCACGGCCACCACCAGCCAAAACGCCCGGCTGCCGCACAACACACGGATGCTGTGGACGCGTGGTCTAGTGTGACTCTGTTACCAAAACGGGCATAGTGTGTCAGATACACCGTATAGGGGTGAGAGTCCCCCTCCGAACACAGCTCCACTAGGTATACAGGTGCACCTCAGGCCCGGTCTCCCGACCGGGTCTGATGCGTTTCAGGGAACTGGTAGGGGAATCGTATTACGTCAGCCGGTGAGTGACGGTTTGATACGTCGGGATGCGGGTGCTGACCAGGTCTCGCGTTGTGCACGCCGCTTTTCCATGACGAGCAGTTCGGCCTTGCGTTCGTTTACTGGTCTGTACCGGCCGCGCTTGCTTCAGGGCCGGCGACCAAACGGGGGCGGAGCCGAAGCCCCGCCCGCCGCTGCGGCGATTACCGCCGGTCGAATTCGTTGGCTTTGACGCCCGCTACGAAGGCATCCCACTCGGCCGCCGTGAAGATCAGCGCCGGGCCGGACCGGTTCTTCGAGTCCCGGACGCCGACCTTGTTGTTCTCCAGGAACGCGGTCTCGACGCAGTGGCCGGCGGCGCCGCTGTAGCTGCTCTTGAACCAGATAGTGCTGCTGTTCATGATGTTTCCCTTCGCTCGCCCCCTCAGCTCCCCGAGGGGGAGTCTCATGCGGGCGGCTCTGCAGGCCGCTCCATCAGCGTGTAGATCGAATCCCGCATGTGCCGCACGTAAAACGTCCGCAGCAGGGGTATCGCCGTGGACGGCTCGACCTGGACGCCTCGGACGTACCGGCCGGCTTGACCATGCCGGCGTCACCGGGCTGCGGCACGGCTGAACCAGCCCTGTCGGCGCGGAAACATGAGCACCACGGGTTGCCCGACAGATTCGGCACAGCGGCTAGGTGGCGTCCGCAAGCTGGATCGACGAGTCGACATGCTCGTGCGGCTCGTACTCGATCCGCTCGATGATCGCCCCTCGACCGGGCCTCAGCGTTGCCGAGTTGACGCAGCGGTGCGGCCGGTCATGGGAAGTCCGCAGGCGATCACCGGAAGGACGACCCCCGGGGAAACGTCGGGGCATTTCATCGCCCGCCGCAGGTCAGATGCATCGAAGCGACGGGAAGACGCCGTCCGGGTGAGTTCACTCGGGCCGCTGCCCTGTTGCGGATACTCGCGGCCGCCGGTGGTGGCAGTGCCGCCCTTGGCCGCGACCAGGACGATGTTGCTCCTGGCGGTCCCGGCCTATACCCCAGATGTCGAGTTCGCCGGGTTTCGGATCGTCATTTTGCGGCCCCGCCCAATAGGGCATCGCGCGTGTTGCCGGCTCCGCAAGCTCGGGCGTACTGCCTCCCCGAGATCTTCGACCCGATGTGGACACGTGGTCAGGGCTTGTGTACGGCCCACTTGGTGCACGCCGAGCCGTACTTTGCCTGGCGGTCGATGTCGGGGTTGAACACGCGGTCGGTGAGCCAATGGCGCTCGCCGTCTCCGGACTCGACATTCTGCATTTCGTACGACTGGATGACGCCGCGGTGGCCCGGGGCGGCGTAGGGCTTCTCGCTGCCGTGGTGCCAGTTTCCGAGGTCGGCGCAGAAGGTGACCCGCTGGCGATCGGGGGCCATCTGTTCCACGCCCACGCTCTTGACCCAGATCGGGCCGGCCCAGGGGTCCTCGATCGGCGACGTGGAGGTTATGAACGGGGCGAATACCGATGCGTAGTAGTCATCGGTGTACAGGTAGCGTCCGATCGGGAGGATGGGAGCCCAGTCGGTGGCCTGCTTCTCCCAATGGAGGAACGCGAAACTGCGCCGGGCGGCGAGGACCTCTTCAGTGTCGGGTGTGCTGGTCACATCCCAGGTGATCGGTTGGTTTGCGGTCCCGTTCATCGGCACTTTCCGGTATGCCTCGTCGAACGTCATGGATGGTGTGCCGGCACTGCCGTTGGCTGCGGGAGGGGTGGTCTTGTCGCCTCGTGGGTGTTCAACGGTGCAGGCGGCGAGGGTGAGCCCTACGGTCGTGACCAGTGTTGCCGCAGTCAGCGCTTTCCGAGAGGTCAAGGTCTTACTCCGTCCCATCACTACCACCAAGGATGGTTCTCGCCCACGTCCAGCCGTTTTGATAGGCATCTGCTCCATGGTCGGCGGCAATGCCTACAACGCTCTGGCCGCGCCCATTTTTGTACTCCTGCCAGTCCTGAAAATCGTTGTGGGTCCAGGTTTCTCTCGGTTTCGGATGTCCGTCGACGATGAGGCTGTCCGGCAGGTCGTGAAGTTTACCGCTGTTGTAGAGGGATTGTTCGGTGAGGTGGGCCGAGGTGTTCCGGGCGGCGCCGAGCGCATCGGCGACTTTGAAGACAGCGTGGCCGTGATTGTCGACCATGTCGCGTTGCTGGGCTTGCGTGAGCAGGTCGTTGACGTAGTTGTTGGCCAGGTCGCCGACGACCGGTACCGGGATCTTGCCGGTCACTTTGCCCATCACCTGCTCGACCAAAGTGTCCACGACCTTGTAGTGGTCCTCGACGTGTTTGTCGGCGATCGCGTCCAGTTCGGCGCTCTGCGTGTGTGTGTGGCTGCGGCGGCGCCGTGGTCGAGGGCTCCCAGCACGCTGCCGTAGTTGTGCGAGACGTGCTCCATCGCGTTCAGGTGGTCGGTCATGTCGGCGTGCGGGTTCTGCCGGCCGGACAGGATGTCGTCGTAGCTGCCCAGGGCGTAGGCGGCCTCCGCGTCGGCGATGGTGTTGTGCGCGCCCGGGTCCTTGCCGAGGTCTGCCAGGAAGCGCACGAGATGGTTCCGGTCGACCTCGATGGTGACGCCGGGAATCGCCTCGTGGGATTCGGAGATGTTGGCGTTGATCTCGTAGATGTAGCCCGACGTGATGGTGGCCAGCGGCTGGCGCAGCTGCGGGTTGATCAGGTCGGTCGACTTGAAGTCGGTGCTCGTGCCGTGACCGGGGACCACGCCGTTGGGGTAGTACTGGGCCTGCTCGTCGACGCCGGTCTCGTAGATGATCGACTCGACGATGTGCCGGGCTTGCGGTCCGGGGTGGTCCATGGTGGCGTGTTGTAGTGCGACGCCGAAGTTGTCCAGTGCGGTGTTGTGGTAGTCGCTGCCGTGTTGCAGCACGTCGGCGGTCCAGCCCGGGCCGCCCGCAACGTCCGCGGTCGCACTCCAGTTCCGGTCGGTGAGCAGGTAGTCGAGCCGGGGGAGGCGGCCGCCGAGCGGGCCGTCGCTGGTGAAGCTGGTGACGCCGGTGAGCAGGTCACGGCCGGCGGCACCGTTGTGGGACAGGGCTTCCATGAGGCCGTTCATCGGGTCAAGCCCGGCCGGAACATGGTTGTCGTCGTGTCCCTGGGTCCAGTCCAGGCGCAGGTTGTCCGGACGATGCGCGTGGTTCCACAGGGCGCTGTTCTCGCCCTTCGACATCTCGAAGTCGACCATGTCGCCGCCGACGGTGGACAGGAATCCCGCGTCGTAGTCACCATGGTGCAGCAGCGGACCCAGCAGCTGATAGCCGTAGACACCTTCGACGAAACGGCCCGGGCTACTCGGATCGCCGATGTTCATCGTGCTGCGCCCGGCTGTCATCAGGTCGCTGACCCACTGACTGGGCAGGTCGTACTGCCCGGGCAGCCGGGTCTCGCCGTGCGGGCCGGTCCTCGTGCCGGTCGGCGTGGTCGCCGTCGCCAGCATGACTCCGAGACCGTTCTGCAGGTCGCGCACCATGTCGGCGGTGTCGCGGCTGAACAACGCACTGTTGACGTCCTTGCCCGGATAATCGAGCTGGTAGGTCGCCAAGGTGCCGTCGAGCTGCAGCAGTCCTTGGGGGCCCAGAGCGGTCAGCACGTCGTGGGCGAAGGCCTTGTCCGTGCCGTACAGCATGATCAGGTTGCGCAGCTCGTCGAGTTCATCACGAGTGGGCTCGTACGTCGGGTCCTTCAGCTTGTTCGCCAGCTCCTGGGCCCGAGTGATCGCACTGGCCGGGCTCGCTCCGAAGCCGGTCTTCGGCGACGGTACGTTGCTGTTGATGGCGGCTGCTGTCGAAACGTCCTGCGACCGGGCGTTCTCCACCACGGTTCGCAGATCGGCGAGCAGCGAGCCGATCTCCCGGCCGGTCCGGTCCAGATTGCCACCCATGTACGCCGTCGCGGGCGCGGTGATCGTCACCGCCGCCGTGTCCACGGTGTACCCGGCCTGCTGCGCCGAGTAGATGATGCCCGCGGCGATATCCCGCATGGCTTTCATCGCGTACGCGTGTTGGTCGAAAGCATCGGCCAGGCGTTTCGCCGGCAGGTAGGAATTCTCCACCTCGGCCCGCAGCATGGCCGCCTTCCGCAGCGCCGCCGCAGATCCCTCGCCCTCGGGCCACACTTCGCCGAGATCGCGGGTGCCGGCGAGTAGCTGCTCCGACGTGGCATCAATACCGCGGGCCAACCGCTGCCAGGCATCGGCCGCGGCATGCCACGGCGCGGCGTCGAACTCGAGCAGATCCCGCAACGTCAGGTGGCTCATCGGCCCGCCCCTGCCCCACCGCCGTGCAGATCATGGGCGTTGTCGCGGTCGGTGCCCTGGTAGGTCTGCGCCGCGGCGGTCAGGCTCCGGCCGTACTCATCGATCTCGCCGGTGAGCCGCCGCAGATCAGCGGACCACGCCTTCTCCGCCGCCTGCGCCGCCGTAGCAGCCGCCGAAACCGGCCAAGGCGCGGGCGCCAGCCGGGCGCCGGATGCCGTCACCGCCCCCTGCAGCGTGGTGAAGGCATCAGCCACATTCCGCCCGATACCACCCAACGCCTCGGCATCAACCTGCAGCACCGGCATCCCCCATCCGAACATCACCTGCCGCCGAACCTCACATGTCCTACGCCACCGAGACGGTCCGGCCGGCCGGACCGACCGCTCTGCCGCTGCGCCGCAGCTCTACCGGTCCGCTAGGCACTTGACTATCCGCAGAACATCAAAATCCCAGGATGTATGACTCTTAGAACCCACCAACCCGAGGTTGGATGATAGATCCACTGCTGGAAGCTGTGGTAACCCCTCGACGTGGAGAACACCGCCGGCGAGCCGTGGGTTCAACGATCGTCAAGTCGGCCGGGATGAACCGGACCCGGTCGCCTTGCCACTGCCGCGCTCGAGATCGACAGCCCAGCCGGCCTCACGGTGCGCCGCCGCGACGACGAAAACGAGCAGCCCCGCGTCATAGCCTGTCGCCCATGTCTGCCGTCGTTCTTCGTAATCCGCCAAGTCGCTGGGGCCTCTGGGCGGGTATCGGCGGGGCAATGCTGATTGCCACGCTCGCCTACTTTCCGACCAGTTGTGACCCGGCCGACCATTCCTGCGCCCCGTTGCCGGTGGGCTCCAGTTCGGTGATTTTCTCGCCGTTCTGGGGCGGGTTCCTGCTGGCCGGGTACCTGTCGTACCGGGCCCGCGTCACGGTGGACAGCGAGGGTATCCGCGTGAAGGCTGTCCTGGACAACAAACTGCACCCGTGGTCGACCATCCACGATGTCAGGGTGGTCAAGGTACGGCGATACACCAACTACTTCCGCACGGGGACCGAACGCCGGCTGGAGATCAGGACCGAGGGCAGGAGGGGGATCGTCTCCTGGGAGGAGCTGCCGGTGCCCAAGGCCGGCCTGCTGGTCGGCAAGAAGAAGTTCGATCGGCAGGCCGAGCTGTTCTGGCGGGCCTGGAATGCGCAGCGCAGCTCCCGGTACTGACCGAACCACCGTTACGCGTTTCAGCGGCTGATCCAGCGGCGGCGGGCGCAGGTCGGGGCCAGAGTCATCGTGGCGTGGCATCCGCGTGAGAGGGCGCCCTGTTTGTTCGGACCGGTCAACGGCGCGGTGCGACGCCTTCGATGTCGCGGGCGAACGCACGCAGCGTCGCGGCGAAGCCGAGCCGGCCCGCCAGGGCCAACAACGGCCCCGCGAACCGGGTGACCCGGTGCGGGGAGACAGTGACGTCCTCGGCCCAGACCACGCGGCTCCGCGAATCGGGCAGCGGCGTCACCGAGAACCAGGCCCGGCCGCGTACGACCCGGCCGGTCTTCTCCACCTCGCAGCGGCCGGGCCGATCACCGGGCGAGTCGCCCTGCGGCGGTTCCCAGCCGACGACCGTCATCGGGTCGTCGAAGGCCACAGGTCCACGGCCGGTGCGGGCAACGAAGGCGGCGCCGACACCGTCCGGACGGTCAGTGACGGTTCGTACGGCGGTGAGCGGGGCCCACCGGCCATGCCGGGGCCAGTCCACCAGGGCTGTCCAGGTCGCGGTGGCCGGCACGCGGACTTCCTGAACGACGACGAAACGTGCCACGACTGACTCCACGGACGGGACCGAGGGCGGCCGGACACGTACGCCCGCCGACAACCATAGATCCGCACTCGACGCCGGACCAACGGGCATCTGCAGATGCCTCGGCAGGATGCCGGCTGCAGGGACGCGTGGAGATCGCTGATCGGCTGCCCGGGGTCAACCCTCGGTATAGGCGAGTTGTTTGACCGCCACCGGGTCACCCCCCGAGAACACCACCGACGCGATCGCCTTCCCCTCCGGCGCGGTGTAGCTGACCTGCGGTGCCGCCCCGACCGGGCAGTCGACCAGGGTGCCGTCGGTGAGCTGGGCAACGAACGTGTGCTCGCCCTCGCCCGCGTAGGTGAGCCGGACCACCCGGGCCGCCGTGCGGAACCGGAACCGCAACGGCACCGAGTTGCACACGAGGATGCTGCCCGGGTCCGAGCCGGTGAGGAACGTGCCGAGGAGCGGGTCGGTGCGCAACGCCAGAGCGGTCGCGGCGGTGCAGTCCGGGGTGGCCCGGTCGATGACCGTGCTGACGTCGAGGCCGTCCGGCGCGAACCGGTCAGCGGAGATCATCGTGTCGCCGGGCGTGCGGTCGAAGTCGAGGATGAACTGGGCCGGCGACCGCGCCGGCGCCGGCGCCGGCGCGGTCGGGGCGGCCTTCGGCGGGGGACGGCGCAGCACGAGGGCGGTGCCGCCGATCGTGGCGGCCAGGACCAGCGCGGCCGAGAGCGGGCCGGCGACCCACATCAGACCGACCGGGATGCGGGGCCGCTGCCGCATCAGCACCTGCTTCTCGGCCCGCAGCGATCCGGCGGCGGCCACGACGCCCAGGGAGCGGGTGGCGTTGCCGGTCCACGGGCGCGGCGCGGTGACCGCCAGCCGGGCGGTGGCGGTGGCGCCCGGCCCGACCGTGACCGTCGCGGGGCTGAGGGTGCACTCGACGCCCCGGTCGGCGATCTGGGCGCCGAGGCGGGTGGCCAGCGGCGTGTTCCCGGTGTTCGTCAGGGCGAGCTCGTACTCCGCGGCGGGTTCGCCGTCGGCGGCCTCGGGGCGCACGGTCAGGTCGAGGGACGCGGCCTCGGCGACGGTGACGGTCAGCTCCTCGCAGCGGGCGCTCGCGGCGTCGCGCAGGACCACACCGAGGACGTGGCGACCGGCGTACGGGGGTCCCGGCTCACCCACGGTGATCCGCAGGGCGACGGTACGGGTGTCACCCGGGTTGAGCTCGACCCGCGGCGGGTCGGCCACCGCTTGCCCGGCGGGGATCCCGCGGACCACCAGGTCGTAGTGGCTCACCAGGGTGCCGGTGTTGGTGACGCGCACGGTGACGTCGCCGCTGCGGCCCGGTCGCAGGTCGAGCCGGTCCGGTTGAAGGGAGACGGTGACCGGGGCGGGCCTCAGCCTTGGACGCTCGGCTCGATCCACAGAAACTGCTCCCGCCCCGGCAGTTCGCCGGCGTAGATCCGGATGCGAATCTTGGTAGCCCCCTCGGCCGGGCCGAGATCGAAATTGAAGTCATGAATCGTCGCTTCGGGCGCTCTGAACTGATAGCCGCTGATCTGTTTCCAATGGTCGTCCGGCATGAGGGCTTCGACGGCGAAGAGCGCCCCGGGCACCGGATCACCGTCGGTGACGTTACCTTCCCATTCCGGGCGAACACGAAATGCGATCCGACTCCGGAACTGGTCTCCGGACACCACCGGAGAAGGCAACGCGAAATCCCCCTGGATCCAGGGGTCCAGTGGATCTTTCACGTCGTACAAGGTCGACGGTTGGAGCTCCAACACCGCAGGGGCGCTACCGTCATTCAGCGGGATCAGCCCCTGCGCGTAGGCATAGACGAGTACCGGCGGATTCGTCGGTGGAGCCGGCTCCGAGCCCGGCGGGCCAAGGGCCCGGACGGCTTCGGCTTGGGCCGGTCCCTCGCCCGAATCCCAGGTCGCGGAGGGCGCCAGCTCGATCAGGGAGATCGGTAGCCGCTTGAAGGTCACCCCGACGGTACGGCTCGTCGTCGTGTCCACGACGCACTCCGGGGCGGTCCCGGCGCAGTCGCCGCTCCAGCCGGCCAGCACGAATCCGGCGGCGGGGACGGCAGTGAGGCCGAGGGTGCCGGACCTGCCGTCCAAGGGCTCGTCGCAGTCGCCGGGACAGGCGATGCCCGGTCCGGTGACCGTCCCGCCGGCCGGGGCGTTCACGGCGAGCGTGGGACGGTCCGTCACCTGGACGGACGTGCGGGCGGAGACGACGACACCATGGGCGAAGGTCGCCGTCGCCTCGACGTCGTAGGTGCCCGGTACCGGCCACGTGTGGGCAACCCCCGGGCCCTCGGCGCCAATCTCGTCGCCGAAGGTCCAGATGACGCTCTGCGGCGCCGGCGTGCCGGGCGTGACGATCAGGTTCAGCTCGTCGGGTTCGCCCACCATCACGGTGGGCCGGGCGGCCTGGACGGCGACCTCCGGTGTCACCGGCGGCGGGCTGGACGAGGGCCGCCTCGGGTTCTCCCCCGCAACGTGCACCCTCGGGGTCGAGGTGACGCTTCTGCTCGGCGTGGGGGCCGGTTCGGTCGGCACCGGAGCGTTCGGGGACATGGTCGCCCGCGACGACGTCCTCTTGTCGTACTTGGCGACGGTCACCACCGAGCCGTCCTCGCGGATGACTCCGGCTCGCCACGTCCGGGGGTCGTTGAAGAACACCATGCCGTCGTGGACGAACAGCCGCAGGTCGCCCGGCGGCCGCAGCACCGTGCGCCGGATGACATGTCCGCTGACCGGGTCGACGATGTGGACGCGGCCGTGCGCCGGTTCGGGGACGAAGAGCCGCCCCCTGTTCTCCACCGGGGTGCCGAGCCGATCGGCGGCGGCGGTCAGCGTGATCGCCCGGCCGCACCCGTTCACGGTCAGCTCGCAGACGCTGACCGTACCCCGGAGGGTCGGATAGACCCGGGCGTCGTCCGGCGAACCGCCGATCGCCGGGTCCCGGTCGTCACCCAGGTCGATGCGGACGGTCGCCGTGGATCTGCCGTCCCGGTCGAGGGTGGAGGCCTCCGCGGTGGCCAGGTCGACCAGAACCGGCTTGCCGCCGGCGAGCAGCAGCCGTCCCGCGCCGGCCGTGACGACGCGCCGCCGTACGACGCTCTCGCCGCCCCGGACGACGGTGAGGTTCCCGGCCCCGGTGTCCAACGCCCAGAGCACGCCGTGCGCGTCCAGCACGGCCGCGCCCGGGTCGGTGGCCACCGCGAGCGGGCGGGGTGTCCCCCGGAGGGCGAGCGTCTCCGGGTCGAGGACGGCGAGCAGGCCGTGCACGGTGTCGACCGCGTACAGCACGCCGTCGCCGGCGAAGACCCGCACCCCCGTGGTGGCGCCCGGAACGAGGGCGACCGGTGGCGAGGCGGTCATCGTGGCGCCGCTGACCCGGCTCACCATGCCGTTCACGGCGTCCACCACGTACGCGTCGGACCCGTGCTGCACGACGTCGAAGTCGTGCGTCGCCGCGGCGACCGGCACCCGCGCGGCGACCTCGGCGTTGCTCCCGTCGAGCAGTTCGACCTCCCCCGGCCCGGCCGACGGCAGCCAGGCCGCGCCCGCCAGCAGGTGGGGCGCCGCGGCGTGGTAGCCGTGACCGGCGCCGAGGACGGCCGCGGCGGCCAGGCCGGCGACGCCGGTCAGCGTCGAGAGACCGGCCACCACCCGCCGCGCGGGTACGCTTAGCCTTCGACGCGCGGATTGACCCATGCGCACCAGTCCTGTGAGGAGGGACCGTCGGTCTCGGCCCGGAGGCGGATCGTGGTGGCGCCCGGCCACGAGGAGAGCGAGACGTCGACGTCGGGCATCACGCGGTCGGAGGCTTTGTCGCGCGTCCGGAAGACCTCGTGTGCGGTGCCGTCGGGCATGACGACCGATACCGCGAAGTCGGCCTCACCGACCGAGACCCCGGATCTCGGGTCGAGCTGGATGAAGCCGATCCGGCTCCGGAAGTGATCGCCGAAGATGATCGGCGACGGCAGGGTGAAGTCGCCCTGGATCCAGCCGTCCTGCGTCGATCCCGGCTCCGTGTACGACGGGTGGGTCTCCAGATACTCGGGTGCGGGGGCGACGCCGTCCTCCAGGATCCAGCTCCCGGGCGGGTGCACCAGGGCGAAGCCTCTGCCCCCCGCCTTCTGGGCGGTCGAATTCGGGTCGAAGATCTCGCCGCGGGAGGCCGGCGCGCCCCGGCCGCCGGTCCAGGTCGCGGCCGTCGCCATCTCGGTCAGCGACACCGCCACCCGGTGGAAGGTCACCGACGCCACCTGGTTCTTCGTGGTGTCCACGACGCACACCGGATCGGTCCCGCTGCAGTCACCACCCCAGCTGAACAGGACGAAACCGGGATCGGGGACGGCGGTGAGGGTCCGGGTCGGTGCGCCGTCGAAAGGGATCAGGCAGTCGGCGAGGCAGTCGACGCCCGGCCCGGTGACCTTCCCGCCGTAGACCGCCATCAGGGCGAGAACGGGACGGACGGTCACCACGATCTTGACGTCGGCGGAGGCGACGGCGCCGCCGGGGAAGGTCGCCGTCGCCTCGACGGTGAACTCCCCCGGCTTGTCCCACTGGTGTTCGACCCGCGGGCCGGTGTCGTCGGTGCCGTCGCCGAAGGTCCAGGTGATGTGGTCCGGCTTGAGCGAGCCGGCGGTGACGACCAGGTCCAGGGTGACGAGGTCCTCGACCATCGCCGTCGGGGCGGAGGCCTCGATGGTGACCGCGGGCTTCACCGGCGGTGCCGGGCTGGCCGACGGGGCGGGCTTCGACGGGGGTCCGGACTGACCCATCGCGCTGCCGGTCGGGTCCTCGGCGGGGGCCGGGGAGGACGGCGGCGACGGGTGATGCCTCGTCGGCTGCGGCGCCGGAGCCGACGTCGCCGAGGGTTGCGGCCGGGGGCCGGTCGGCGGCGGCGTGGTGGTCGGTGCCGCGCCCGGGCCCGCGGCGTTCTTGTCGTACTTGGCCACGGCCAGCACCGAGCCGTCCATCCGGATGACTCCGGCTCGGCGGGTGCGCGGGTCGTTGAAGAAGACCTGGCCGTCCCGGGCGACCAGCTGGAAGTCGGCCGCCGGCCGCAGAACCGTCGGCTGGGCCACGACGCTGCCGGTGGCCGGGTCGACGACGAAGACGCGGCCGTGGGCGGGCTCGGGGACGAACAGCCGGCCGCCGCTCTCGACGGGAGTGCCCAGCCGATCGGTCGCGGCGGTCAGGGTGATGGCCTGCGAGCAGCCGTCGGCGTTCAGGTCACACACGCTGACGGTGCCCCGGTAGGCCGGGTAGACCCGGGCCCGGCCGGGTGAGCCGCCGATCGCCGGGTCCGGCTCGCCGCCCAGCTCCAGGCGGACCGTCGTGGTGGTCTTGCCGTCCCGGTCGAGGGCGTACGCGTTGCCGGTGGCCAGGTCGGCCAGGACCGGCTTGCCGCCGGCCAGCACCAGCCGGCCCGCGCCGGGGGTCACGGCCGCCGGCCGGACGATCCGGCGGTCACGCCGGACGGCGGTCAGGTTCCCGGTGCGGGCGTCCAGCGCCCACAACACCCCGCGCGCGTCCAGCACGGTCGCGCCCGGGTCGGTGGCCGCCGCCAGCGGACGCGGCCGGCCCCGCGGCGCGAGGGTCGCCGGGTCCAGGTCGGCGAGCAGGCCGTGCGCGGTGTCGACCGCGTAGAGCACGCCGTCGCCGGCGAAGATCCGCACGCCGGTGGTCGCGCCCGGGACGGCGCCGACCGCCGGCGTGGCCGTCATCGTGGCGCCGTCGACCCTGCGGACTGTGCCGTCCGCCGTGTCCAGCACGTACGCGTCCGCGCCCTGCTGGACCACGTCGAAGTCGTGCGCCGCCGGGACGACCGGCACCCGGGCGGCGACCTCGGTGTTGACCCCGTCGAGCAGCTCCACCTCGCCGGGGCCGGTCGACGGCAGCCAGGCCGAGCCGGTCAGCAGGTGCGGGGCCTGGGCCGGATAGCCGTGCCCGGCGCCGACGACGGCCATGGTGCCGACGCCGACCACGCCGGTCAGGACCCGGGCGCCGGCGGCGAGGCGACGCGCGAACCGCCTCATCAGTTGCTCCGATCGCGGATCAGAATCGGACGCGGGTCGATCCACGCGGCCATGGTGGCGGGCAGTCCGCGCTCGCGGCGCAGCGCGGACCGCAGGGCGGCGTCGGCGCGCCACGCCTCCTCCGCGGCCTCGGCGGCGGGCGGTTCGGCGGCGTACAGGGCGGCGCCGACCAGGGGCGCCAGCGTGGCGACCGGCGCCGTGGTGTCGCCGAGGCGGCGGCGGGCGTGGTCGGCGGTCTCCAGGACGGTCCAGGCGCGGTGGATCGGCACGCCGGCCTCGCGCAGCCGGTCGGAGCTCTCCCGCCAGGCGCCGCTGATGCGCTGGGCCGGGGTGCCGCGACGACGCCTGCGGGTGCGCCGCTGCTTCTCGGCGACGACCAGGACCGGCAACAGGATGGCGAGGGCGACGAGGGCGGCCGCCACGATCAGCGCCCAGTCCCACGGCGACAGCTGCACGGGCGCGGCCAGGTCGGGGCGGACCACCATGCTCGGTGCGACGTCGCCCGGCCGCACCTGCGGTTGCGACTTCGGCACCGGGTTCGGCGGAGGCGCCGGGGTGTGGCGGTTGTCGGGGTTGGTGGGGTCGAACGCCATCCAGCCGTATCCGGCCATGCTGACCTCGGCCCAGGCGTACGCGTCGGTGGACCGTACGGTGTAGACGCCGTGCGCGGGTGACCTGCGCCGCAGCAGGTAGCCGGTCGCCACCCGGGCCGGGTAACCCAGTGAGCGGGCCAGGACGGCGAACGCCGCCGCGTGCTGCTCCGCGTATCCGGCCACCTGGTTGGTGCCGAGCCCGAAGAGCCCGCGCAGCCGGTGCAGCGAGTGACCGGGCGGGGTGGCCGGGTCGTAGCGCAACGCCCGCAGGCGCGTCTCCAGCGCGACCAGCCTCGGGTAGTCACCGGCCGTGCCCGCAGTGAGCGTCTGGGCCTCCTGCCGCAGCTCGACCGGGAAGTCGGCGGGCAGCGCGAGGTAGCGCGGGGACGGCACGAACGGTCGCGCGGTGCGGGCCCCGGCGTCCCGCGGGCGGACGGTGGCGACCAGGTCGTACGAGAGGCCGTGCCGATCCTTCGCGGGCGTCGCCAGCACACCGGACGCGACGGCGTACCCGATGCCGGATCCGGTGATCTGTTCCGGCCAGCCGGCCTCGGGCAGGTACGGCTCCTCCAGCGCGTCGATCCGCACGTGCAGACCGACCTGGACACCGTGGGGCGTTCCCGGACCGGGCGCCAGCTCGTGCCCGGCGAGCAGGAACCGGTCGTGGGAGGTCCACTCGGCGCCGTCGTAGGTGTCCAGGACGGCCGTGCGGACCCGGTCCAGGCCTGAGCCCCGGACCGTGAAAAGGGTGGGGGGATTCTTCTCCCGCAGCCGGCTCTTCAGCGCGGCCAGCGGGTTGATCGTGTCCTCGATCGTGAGTGGCACCGGCACCACCGTGCGCGGGTCGAACCGCTGGTGCCCGGCGATCGGCGCCACCTTCGCGAAACCGGTTCCCGCGGCCACGACCGCCACCACCACCGGCAGCCCGAACAGCGCCCGGCCGGCCAGCCGGGACCCGCCCTCGGCGCCCTCGGTCCGGACCGCGCGGATCAGCACCTGGGTCAGCCCGGCCAACAGCATCACCGCGGTGATCGTCATGGCCCCGGCTGTCCGGCCGGCGGTCAGCGGCAGCGCGGCGAGCAGGGCGAGCGGGGGTACGGCCGCGGGCGCGAACAGCGACCGGGTACGCAGCGACAGCTGAGCGGCCGCGAAACCGCACAGGTAGAGGACCAGCGCCGGCGTGATCAGCAACTCGCCCCGGACGTCCGCGGGCACGCCCACCGTGAGCATCCGGATCCAGCCGAAACTCACCCCGGTGCCGAGCGTGCTCAGGGTCGTGCCGGTCGGGATGCCGTAGCGCAGCGTGCCCGGCAGCACGGCGTAGACGGCCACGACCAGGAACCCGCCGGTGACGGCCACCGCGGTCCACGCGTGCCGCAGGTGGGTCAGCGCGGCGAGCACGGCCATCGTGGCGCCCCCCGCGGCGGCGACCAGCAGCGGCAGCAGGTAGCCCCGGCCGACGAAGAAGGCGCCGTAGACCGGCGCGGTCACCGCGACGGCCGCGGTACCCAGCGCGATCTCGGCTTGGTGCAGAGGACCGGTTCTCATCGGCGTACCAACTCGTTCCAGGCGAGGGCGAATTCGGCGGGGCTGGTCGCGGCGACCGACACGACGCCGGGCAGCCGCGTCTCGGCCTGGAAGGTCGCGGCGAACTGCACCAGGCTGAGCATCAGGAACCGGGGTCTGATCATCGGGAGCACGGCCAGCTCGGCCTGGGCGGGCCGGCCGGTCACCACGCCCAGCGAGACGGCGCTCTGTTCGGGGACGAGCGCGGGCAGCGCGGCCAGGCCCCGGTCGGCCGGGTCGAGGCGGACGGCGGCCAGCAGATCCAGCACGGACGTGCGGCCCGGCCCGTCCTCTTCCGCGACGGTGACCTCGCCGCCGGTCGTACGCAGTTCGAGCGGGAACCCGGCGCGCAGCGCGGCCACCGACAGCGAGGCGGCGGCCCGGACCGCGTGTTCGAACGACTCGTCGTCGTAGGCGGCCACGCTGGTGTCCAGCACGATCATGAGGCGCGGCTCGTTCGGGACCACGTTGTGCCGCACCATCAACTGGCCGGTACGCGCGCTGGACTTCCAGTGGATGAGCCGCCAGTCGTCGCCGGGCACGTACTCGCGAAGGCTGTGGAAGGCGATTCCGCCCTGCGGCGCCACGCTGGAGGTCGGCCCGTCCTGGTCCTGGCTGCGACCGGTCGGCAGCGGGTACACGGTGTCGACCAGCGGGTGCACCCACAGCGTCGACACCTCGCCGAACCGCTTGGCCACCTCCATCAGCCGCAGCGGGTCGGCATGCCCGACGGTCAGCGGCCCGACCTGGTAGACGCCGCGCCGGTCGGTCGGCAACGGGTAGCCGGACAGGTGGCTCTCCCGGGCGGCCAGGCTCGGCACCGGCACCCCCACGCTCCGGCCGTCCACCGACTCGGTCACCGAGACCGGCGGGGAGCGGCGGTTCATCTGGTTGGTCACGGTGAGCACGCCGACCGCCTCGTCGCCGGCGGTCACCCGGTTCGGCCGGATCTCCCGCCGGGCCACCAGCTGGGGGCGGGCCAGCATCCAGAGCCCGGCGGCGAGCAGGGCGAACAGCCCGGCATAGCCGAGCACGGCCAGCTCCGGGTAGCCCAGCACGGCGGCGGCGACGAGCAGCGCCACGGCGGCGACGGCCACCGCCCATCCGCTGCGGGTCAGCAACGGGTCACCGGGCCGTCGCCGTCTGCGGCACCGGCACGGCGGCGAGGATCCCGTCCAGGACCGAGGCGGCCGTGGCGCCCCGGATCGCCGCCTCGGGGGTCAGCACGAGCCGGTGCCGCAGGACCGGAACGGCCATCGCCTTCACGTCGTCGGGCAGTACGTACTCGCGTCCCTCGGTCGCGGCCCGGGCCTGGGCCGCCATCGCGAGCGCGTTGCCGGCCCGGGGGCTGCCGCCGAGGCGCACGGTGTCCGGCTGGTTGCGCGTACCGCCGACGACCGCGACCACGTACGCCCGGATCGGCTCGGCCACGTGCACCGTGCGCGCGACCTCGATGAGGCGCAGCAGCTCCTCGGTGTCGGTGACGGCGCTGAGCTGCTCGGGCAGGCGGCGGTCGATCGCGTCGCCGATCACCCGCATCTCGTGCTCCGGCGCCGGGTAGCCGAGCCGCAGCTGCATCATGAACCGGTCCAGCTGGGCCTCGGGCAGCGTGTAGGTGCCCTGGTGGTCGTACGGGTTCTGGGTCGCGATGACGAAGTGCGGCGCGGGCAGGTCGTAGGTGCGCCCGTCGACCGAGACCTGACGTTCGCCCATCGCCTCCAGCAGCGCCGACTGGGTCTTCGGCGAGGCCCGGTTGATCTCGTCGGCGAGCACGATGTTCGCGAACACCGGACCGGAGTGGAACTCGAAGCGCTGGTTGGCCGCGTCGTAGATGTTGACGCCGACCACGTCGGTGGGGAGCAGGTCGGGCGTGAACTGGATGCGGTGCACCCGGCCGCCGATCGAGTGGGCGATCGCCTTGGCGAGCGTGGTCTTCGCGACCCCCGGGACCCCCTCGATGAGCAGGTGCCCCTCGGCGAGCAGGCAGGTCACCGCGGCGCGGACCACCTCGGTGTTGCCGTGCACCACGTGCTCGATGTTGTCCACGAGGGCTCGCACCCGATCGCGGACCCAGGACAGGTTCCCCGTCCCCGACTCGCCCGGTGCCGTCATTCGTACCCTCCAAGATCTTTTGAGATGTCGTCCTTATTTGAACGGAGAGTTGCCTATCAACTACCCTCCGCAACACGGCACGGAAGGATGGATCACGGCATGTTCCCTCTGGGGGTGGACATCGGCGGCACCACCGTCGCCGCGGCCGTCTGGCGTCGCGGCCGCGCCGAGCAGGCGTTGCTCGCCGCCCGCCGGCCCGGCCGGGACACCGTCCTGCCGCTGCTCGGCACCGCCGCGCCGGTGCTGGTCCGCGGCGTGCCACGGGCGCCGGTCGAGCTCGCCGCCGACCTGCTCCGCGAGGTGCTCGACGCGGTTCCCGCATCCGGGCGGGTGGCCCTCACGTACCCGGACGGCTGGGCGGGGCATCGGCGTGCGGCCCTGCTCGACGCCGCGCGGCGTGCCGGCATCACCGTCACCG
The DNA here is from genome assembly GCF_900119315.1 of Actinoplanes sp. SE50/110. Lineage (NCBI taxonomy): Bacteria > Bacillati > Actinomycetota > Actinomycetes > Micromonosporales > Micromonosporaceae > Actinoplanes > Actinoplanes sp. SE50/110. The sequence goes on along the minus strand of NZ_LT827010.1, from coordinate 2,392,788 downwards.
AGCCGCTGCTGCTGTCCACCGCGGCCGCCGCGGCCCTGCACCTGGCCGGGCCACTGCCGGCCGGCGAACTCGTGACCGTCTGCCATCTCGGGGGCACCAGCTGCACGGTCACCCCGCTTCGCGGTACCGGCGCGGTGCCCGAACCGGCCGGGCCACCGCGGCGCATTCCCGCCGGAGGCGAAGACATCGATCAATTGCTTTTCTCGTACGTCGTGAGTGCCGGCCGGGCGGACGAGCTGTCGGCCCGCTCCGAGCGACGGGAGTTGCGCTCGGCAATGGCCGCCGCCCGGGAGGGACTGACCGGCGAGGAGGCCGTCACGGTCCGGCTGCCGGGGGCGCACCGCGACGTGGAGGTGACCCGGGCCGTCCTGGACGACCTGGTCCGCACGCTGCTGGCGCCGGTCAGCGACGCGTTGAGCGCGGTGGCGACGCCCGTGCTGCTGACCGGTGGCCTGGCCCGGATGCCGGCGGTCGCCGCGGTCCTGTCCGCCGGGCTGGGCCGTCCCGTGACCCCGGCCTCCGCGGAACACGCCCAGGCCGCCGCGCTGGGCGCCGCCCGGGCCGCCGCCGGGCTGGACCCGCCCGGCTGGGCGCCCTTCGTCCCGGCGGAACCCGTCCCGGCCCCGCCCCCCGCGCCCGCCCCCGTTCCGGCGCCGGCCGTCGTCGCGCCGGTCCGGGCCGTCGTCGCCCCGGACGACGTGGTCACCGTGCACACGGGCGCGACCACGACCGGCGTCCGGGGACGGGTCACCGCCGTCCTGGTGATCGCCGGCGTGCTGCTCGTCCTGGCCCTGGCCGTCGCGTTCGGACGGTGATGCTCAGCCGGCTGCCAGGATCAGCTCACAGGTGCGCACGGCCACGGTTGCCGCGCGGCTCACCGCGGGCTCGGACAACCGGTCCTCGGCCGCTTGCAGCCAGTGGGCGTGCTCGGCGACGGCCGCGTCCCGGACGGCGGCAGCGTCCGCACCGCCCGGCAGACCCAGGCGTGCCGCCGCGCCGGTCCCGGCCGACCCGAGCAGCCGCCGGCATCGCTCCGGTTCCGGCAGGGCACCCGGCAGCCCCTCGGCGAGCAACCTCGCCTCGGCGATCTCGTGCGCGTCGCACCGGATCCGCTCGGCCGCGTCGAGCACCCCGGTCGCCGACCCGCGCCAGGCCAGCTCCTCGACCGCCCGCAGCGCCCGGTCGTCCCACAGCGCGCCGGCCCACCACGCGCCGTCCACCGGCGGCGGGGGGAAGTCCGCGAGCCCGGCCCGGGACAGCAGCTCCAGCACGTCGCGCCGGGTCGCGGTCATCGGCTCCCGCGCGACCCCGGCGCCGCCGGCGCAGCTCGCCGGGTCCGCGATGCCGCCGCCCTGTACGCCTTCGGCGCCAGCGGGGCAGCTCGCCGGGGCCGCAATGACGCCGCCCCGCGCGGCTTCGGCGCCGGAGTCCGGCGGGGGCTCGGCGCCGGAGTCCGGCGGGGGCTCTACGCCGGAGTCCAGCGGGTGCTCGACGCCGGAGTCCGGCGGGGGCTCTACGCCGGAGTCCGGCGGGGGCTCTACGCCGGAGTCCAGCGGGTGCTCGACGCCGGGGTCCGGCGGGGGCTCGACGGCCGGGGACGCCGGGGTCCAGAGACCTCGACCCGGACCGTCGCCGTAGGCGGTCGCCGCCGCCTGGGCGGTGCGGCGGTGGCGCAGGAAGCGGGCCACCGGCTCGGCGTGGGTCGAGCGCCACGCGGAGAAGTCGGTCCCGCCGCCGGACAGCTCGAACGCGGCGGCGGCGCAGCCGGGCGGGTCGGTCAGGTCGTGGCGGGCGGCAAGGTCGGGGAAGGACGCCGGGTCGATCGGCCACAGGCCTGGACCCTGCGGGCCGACGGCCCGGCTGTCGCCACCCGACTCGGCCAGGGCTATCGCGGTCATGGTCGCGGCCGCGTCCGGTCCGAACCCGGCGCGGCGCGCGAGGGCGTAGAGCTGCTCCGCGGCGAACTGGGCCATGCCCGGATAATACGTAATTAGTATCTTTCGAGGTAATCGGCCGCGACTTGCGGCATTGCGGCGGGCCGGAGCGCGGCGGGGACGTATGCATAGCCGGTGGACGACGCACCGGCGTGGGAGGTTCTCGCCGACACCCTGCTGCAGCGGGAAGCCCTGATCTGCCGGATCGCCGAGGGCCGGCCGCCGCACGACTCCGCCGGCCTCTACCCGGGACGCGACGACGACCTCGACCGGGTGCTCGGCGGCCTGCCCGGCCTCGACGGGCCGGGCAGCGCCGCCGCCGACTCCGTCCGCGAGCACCTGGCGCCGGAGCTGGAGCGGGCCCGCAAGCTGTTCACCGAGGCGGTCGACGCCGGCCGGGACGTGTTCGCGCTGGTGGTGCACCGGGCCGGGCTGACGCTCGCCGAGGCGCAGGTGCTCGCCGTGCTCTGTGCCGTGGACCTGTCCCCGGCCCGGATGCGGCTGGTCACGTACGTGCAGAACGACATCCGGCTCCCCCGTCCCACGCTCGCCACCCTCGCCCGGATGACCGGCGACGCCGGTTCGCTGTCCCCCGACGCACGGCTGCACACCACCGGCCTCGTCGAGACCCCGCGGGACGGCCCGTGGGCACGGCGTTGCCCCGTCCCCGCCGACCGTCTGCTCTGGTCGCTGCGGGGGATCGGCGATCCGGACCCGGACCTGCCGCACGGCGCCCGCCTGATCGGCCGGACCGCGGCCACGCGGCCGACCGCCCCCGTTCTCCTGCTGGCCGCCGGCCGGGACGCCGAGACCCGGACCCGCGCCGTGATCGACCGCTGCCCGGGCCGGGGTCTGCTGATCACGGCCCCGCCGCAGACCGACGCCGCCTGGTGCGCCGTGGTCCGGGAGGCGACCCTCGGCGACCGGGTCGTGGTGCTCGACCTCCCTGGCGAGCCGGGCCCCCGCGCGGGTCACGAGATCCTGCGCGCCGCCCATCTCAGCTGGGCTCTGACCTCCGCCGTCGACCTGCCGCTCGCCGCCCTCCCCCGGGCCCTCTGGGAGGACCTGCCCGCAGCCGATCCGCACGCCGACGCGGGCGACTGGTCGGCCGCCTTCGGGACGGCGCCGGGCGGGCGGCTGACGCGCGACCAGCTCGGGCTCGTGGTGGCGGCGGCCGGCGGGAATCCGGCGCGGCTGCCGCAGGCGGTGCGGCGGCTCGCCGGTGGGCACCTCGATCACCTCACCACCCGGTTGCGCCCGCGCCGCCGCTGGTCCGACCTGGTGCTGCCGGACCGGCAGGCGGCCCGCCTGCGCGAGGTGATCACCCGCTACCGGCGCCGTGCGGTCGTCTACGACGGCTGGGGCTTCGCGGCGGTCCCGTCGACCGGTGTCGTAGCGCTCTTCTCCGGGCCGTCCGGGACCGGGAAGACGCTCGCCGCCGAGGTGGTGGCCGCCGAGCTGGGTCTGGACCTGTACCGGGTCGACCTCGCCACGGTGGTCAGCAAGTACATCGGGGAGACCGAGCGCAACCTGGAACGGGTCTTCGACGCGGCCGCCGCCGGCGAGCTGGTGCTCTTCTTCGACGAGGCGGACGCCCTGTTCGGCCGGCGCTCGGAGGTGACCGACGCCCGCGACCGGTACGCCAACATCGAGGTCGCCTACCTGCTCCAACGGCTGGAGAACCAGGACGGCATCGTGATCCTCGCGACCAACCTGCACCGCAACATCGACGACGCCTTCCTGCGCCGGATCTCGGTCCACCTCGACTTCGAGCCGCCCGACGAGGCGGCCCGACAGCGGATCTGGGAGCTGGCCTTCCCGAGCGGCGCACCGGCCGACGACCTCGATCTGCCATTCCTCGCGGCGCAGTTCCGGGTCACCGGCGGCACCATTCGCAATGCCGCTCTCGGGGCCGCTTTCGAAGCCGCGGAAAACGGGACGACGATAACCATGGGCCATGTCGTACGCGCCTTGCGGCGCGAATTCGACAAGATGGGCCGGCTGTGCACCGAGGCCGATTTCGGGCGCTACTACGCACTCATCGACTTGACCTGAGGCCGGAACGATGCTGGATCTGCTCGACGAGGCGCTGGAGAGCTTTCTGCGTGCGGCGGTGCCGCTCGGCGCGGACGTGGCGGTCTCCTTCGACGCCCCCGACCGGGACTGGGCCGCACGGCTGTCCGGCCGGCCGACGGTCAACCTCTACCTCTGGGACGTGCGCCGCAACCTGGGCGAGCAGGAGGCCGGCGAGGTGCTGACCACCGGGCCGGACGGGCGCCGGACGCGGCGCGGCGCGCTGCCCCGGGTCGACTGCCGCTATCTGGTCACCGCGTTCACCAGCGAGGTTCGTGACGAACACGCCCTGCTGGGCCGGGCCCTGGCCGCACTGCTGCGGGAGACCGAGATCGACGCCCGGCTGCTGCCCGAGCCGATCGCCGCGGTCCGCCCGCTGCCCTCGGTACGGATCGCGGCGAGCGACGGCCGGGACAACTCGGACTTCTGGTCGGCGCTCGGCGGTCAGCTCAAGGCCGGACTCGACCTGCTGGTGACCGCCACCATCGACGCCGTCCCGCTGCCGCAGCCGGCCGGGCCCGACGTCGTACAGCGGGTTCTGCGCCTGCACGACAAGTCCGCCGCAACGCTGCTGGAAACGATAAACCTCCCGAACGGGGGAACCGACGAGTCGCTGCCGGGGGCCGCGGTGCCATTGCCGGAATAATGATCACCGAAACGCCGGAAATCCCCGGCGGACGTTTCTTTCCGCGACTCCGTGACGATGGGATCGAGCATGTCCGTGCCGGTCCTGCCCACCGTCGAGCCGGACGAGGCCGGCCGGACGACGGTCCCCCGGACGGTCCCGGCCTCGACCGCCGGAGCGCCCACCTCACTGATCCCGGACGTCGTGCTCGACGGGATCCACGCCGCGGTCACCGCGATCCCCGGCTACCCACTGCTCACCCAGGTGATCGGCGTCGACCCGATCACCGGTCACGCGGTCACCACGGCCCCGCAGCAGCTCGTCGAGTCGGTGCTCACCGGTGCGGGCCCGTTCGGCGCGGCCACCGGCCGGGTGCTCGCCGCGGCCGGGGTCGTCGACGAGGCGCTCGCCGCGATACACGTGCGGCTGGCCGCGCACCGGATCACCCTGGCCCGCATCGGCGACGAGATCGCCGCCGCCTGGGCGGAGCTCTCGGTGACCGCGGGCATCGACGGCAACGCGGCCATGCTCGGGCGCCACGTCGGCGGCATGGTCGCCGACGTCCGGGCCGCCGTCGCCGAGCTGATCGAGACCGTGCTGTCCATGGTCCGCCGGGTCGTCGCCGACCTGGCCGGCCCGCTGCTGCAGCGACCCGGGGTGCGGCCGGTGTGGGAGCTGGCCACCCAGGTCTTCCGGTACGACCCGTTGCGCGGCGCCGAGGTGCGGGTGCCGACCGTCGAGATCCTCACCGGCTTCCTGACCGTGATCGGCCGCGAGCAGACCATCGACCAACTGCGCGAACGCGGCGTCCTGCAGTCCGCCGCCGACTGGCTCGACACCCGCCTGGAGACGTTCGCCGGGATCCGCGACGACGCGGTGCGGCTGTTCGCCGACGCGTGGGCCGCCCTGAGCCCGGAGAGCCTGCCCCGGCTGCTCGACACGCTCCCGCAGCTCGCCGAGCGGGCGATCACCCTGATCCGGCGGATCCTGTCGTTCGGCGCCGACCTGCTCGGCAAGGCTCTCGCACTGGTCAAGGACGCGCTGCGCGGCGCGCTCGCCCAGCGGGCCGCCCGGGTGCCGGGTTATCCGCTGCTGACCGTGCTCATCGAGCAGGATCCGCTGACCGGTGCGCGGGTACCCCGTACCACCGCGTCCCTGATCGAAGGTTTTCTGGGCCTTCTGCCGGGAGTGGGCGCGGCCGCCGCCGAGCGATTGGCCGAGGCCGGTGTCCTGACCGAGGCGGCGGCCCGGATCGAGGCCGAGGTGGCCCGGCTCGGCATCGGCGCGGACATGGTCACCGGGCTGTTCCACGGCATCTGGGACTCGCTGGAACTGGCCGACCTGCTCGACCCGGCCGGCGCATGCGAGCGGGTGGTGGCCCGATTCGGCGAGCCGCTGGGCCGGCTGGTCGCGTTCGCCACGGTCGTCGTCGAGGTGCTCATCACCACCGCGCTCAAGCTCATGGACTTCCCGCCCGAGCTGCTCACGTCGATCGTCGCCGACGTCGCCGGCGCGCTCGCCGACATCCGGCGCGACCCGGTCGGCTTCCTGCTCAACGTGGTGCGGGCGCTGCGGCTCGGCTTCGCGGCCTTTCTCGACGGCATCGCCGGGCACCTGCTGCGCGGCCTCGGCTCCTGGCTGCTGCGCGGCCTCGCCGGGCTCGGCGTAGCGGTCCCGGACGGCCCGATGACCACCTCGGCCGTCCTGGACATGGCCATGCAGGTGCTCGGGATCAGCGCCGAGACCCTCTGGGAGAAGGTCGCCGTCCGGCTCGGCCCCGAGCGCACAGCCGCGCTGCGCAACGGCACGGCCCGCCTGGGCGAGGCCTGGCAATTCGTCACCGACCTCCGCGACCAGGGGCTGAGCGGCATCCTGGCGCACCTCGCGGACCGGGTCGGCGCGCTCTGGGACACCCTGATCGGCCTCGCCACCGACTGGATCATGACGCAGGTGGTGCAGCGGGCCGCGGCCAGATTGCTGTCCATGCTGGATCCGACCGGGGTGATGGCGGTCGTCAACGGGTGCGTCGCGTTCTTCACCGCCGTCCGGTCCGCGATCGAGTACCTGCGGGACATCCTGCGGATCGTCGAGGGCTACACGCGCACGATGGCCCGGATCGCCCGCGGTGAGCTGACGCCCGGCGCCGAACAGGTGACCCGGGGGCTGGCCGACGCCGTCCCGGTGGCGATCGGTTTCCTCGCCGCGCAGGTGGGTCTGGGCAACGTGCCGGAGAAGCTGGTCGAGCTGATCGAGAGCCTGCGCGCCCTGATCGACCGCGCGATCACCTGGCTCTTCGACCAGGCCGTCCGGCTCGGCAGCGGCGCGCTGAACGCGCTGCGCGGCGAGGCACCCGGTGCACCCGCAGGGCACGAGGGCGGCACTCAGCTGGCCGAGCTCGCCTTCGCCCTGCCGTTCCCGGTCGGGCCCGAGGAGCACGAACTGATCGCGGACGTCGACCCTCGACGCCTCGTCGTCCACTCGACCCCGACGACGATCACGGATCTCATCGCCGCCAACCCCGGGACCACCCTGCAGGCCGACCACGATCGCTATGTGGCCGCGGTGGACGCCTTCAAGCAGGCACTCGACGAGCGGGCACGAACCGGGTCCGACGCCGCGTGGGCCGACGCCGAGAAGACGGCGAAGAAGAAGCTGGCGGCGGTGAAGAAGGCCATGGAGACCCTGGTCGCCACCATCACTCCGCTGAAGGGCTTCGACCCGGCCGTGCCCGGCACGAGCGCTCCGGGAATCGGCACCGAGGCGTACTGGGACGGGAACCGGCCGCTGAGCCTGCAGAACGGCTCGCTCACCGCCCACCGGATCTGGCACCTGACCGCCGAGCACGTCATCCCGTTCGACCTCGGCGTCAAGCTGTGGAACGCGGTCGCCCTCGGCGCGCCCGAACGCGACGGCGGCAAGGAGGTGACGTCGCAGCGGATCATCATGATCTATCGCGGCGCGGGCGACCTGAAGACGACCAGGAGGGATCCGGTCACCGGCTTCACCGAACGGGAGATCAGCCGGCTGTTCGGCAGAGCCGTCAAGGAAGCCGACTTTCCCGCCCGGGTCAGATCCATCGGATACCGGGACGACGGTCCCGTGCCGGGCGCAGCGACCCAGGCCGAGCAGGCCAGAAGGGAACTGCTCGACGCCATCGACCGCGCCATGTGCCAGGCCACCCAGGTGTCCGTGGGCCGAACCCGGTGGGCGGTCGAGACCGAGTGGGCGTCGCGGGGGAACGGCTTCGCCACCACCAACGGCCAGCGGCGCGGCGAGAGCGCGCCGACGCCCACCGGAAGTCAGATCGAGGCCACCGCGGACGTGCAGCGCAGGGACATCCTGCTCCTGGTCACCCACGCCGTGGAGCACGCACTGGAACAAATCGAACGGAGCGAGTGATGGCAGTAGGGGGTGCTCCCGGTGTCTACATCGAGGAGCAGGTCAGCGGTTCCATGCCGCTGCAAGGCGTCGGCACGTCCGTGGCCGCGTTCGTGGGCTTCACCGAACGGTACGACGCGGCGCAGGGCGACGACTCGGATCCGGAGGGAATCAAGCCGCAGCTGGTGACGAGCTGGCCGCAGTACGAGCGGATCTACGGCGGATTCGCTCCCGGGATCATGCTGCCGCACGCCGTGCACGGGTTCTTCGCCAACGGCGGCTCCGCGTGCTACGTGGTGCGCATCCCGGTGCGATCGGTGCGCCCGGCGCGCCGGTCCCTGCCCGCGACCGGCCGGGAGGAGGCCGATTCGCTGGTCATCGAGGCGCGCGAGCCGGGTGCGCCGGTGGAGGTGACGGTCGTCCACGAGCCGCCGGCCGTCGAGGGCGAGGCGCCGCAGGAGTTCAGCCTCACCGTGGACCGGGCCGGCGGTCAGACCGAGACGTACCCGCGGCTGACGTTCGGCACCGGCAAGGGCACCTCGGCCGCGGTCCGCACGATCAACGAACGATCCACGCTGATCCGGGTCGAGGCCCGGACGGTGGCGGGGCTGTCCCCGGCCGAGCGTATCCCGGCGGCGGGCACCTATCTGGTCGAGCCGGCGCCGTCGGCGGCCACGGCGACCACCGGTGACCTGGCCGGATCGGAGACCGAGCGGACCGGCTACCACGGGCTGGCCATCGCCGAGGAGGTCTCGATCGTCGCGATCCCCGACCTGGTGACCGTGGTCCGCCGGCCGGACGGCGGGATCGACCAGACCGCCTATCTGGAGGCGCAGGCCCGGCTGCTGGACTGGTGCGAGCAGCGGCGTACGACGATGGCCGTGCTGGACCTGCCGCCGGGCCTCACGGCGCAGCAGGCACTGGAGTGGCGTGACCGGCTCAAGCACGACACCGCGTTCGGGGCCGCGTACTACCCGCACCTGATCGTCGCGAATCCGAACGCCCGGCCCGGTTCGACCGCTGCCGACCGATACCTGCGGATCCCGCCCAGCGGACACGTGGCCGGAGTGTGGGCCCGCACCGACGGCGCCCGCGGCGTGTGGAAGGCGCCCGCGAACGAGGCCCTGCGCGGGGTGGCCCGGCTGGAGACCGAGGTGACCACCGGCGAGCAGGACCTGCTCAACCCGAGTCAGATCAACTGTCTGCGCTCGTTCGGCGCCAACGGCATGCGGGTGTGGGGCGCGCGCACGCTCGCTTCACAGGACCAGGCCTGGCGCTACATCAACGTCCGCCGGCTGTTCATCTACGTCGAGGAGACGATCCGGCAGGGCACCCAGTGGTGCGTGTTCGAGCCGAACGACGAGGCGCTGTGGGGCCGGGCGAAGCGGACCATCGGCGCGTTCCTGCACCAGTTGTGGATGCGCGGCGCCCTCGTCGGCGCCTCGCCTGAGCAGGCCTTCTTCGTTACCTGCGACGAGACGAACAATCCGCCGGGCTCGGTCGACAACGGGCTGCTCGTGGTCGACGTGGGGCTCGCTCCCGTCAAGCCGGCCGAATACGTCATCTTCCGGATCAGCCAGTGGCAGGGCGGCGTAGCCACCGCCGAGTAGAGAGGGGCAGTTCCATGGTGGATCTGATCACCACGCAGACCTTCGTCCTCGAGATCGACAGCGTCGAGGTGGGCAGCTTCCGCAAGGTCTCCGGGATCGAGTCGGAGACCGAGACGATCGAGTACAAGGAGGTGAACAAGGACGGCAAGATGATCATCCGCAAGCAGCCGGGCGCGATGAAGTGGGCGGACATCACCCTGGAACGCCGGATCGACGTCTCCCAGGTGCTCTGGAACTGGCGCAAGGACATCATCACGGGCGACGTCGACAAGGGCCGCCGCAACGGCGCCATCTCGGCCAAGGACTCCAAGGGCGACGTCGTGGCCCGCTGGGAGTTCGTCGCGGGCTGGCCGTCGAAGTGGACCGGCGCCGACTTCGACGCCGGCGCCAACGACATCGCCACCGAGAAGGTCGTCATCACGCACGAGGGGCTGGTCCGCGTCAAATGAGCCTGCACACCGAGTTCCCGTTCACGCTGCCGAAGGGCTACGTCGACGAGGAGGGCACGCTGCACCGCACCGGCGTGATGCGGCTGGCCACCGCCCGGGACGAGATCGAGCCGCTGCGCGACCCCCGGGTGCGGGAGAACGAGTCCTACGCCACGGTCATCGTGCTGGCGCGGGTGGTGACCGAACTCGGCACGCTGCCCCGGATCAACACGGGAGTGATCGAGCGGCTCTTCGCCAGCGACTTCGGCTACCTGCAGGACTTCTACCAACTGATCAACTTCGGGGATCCCGCCGCGCTCGACGCCCTGGAGCCCGGCGCCCCTTTCCCCCGGGTCTCGGTGGAGGTGGTCTAGGCCGCTACGCCGAACCGGAGCTGTGGCAGGAGGTCGCGTACCTGGCGTACCACCTGCACTGGGGCTTCGACGCCCTGCTCGACCTGGAGCACGGTGACCGTCTGCGCCTGGTGCGCCAGGTCGCCGACCTGAACGAACGATCCTGGGAGGGAATCCTTGCTGCCCGGTGACCACCGTGTCCCGGACCCGCCGTGGACCGGACGGTTCGTGCTGAGCGTCGACGGCCTGGAGATCGGCACGTTCGTCGAGGTCGGTGGCCTGAGCGTGACCATCGAGGTGGAGGAGATCACCGAGGGTGGGCAGAACCAGCACACGCACAAGCTGCCCGGCCGGATGAAATGGCCGAACCTGGTGCTCAAGCGTGGCCTCACCAACGCCGGCAACCTCTTCGGCTGGTTCACCTCCTGCTCGGGTGAGGGTTTCACCCGCAAAGGCAACCAGCTTGACGTCCGCAACGGCGAGGTCGCCATTCGTGACGGCCGTGGCCGTGCCGTACAGACATGGCGGTTCACCGACGCGTATCCGGTGCGGTGGACCGGGCCGAGGCTGGCCGCGACCTCCCGGGACCTGGCCGTCGAGGAGTTGGAGGTCTGCCACAGTGGTTTCACGATGGCGGCCGGTCGCTGACCGGTCGCGCCGCACGCACGCCTCGCCGCTGATCGCGGTCGTCCCGGTGCGCCGGCCCCGGTGGCTGGCCGGTGTGCTGCTGCTGCGGCGGCTGCGGGCCGGACGTCTGCCGTCCCCGGCGGACCGGATGCCGCTCGGCCGGGCCCGGCAGCCGGCCGGTCGGCGGCCCCCTCGTCACGAGCCGGCGCATGATCGGATCGCTGCCGGCCGTGGCTGCCGGACATCCGGGATTGATCGTCCGGCCACGCCCGCACGGCGTGGGCCGGGGCCGCTGATCGAGGTGGGGGCGGTCGCCGGGCTCCGGGTGGCGGGTGGATTCGCGCCGCCACCGGAGCCGGCCTTCGCGGCGGCGGCGCCCTCCGGCCCTCGACGTGCCCTAGCCGCCGGTCCGGTCGCGAGCGGACACCGGAGCGCCGGCCCTCGACGGCTCGCCCTGTGCGGTCGCGCCGTGCCCGGTCTCGGCCGGCCGGCGCGGCGTGCCGTCCGCCGGGGCCGGGTGGTCGCGGGGGCGATCGCGCGTTTCGATGTCCGGCCCGCGGCGTCCCGGTATCCCCGGCACGCCGGTTCCGCCGGGCCCGCGAAGGCCGAGGGGTCCGGTGGCCCCCATGGCGCCGCCGGCCCCCACGGGTCCACCGGTCACCCCGGGCCCGCCGGGTCCCCCGGCCCGGCTCGGTCCCCCGGCCCGGCTCGGTCCCCCGGTCCGGCTCGGTCGCGGCATCCCGCCGGTTCCGCTGAGCAACGCTGGCGGGCCGCCGTGGCACGGCTGCCGCTCGAGGCGCCCCGACCCTTCCCCACACGGATGTCTCCCCTGCTCAGGGTGCTCACCGGCGGGATCTCGGCGCGATACACCACCGGGCGCGCCACCCGGCTGGCCCTGCGGGCGGCCGGCGCGTACGGCGCCACGACGCGCGCCACGGTCCACCTGCCCGACGAGCCGGCCCGGGTCGATCCCGGCCTGCTCGCCCACGAGCTGGCGCACGCCCGCACTCCGGTCGGCCGGCCGCGCTTCTCGCTGCGGTCGGCGCACGGTGCGGCCGACGCCGACGAGCGGGCGGCCCGCCGGGACGAGGCCACGATGCGACGGATCGTCGCGGGTGACGTGCCGGTCGCGTCCCTGCCGGTCGGCCAGGCCGCCGCGGTGCCCCTCGGCAGCGCATCGGCGCGCCCTCTCGGCGACCGCCATGCGCCGTCTTCCGGCACCGTCGCGACACCGGCTGCCGGCCACCTCGCCGCCCTGTCTGCCGGCAGCGTCTCGGCGCTGCCGGTCGGCACCGGCGCCGCGGCGATGCCCGCCCTGATCGAGGCGGCGGTCCGCGCCGCCGAGGAGGCCGCCCGAGCGGTCCTGGACACCGGGACAGCCGGGACGCCCGGCCTCCCCCCGACCTGGGACACCGGCCCGGTCCTCGCCCCGGGCCGCCCCACCGGCACACCGGCCGGGCCGGCCGACCCGGCCGCGGCGGTCGTCGAGGCGGCGCCGGTTCCCGGCCCGAATCCGGGACACGAACCGGGCGCCCGCGAACGGGGCGTCGACGAGATCATCCGCGCGGTGGAAGAGCGGGTCCTGGACCAGGTGGAGCGTCGCGGCGGCCGGTTCTCGTCGTTGTTCTGATCAAGAGGGGAGGAGGGAGAGCGTGGACCAGCCCGCCAAGGCCTACATCGAGGTCGAGCGCACCGGCGAGCGGATCGACTGCCTGTTCAACCCGGCCGAGCTGACCGTCGTGAAGGCGAACACCTGGCAGGCCGGGGAAGCGAAGGGCGTCGACGCGCCGCTGCTGCGGTTCCAGGCCGGCCAGTCGGCGACCATCGCGCTCAGCCTGGTGTTCGACACCACCAGGACGGGAGGCGACGTAACCTCGTACACCTCGAAATTGTTGAATCTGCTCCGGGTCGATCCCGATCTGCCGTCGAACGACCCGGCGCGCGCCTCCGGCCGCCCGCCCTGGGTGAAGTTCCACTGGGGTGAGCTGCACAGTTTCCGCGCGGTGATCGACCGGCTGCAGGTGCGGTACACCTACTTCGCGTCCAGCGGACGGCCGCTGCGCGCCAAGGCCGACCTCACCCTGCGCCAGCTTCAGGACGAGCACGAGCATCCCCTGCAGAACCCCACGTCGCACACCCCCGCGCCGCACTCCGTCCACGTGGTCCGGCCCGGAGAGACGCTCGACCGGATCGCCGCCGCGCGATACGCCGATCCCGGCCAATGGCGGCTGATCGCGGCGGCGAACGGCGTCCTGGACCCGCTGGATCTGCCGGCCGGCACCTCGCTGGTGATCCCGGAGAGGCCGGTACGCCGTGACCGCTGACCGGGGGCTCGACACCGTGGCGATCACCGTCGACGGTGCGCCGCTGCCGACCTCGCTCTATCCCCGGCTGATCCGGGTCCGGGTCCAGGAGTCGATCCACCTGCCCGACCAGTTCACGATCCGGTTCGAGGACGCCCACTTCCAGCTCTTCGACCAGCACCGGTTCCGTCCCGGCACACGGGTGGAGATCGCGTTCCGGTCCGACGCCGACCCGGTGGTGGTGACCTCCGGGGAGGTCACCACGGTCGAGGTGGCGCCCGGCGTCTCCGGACGTCACGAGCTGGTGCTCACCGGCCTGGACCTGGCGCACCGGCTCGCGCGCGGCCCGCGGACCCGCAGTTTCACCGGCATGTCGGACGGCGATGTCGCCGCCCGGATCGCCGCCGACCACGGCTTGGACGCCGATGTGGACGCGACCGGCGCCGCGCAGGACTACGTGCTGCAGATCGCCGAGACCGACCTCGCGTTCCTGCGCGGGCTGGCCGCCCGGACCGGGTTCGACGTCTGGGTCACCGGTGGGACGCTGCACTTCAAGCGCCGCCCGTCGAGCCGGGTCACGCCGCCCCCGATGCGCTGGGGCGACAACCTGCTCGACTTCAGCGCCCGGTTCGCCTCGGCCGAGCACTGCGACGAGGTCGTGGTGACCGCCTGGGACCCGGTGGAGAAGCGGACGGTGACCGGACGGGCGGCCGAGCCGGAGTACGGCACCGACGCGCCGGCCGCCGCCCAGTCGGCGGAGGCCGCCCGGGGCGCGTTCGGCCGTACCGTCCGCCGGACCGGACAGGTGCCGGCGAGCGGGCTGGCCGAGGCGGAGGCCTACGCCCGATCGCTGTTGTCGAAGGCCTCCGGGTCCGAGGTGGTGCTGCGCGGCCTCGCGAAGGGCAACCCGCTGATCGCGGCCGGGGCCCGGGTGCAGCTGGAGCGGGTCGGGCAGCGGCTGGCCGGCGGCTACCGGGTGACCTCGGCCGAGCACGACTTCGGGGCCGGCGGCCCGTACCTGACCAGGTTCGTCTGCGGCACCCGGGACGCGGGTGAGCTGGCCGACCTGCTGCGCCCGGCGCCCGGCGCCGAGCCGCGGTCGCTGATCAGTGCCGTGGTGACCTCGAACGCCGATCCGGAAAAGCTCGGCCGCGTACGCGTACGCTTCCCGACCCTGTCCGAGCAGGACGAGAGCGCCTGGGCCCGGGTCGTGACGCCGGGAGGCGGTCCGGGCCGGGGCATGCAGTGGCTGCCGGAGGTCGAGGACGAGGTGCTGGTCGGGTTCGAGCTCGATGACCGGACCCGCCCGTACGTCCTCGGTGGTCTTTTCAACCGCCGTGACGTGCCGCCGGATCCGGACGTGGCCCGCGACGGCGCGGCGACCCGGCGGGTGCTCGCGAGCCGCTGCGACCACCGGCTCACCTTCGACGACGACAGCCCCGGCGCGGTGGAGCTGGCGCTGTCCGGGGGCGACTCGGCGCTGCGCCTGACCGGGGACGAATCGGCGCTGCGGGTCGCCGGCGCCCTGAAGGTCACCGGGCGCACGATCGAGATCGCCGCCACCGACCGGCTCGTGCTGCGCGCGCCGACCGTCGAGATCACCGCGGACGCCGAGCTGCGCGCCGCCGGCCGGCCGATCCGGCTCAACTGAGACCTCAGGGAGAGACACCCATGCCGAACGCGGCCCGGGAGGGCGACCCGGTCACCGGGACCGACACCCACCTCGTGCTGGTGCCCGGGCCGGGCGGGCCGGTGCCCGTACCGCAGCCGCTGCCCTTCGCCGGGACGCTCGTCAGTGGGCTCTCCCCGGACGTGCTGATCGACGGGCGACCGGCCGCCGTCGTGGGCAGCGGGGTGGTCAACAGTCCGGGACACCTGCCGGTCCCGCCCGGCACGGGCTTCGTCAACCCGCCGCTCAATCGGGGCACCGTACTGAGCGGCTCGCTGACCGTGCTGGTCAACGGCGCGGGCCTGGCACGGCTGGGCGACCCGGTGACGACCTGCTGTGACGTCCCGGGTGCGCCCGCCACGATCACCGCGGGCTCGCCGGGCGTGGTGGCGGGATGAGCGACCTGATCGGCGCCGGCTGGGCATTCCCCGCCGGGGTGACGCCCGCGGGCGGGGTGCGCCTGGCCCGGGGCGGCGACGAGCTGGACGGCGCGATCCGCATGATCCTCGGCACCGCGCCGGGCGAGCGGGTGATGCGCCCGGACTTCGGCTGCGCGCTCTGGGAGCAGGTCTTCGCGCCGGTCAACCCGGCGACGCTCGGGCTGATCGAGCAGGCCGCCCGGGAGGCCCTGGCCCGCTGGGAGCCCCGGATCGTGGTCGAGGACGTGACCGCCTCCGCGGACGGCGAGGCCGCCGTGCTGGTCACCGTCGGCTACCGGGTCCGGGCCACCAATGACCGCCGCAACCTGGTCTACCCGTTCTACGTGATCCCCGGTGAGGAGCCGACCGAGTGAGCCTGCCCGCGCCCGACCTGGACGACCGCACGTTCCAGGACATCGTCGACGAGGCCAAGCGCCGGGTCGCCGCCGCCTGCCCGGCGTGGACCGACCACAACGTCTCCGATCCCGGCGTCGCGCTGATCGAATTGTTCGCCTGGATGACCGAGATGACCATCTACCGGCTGAACCAGGTGCCGGACCGGCTCTACCTCAAGTTCCTCGAACTGGTCGGCATCACGCTCGCCTCCGCGACCCCGGCCCGTACCGGCCTGCTCTTCCGCCTCGATGGACCGGCTCGGGACACGGTCGTCGTCCCGCGCGGCACCCGGGTCGGCACCGCGCGCGGCCGCGACGGTGACCAGGTCGTCTTCATGACCGACGCGGACCTGCGGGTCACTGTCCCCGAGGTGATCGCGTGCCGGACCAGGACCGGCGGGACCGACACCGACCACACCGGTGAGCTGCGAGCCGGGGAGGCGCGCATCGCGGTCTTCCCCGGGGTGGCCGCCGGCGACGCGCTCTACCTCGGCCTGAGCGCGGACCACGGCGGCAACCTGCTGCAGCTCGACCTCGCCGTCGCGGGCGCGCACGGCGCCGGCATCGACCCGGAGCACGCCCCGATCGTCTGGCAGTACTGGAACGGGGGCGGGTGGGAGGACGTACGGGTACTCACCGACACGACCGGCGGCCTGAACCGCCCCGGGACCGTCGAGATGCTGATCGGCCCGGTGCAGGGTGAGCTGGTGATCGGGGGCGTGCCGGCGCACTGGCTGCGCTGCGTGCTGCGCCCGGCCGCCGGGCAGACCGGATACCGGACCTCGCCGATCCTGCGGTCGGTGGCGATCGGGGGCTACGGCGGGCTGGCGCCGGCCCTGCACGCCGAGCCCGCGCCGGGCGAGCTGCTCGGAGTCAGCGACGGCCGGCCCGGGCAGACGTTCGTGGTCCGCCGCGCACCCGTGCTACCCCGGGCCGACGGCGAGACCGTGCTGGTGGTCCCCGGCAACGGTGCCGGCCAACCCGAGGAGTGGACCGAGGTGGCGTCGTTCGCCGGCGCCGGACCGGACGACCGGCATCTCACCTGGTGCGGCGCCACCGGCGAGATCCGGTTCGGCCCGCGGGTCATCGACCGGCACGGCCAGGCCCGCAGTTTCGGAGCCGTGCCGCCGGAGAACGCGCAGATCCGGGTCACCGGATACCGGTTCGGCGGCGGGGCGCGCGGCAACGTGGGCGCCGGAAAACTCACGGTGCCGCTCTCCGCCGTGCCGCAGCTGCGCACGGTCACCAACCCGGAGGCCGCCACGGGCGGCGCCGACCCGGAGACCACGGACAACGCCCGGATCCGCGGGCCGCTGGCGCTGCGCAGCGCCGACCGGGCGGTCACCGCGGCCGACTTCGAGCGGTTCACCACCGAGGTCTCCGGCGTGGCGCGGGCCCGCTGCCTCCCGCCGGACGAGCCGGGCGGGCCGGTCCGGCTGCTGGTGGTGCCGGCGACCGCGCGGTCGCCCCGGCACCTCGGGCTCGACGATCTCCGACTGCCGGAGGCGGTCGGCGAGGACATCCGTCAGGAGCTGGACGGCCGGCGCCTGCTGAGCGTGCGGGTCCGCGTCGAGGTTCCCCGCTACCAGGGCATCCGGGTCAGCGCCGGGGTACGGGCCACCGCCACGGTCTCCGCGGACGTGGTCGGGCAGGACGCCGAGGACGCGCTCTACCGGTTCCTCGACCCGGTGGCCGGTGGTCCGGGCGGTCACGGCTGGCCGTTCGAGCGCGCGCTCGGGGTCGGCGACATCTACCTGGTCCTGGGCGCGGTGCCGGGAGTGGCCGCCGTGACCTCGGTCAATCTCACGCTGACCGATCTGTGGGGTGAGCGCGAGGACGCTCCCGGGGGCCAGGAGGTACCGCTCGTACCGTCCGCACTCTTCCTCTCCGACCGGCACACGGTGGCGGTGGCCTGGTGACCTGGCTGCTCGCCCAACTGCCGCAGACGATGGCCCGTGACCCGTTCCTGGCCGGGTTCGTCACCGGTTGCCAGCAGGTGGCGGACTCCGTCCGGGCCCAGATCGACGACCTGGAACACGAGCTCGACGTCGACCTGGCCTCACCGGAGATGCTCGCGTACCTCGGGTCCTGGCTCGCGGTCTCGCTGCGGCCGGCCACCACCCCGGCCGAGCTGGACGACCAGCGTCGGCTGATCCGCGCGGTCGGATCGGTGATCGGGTACCGGGGCACCTGTTACGGGCTCGAACGCCTGCTGAGCGCACTGACCGGGGCCCACGTCACGATCGGCGACCCGGGCGGGGTGGCGTTGCCCGGTGAACCGGACCGGCCGGGTGGTGACGTACGGATCGAGATGTCCGGCACCGGGAGGTGTGACGTGGCCCAGGTGCACGCGGCGATCCGGGAGGAGCTGCCGGTCGGCGTCGGCTACCGGCTCGTCGTGGCCGGCCGGGAGCAGTGATGCGGCGCCTGCGACGCGGTCCCCGCGTTTCCGGCCCGCGCGTCTTCTCCGGGGACATGTGATGGAGCCGGACGATCGGATGTTGCGCCTCCCCCGGACCCCGGGACAGGAGGCGGACACGGGTGGCCGGAGCGCTGCCCGTGACGACCGGCTGCGGCCACCGGAGAAGCGCGTCCCCGGCCCGCGATGCCCCGACTGCGGTCACGGCAACCCCACGGCCCGGGTACGGTGCGAGGTGTGCGGCGCGGAGCTGTGGCCCACCGCCGCGACCCGGCCGTCACCGCCGCTCGCGCCGCCCGATCCGGCCCCGACCGTGTCCCCCGACCGCCGCCCGGCGCTGGTGCTGCTGCTCGTGCCGCTCGCGGTGACGGGTGCGATCTTCCTCCTGGCGTACTTTCTGATCAGGCACTGATGGCCCGGTGAGCGGCGGCGGCCTCCGCTCCTGACCCGGGCCGGAAAGGGGGCGGGGTGGCCGGGTCGCCCGGATGACACCATGATCGGCATGACCGCCGACGAACACGCCGCCCGCGCCGCCGAGCTCATCGACGAGGCGGAGCGCCTCTACCAGATCTGCCTCGTCGACTATCACACCAACATCAACGAGGACGATCACTCCGAGGAGCCGTACGTGCCGGGCGCGGACCTGGCGATGCTCACCGCCACCACGCAGCTCGCCCAGGTCCACGCCACTCTCGCACTGCGCGGCCCGGCCGCCGCGAACGGCTGACACACGCCGGCCGCCGCAAACGGCTGACACACGCCGGCCGCCGCAAACGGCTCACGCACGCCGGCCGCCGCGAACGGCTGACACACGCCGGCCGCCGCGAACGGCTGACGACCGCCGGCTGACGACCGTACCGAGTAATCGATGGTGCCCTTGATCTTGTCTCATATAAAGATCATCTTTATATTGGGCGGCATGACGGAACCGATGCGCGACCCCAGCTTCTGGGTTCTCACCGCCCTGGCGCCCGAGCCGCGGCACGGCTACGGGGTGATCCGGGAGGTGAACCGACTCTCCGACGGCCAGGTGACGTTGCAGGCCGGGACCCTGTACGCGGCCCTCGACCGGCTCACCTCGCTCGGCCTCATCGAGGCGGACCGTGAGGAGACGGTGGACGGGCGGCCGCGACGGTACTACCGGCTGACCACCGACGGCGCCGCCGCGCTGGACGCCGAGACGGAGCGGCGGCGGGCGGCGGTCGCCGCGGCCACCGCGCAGCTGTCGGCGCGCCGCCGGCTCGGGCTGAGCCTGAGCACCTCGTGAGCGAGCGGCTGGCCCGCCGGTATGCCCGGCTGCTCCGGTGCTATCCGCCCGGCCCCCGCCGCGCCGAGATGCTCGGCACCCTGCTGGAATGCGCGCCGCCCGGACGCGACCGGCCGACCGCGGTGGACATCGTGAACCTGACCCGTTACGGGCTGCGGGCCCGCCTCGGCCGGCCCGCGAGCACCAGCGTGGTGCTGCTGTCCCTGCTGGTCGCGCTCGTCTGCGGGCTGCTGGGCGCGGCCACCGGCGCCCGCCTGGGCTGGATGCTGCAGAAGCCGCTGCCCTCGGGGGCGCAGGCGCGAGAGCTCACGACGGCCGCCTTCCCCGGGCTGCCGGTGCTCGGTGGCGGCGACGCCCCGCCGTTCGTACCGGCCTCCGGCGCGGACGGCGGTGAGGTCTACGGCTTCGCCGAGTACTGGGTGCGCAACACCCCGGAGACCCGCGACGTGCCAGCCTACACCAGAGGCGTCCGGGACCGGCTGGCCGGTGCGGGCTGGCAGATCCGCGACGACGTCACCGCCGAGCAGGACGACGAGCAAGCGTCGTGGAGCGCCGGGTTCACCGCCACCCGGGACGACCTGATCCTGAACTACAGCGCCTACTACGTGAAGGACCACCCCTGGTACGACTCGGACGGCTCGGCCGGCTTCCAGTTGTCCCGCACGACGCCACCGTGGCCGGCCCGGTTCGCGGTGCCGGCCGGGCTGCTCGCGGCATGCGCCGGCTGGCTGCTGTTCGGCTGGGCGAGCCGACGCAGCGAGGGCCGTCCGGCCCGGACCAGAGGCGCCGTCCTGCTCGTCTGGTCGGCGATGCTCGTGGTCGCGGCGAGTCTGTACTTCATCTGCCTGTGGTACACCCAGCCCGGGCCGCTGGAGGGCCGCCCGCTGTGGACGACCCTGGATCAGCTGTCCGGGGCACCCACCACGCTGGTGTTCGGCCTGGGCATGCTGGCGCTGGTGACGGCCGCCCTGCCGGCCCGGCACAGGATCCTCGCGGCGGCGGCGCTGGTGCTGTTCATGGTGGTCGCCATGAACGGCCGGCCGAGCTGGACACGACCGGGATGCACCCCGTCCGGGCCGCCCGCCGCGCTGCCGGCCGCCGAGGTGGCCACCGGCCTGACGGCCCGCGTCTACGTGACCGGCGACGCCTCCGCCGAACAGCGCAACATCGCCCAGGCCGCGATCTGGCATGTGCCGTCCGTGCGGTCCACGGCCTGGTCCGGCGACGTGACCGACCAGGACTACCGCGACGCGTACTGCGGCGGCGGCCGGATCACCGGTGCCTCGCGGGCGACGCTGCCCGGGTTCTGGCTGGTGGAGCTGAGCAGCCCCGGCGGGTTCGACGGCCTGGTGGCCGAGGTGGGCGGCCTGCCCGGGGTGGCGGCCGTCCGGCACTCCGCCCCCTGAGGACCGGGACCGGACCATTCAGGCGGCGGTGACGGTCAGGGTCAGCTCGAACGTCGCCCCGGGGACGGGCCGGTCCGCCACCCGCAGGATTCCCCCGAGCTGGGTGGCCAGCTCCCGCGCGAGCGACAGTCCGAGGCCGGCGCCGCCGGCGTGCCGGTCCCGCGCGGCGTCCACCCGGGTGAAGCGGTCGAAGATCCGGTCACGGTCGCCCGGGTGGATGCCCGGGCCGTCGTCGGCGACCTCGACCCGCAGCCGGGTCCGCCCGGCGGCGGCCGGGTCGGCGGTGATCCGGATCTCGACGCGCCGTCCGGCATGCCGGACGGCGTTGTCGAGCAGGTTGCGGACGATGCGTTCGAACGGGACCCGGGCGAGCCGTACCGGCACGGGCGGGCCGGCGGGGCCGGTCACCGTGACGCCGTCGCGGGTGATGGTCTCGACCGCCATCCGGGACAGCACGGCGACGACGTCGGCGTCGACCTCCGGTTGCGGTGGCGCGGTGCCCGCGTCCAGGCGGGCCAGCAGGAGCAGGTCGTCGGCCAGGCCGGTGAGCCGCTGGGCCTGGGCCACCGCGGTCGCCGCGGTGGCCGGCCAGTCCGTGCGGTCCGGATACGCCTGGGCCACCTCCAGGCCGGCCCGCAGGATCGCCAGCGGGCTGCGCAGCTCGTGGGCGGCGTCGGAGACCATCCGGCGCTGGGCCCGATCGGCGCGCTGCAGCCGGTCCAGCATGGCGTTGATGGTGGTGGCCAGCGCCGCGATCTCGTCGCCGGTGGCCGGCACCTCGACGCGGTCGGCGAGCCGGCTGGCGGTGACCTCCGCCGTCCGGGCCCGGATGGCCTCCACGGGGCGTAACGCCCGGCGGGTGGCGAACCACGCGACCAGGGCCACCACCAGGACGGCCAGCGGGACGGCGCCGACGAGGATCCGGTCGACGGTGGCCACCGCCCGCTCCGCGGCGAGCGGGGTGACGAACACGTAGACGGCGAACGTCGGCCCGAGTTCCGGGTGGTCGGTCATGCTGACGGGGGCGCCCTGGATCCGGACGCCGGTGACGGTCCGGCCGTCGAGGGCGTGGTCTCCGGGTGGGTCGGCCAGCCGGACCGTGGCGGAGACCTCCGGCGTGTCCATCGAAATGTCGCCGGGCAGCGGGTCCGCCGCCGGCATGACGGCCCGCCCGTCGCTCTCGTACGGGGCCAGGTCGGGGCTGGCCGAGAGCACCGCCCCGGTGGTGTCGACCACCTCGAAGGTGACGTCGGGGTAGAAGGCGGGCCGCAGTTCCTCCGCGCCGCCCGTCCCGATCGTGGTCGCCGCCAGACCCATGGCGTTGACCTGCTGGACGGCGCTGCGCCGGCCCGCTTCCAGCTGCTGCTGACCGACGAAGTGCCGGGCCCACAGTCCCCCGCCGGTCAGTATCACGGCGGCCGCCGCGGCGGCCGCCAGCGCGGATCGGGCGCGCACCGACCGCAGGCCGGTCATGCCGCCGCCCGGTCGTCGACGAGGCGGTAACCGGTGCCCCGCACCGTACGCAGGCTGCTGCGCCCGAAGGGCAGATCGATCTTGCGGCGGAGCCGGCCGACGCGCACCTCGACCAGGTTCGGGTCGTCCACGTCCTCGGGCCAGACCTGACGCAGGATCTCCAGTTTGGTGACCGGCTCGCCCGCACGGTGCGCGAGGAGGTCCAGGATCGCGAACTCGCGGGGGGTCAAGGTGATCGGCACCGTACCGCGCCGGCAGGTCCGCGCGGCCCGTTCCAGGACGAGGTCGCCGACGGTGAGCCGGACCGGGACGGCGGCCGGACCGCGGCGCACCAGCGCCCGCAGCCGGGCGACCAGCACCGGGTAGGAGAACGGTTTGCTCAGGAAGTCGTCGGCACCGGTGTCGAGCGCCTCGATCTGGTCGTAGTCGCCGTCCTTCGCGGTCAGCACCAGGATCGGGGTGCGGATCCCCTCACGGCGCAACGTCGCGCAGACACGGTAGCCGTTGAGTCCCGGCAGCATCAGGTCGAGCACGATGCCCGCGTAGTCCTCGAAGCGGGCCAGGTCCAGCGCGACCCGTCCGTCACCGGCGACGTCGACGGTGTACCCCTCGGCCGTCAGTCCCCGTTGCAGGATGGTCGCCAACTCGGGCTCGTCCTCGATCACCAGCAGGCGCATGGCGTGCAGCATCGCATGGCGCCGGATCGTTTCCTGATCGCTCGGTCAGGTCGGGTCAGGTACGGGTCAACCCGCCCGGCGCAGGATCCCGCTCCATGATCGTCCTCAGCCACGACGTGGTCCCGGCGGCGCGCGCCACCCCGGTGCGCCGCTCCGGCGCCGTGCTCGCCTGGTCCGGCGCCGGCGGACTCGCCGTGATCTACCTGCTGCTGTCCCTGCTCAACCATCGGCGGCTCCGGACCACCGGGTTCGACCTGGGCATCTTCGAACAGGCGGTGCGTTCGTACGCCGCGGGCCGGCCCGGCCTCGTACCGCTCAAGGGGCCCGGTTTCCCGCAGCTCGGTGACCATTTCTCGCCCGTGCTGGCCCTGCTGGCACCGCTCTACCGGATCTTTCCCACACCGGTGACGCTGCTCGTGGCCCAGGCGCTGCTGCTGGCGGTCGCCGTCGTACCGATCATGTCGCTCGCCCACCGGCGGCTCGGCGCGTTCGCGGCGGTGACCGCCGGGGCGGGCTACGGACTGTCCTGGGGGATCGCGTCGGCCGTCGGCTTCGACTTCCACGAGGTGTGCTTCGCGGTGCCGCTGCTGTCGTTCAGCCTCGCCGCGCTCGCCGACCGGCGGCTGCGGGCGGCCAGCGGGTGGGCGCTGCCCCTGCTGCTGGTCAAGGAGGACCTGGGCCTGACCGTGGCGGTGATCGGCCTGCTCGTCGCGGCCTTCGGGGCCCGCCGCCTGGGTGGCGGGCTCGCCGCCGCCGGGCTGCTCGGCACCGCACTGGCGATGGGGGTCGTCGTCCCCGCCCTGAACCCGGACGACGCCTACGCCTATTCGGCGGCGGTGGGTTCCGGGCTGCAGCATCCGGTGACGGCGGTCAAGCTGCTGACCGTGCTCGCCCTGCTGGCGCCGACCGCCGGCGTCGCGCTGCGATCACCGCTGGCCTGGGTCGCGGTACCGACGCTGCTCTGGCGCTTCGCCTCCGGCAACCCGAACTACTGGGGCACCGGCTTCCACTACAGCGCCGTCCTGATGCCGGTCATGATGCTGGCGTTCGTCGACGGCCTGACGCGCCGGCGGCCCGCCGCGGACCGCACCGGTGCCGCGGCGACCCGGCTCGTGCTGGTGGCCAGCCTCGCCGTCACCGGGTTCCTGCTGCCGCGGTACCCGCTGGCGCAGTTGGCCTCGGCGCCGATCTGGCGGGGCGACCCCCGCGGTACCGCCGCGCATCGGGTCCTCGACCTGATTCCGGACGGCGCGACGGTGTCCGCCGCCAACCGGCTCGTTCCGCAGCTGACCGGACGGACGACGGTCACGCTGTTCGGGCTGGACTATCCGGGCCCGGCTCCCCGGTACGTCGTGGTCGACCTGGAAGTCGACGACTGGCCGCTGCCGCGCGACATCCGGCTCGCCAGGGTCGAGGCCCTGGTGGCCGCCGGCTACCGGACGGTCACCAGGGACAGTGGATTCGTGCTGCTCGAACGTCCCTGACCGGAGATCCCGGCCGGTGCCGCCTCAGGCGGTGACGCGCGAGGTGTTCACGCACTCGGCGACGTCGAGCACCAGCAGCAACCGGCCCTCGGTCTTGTACGCACCGGTGACCAGCGCCCGGGACGGGCCGGTCAGCGTCGCCGGCGGCTCCTCGAACATCTGCGCGTCCAGGTACGCGACCTGGCCGATGCGGTCCACCAGCAGGCTCACCGGCTCGCCGTCGTGCCGGACGATCACGTTCATCACCAGGCCGGTCATGTCCCGGCGGGGCAGACCGAACTGCACCCGCAGGTCCACCGCGGCGATCACCTGACCGCGCAGGTTGAACAGGCCGCCGACCGCGGTGGGGGCCATCGGCACCGGGGTGTACTCGCTGTAGGACAACACCTCCTGGACGGCGTCCACATCCACGCCGAAGAACTGACCGGCGACCTCGAAGGTGACGAACTGACGACTGGACAAGAGCGGACTCCCAGGTGAGGACATGCCACGGCGGAACACCAGGTTTATCGGTGGATCCGGGGCCGACCCAAGAAGTCCGGCGGGACCGATCCGGAAATCTCGGCGGTCCGCCACTTTCGACGTTTCACCCATGGGAGAGAACGGGTGGAGCTGGGCACCGCGGTCATCCCGATCGGCTACGAGAGCCCGTTCCGCCTCGCCGAGGACCTGTCGCTGGCCGACGTGCTGTCCCGCGGGCGCCTGCAGGCCGGGTTCAGCGCCGGGACCCCGCCGCACGCCGAGCTCCTCGGGCCGCTGGTGTTCGACGGCGACTGGCGCGGCTTCGACCTGTCGCACGGGCGGATCGCCCGCCTGGCCGACAACCTGCGCGGGGACTACCTGGGCGGGCCGGATACGGTGATCCGGTCGCCGGGCAACACCCAGCGGCCCCGGCTGCAGCCGCACAATCCGGGTCTGATCGACCGGCTCTGGTACGGCGTGGGCAGCGCCACGTCGGCCCGCTGGGCCGGGGCGAACGGCCTGAACCTGCTCAGCGGCAACATCGTCGCCGGCGAGCGGCACGACGACTTCGCCGCCGCCCAGCTGCACCTGCTCGAGGAATACCGGCGCGACGTCGCGCCGGGCCGGCCGGCCCGGGTCGCGATCGGCCGGGTGATCGTGCCGACCGACAGTGCCGATCGGACCACCCGGGACCGCTATCGGGCGTACGCGGCGAGCCGTCACGACCGCACCGGCAAGCCACAGGGCGAGCGGCGGATCCTGTTCGCCCCCGACCTCGTCGGCCCGGCCGCGGAGATCGTCGAGCGGCTCACCGCCGACCCGGTGCTGGCCCGGGTGTCGGAGCTGAGGCTGGAGCTGCCGTACGAATTCCGCCGCGACGACTACGAGCAGATCCTGCACGACACGGTACGGCTGATCGCGCCCGCCCTGGGCCGGCGCGGCGCCGCACCGGCCGCCGCCCGGGCCTGATCAGCCGACCACGGCCGGGGCACTCGCCTCGACGAACCGGACGACCCGGGCCCGGACCTCGGGGTTCATGTTGATGAA
Source organism: Actinoplanes sp. SE50/110 (assembly GCF_900119315.1). NCBI lineage: Bacteria > Bacillati > Actinomycetota > Actinomycetes > Micromonosporales > Micromonosporaceae > Actinoplanes > Actinoplanes sp. SE50/110. Next base: position 2,366,739 of record NZ_LT827010.1, on the reverse strand, counting down.
CAGCAGGCGCACGTCGCCCGGCTCGTCGCCGCCGGCCCGGACCTGACAGGTGATCCCGGCCAGCCCGTCCGGCAGCCCGATCTGCACCTCGATCAGGACGTCGCGTTCCAGGTCCTCGACGAGCCGGATCAGCGCCTCGTCGCCGATCTCCTCCAGGTCGACGGTCACGTGCGCCCCACCGGCCGACAGGTCGACCGTCCGGCCGGGGAACAGCTGTCCGGACGGCAGCCGCACCGCGGCCGGCAACTGCACCCGCACCCGCTCGGTCCGCCGCCGCTGGATGCCGCCGGCCGCCCCGTCCACCCGCAGGTAGACGCCGGGGAGGCTGCCGGCCGGCGGGGCGATCACCGTGCCGTCGATGCTGCACCCGCGATTGTTCTGGGTCCACAGCAGCGTGGCGTCGACCCCGATCATCGCGAACCCGGTCAGCCCGAGGCGCAGGGTGCCGTCGGCCTGCCGGGTGACCCGGCAGGTGCGCGCCTCACCGCCACCGAGCGACACACTGACCAGTGGCACAGCCCACGGCTGCGGCTGCTCCCACGTCGCACTCATGCCGTGCCCGTCCCTTCCTGGAACCCCTCACGCGAGCCGCCGGGGCGGCTGTCCATGCCGCATGGTTATCGGCACCGCGCGGACGCGCTGAAGAACGAACCGCAGCCGCTCTCCCCGGGACCGGCCACCCCGCCGTGGGCGAAGCCTCGTCACCGGACGAAGTCGATCTCCGGGTAACGCGGGTCCGGGGCGGCGAGCAGGCGACCGTCCCGGCCTCGCAGGTGCCGGTCGAAGAAGGCGCGCAGATAGGTGCGCTGGATCCCGATGGATCGTGCCGGGTCGAGGGTTCCGACCAGGTCCGCCAGCTGTTGCGGGGTGAGCCCGATCTCGGTGCCGGCCTGGGGATAGAGGGCGATGCCGTCGTTGAACGACCCGTGGACCGAGTCGCGCAGTCTCAGCTGGCGCTTCCAGCCGCGGTGGGCGGCCCAGAACGTGTTCCAGGTGGGATCCTCGGCGCCGGGCCCGTGGTCGCTGCTGACCAGCAGGAACGGCCGGGTCGAACCACCGGCCGCGGCGGGGCCGACGAAGGTGCCGTCCAGGTTGACGCCGGCCTTGACGCGGCGATCGTCGTGCATCACGGCGGCGGCGGTGCTGCCACCGAGGGAATGACCGAACATGCCGATGCGGTGCAGGTCGAACGCGCCGCGCAGACCGTCCGGCAGCCGCCGGCGGCCGACGTCCGGATGGCCACCGGCGTCGAGGACGGCCAGCTGGTCGAGGACGAACCGGGTGTCGGCGGCACGGACGGCGGCGGCCTGGACGACGACCTCGTCGGTGAGATCCGGCGGGAGGGCGGCGACCTCGACCCGCCCGCCGGGGAACTCGACCTCGGAGGCGTCGTGGGTGTGATCGATGGTCACGACGAGGTAGCCGTGGGCGGCCAGTTCCTCGACGAGGACGGTACCGGTGCCGCGATCGCCGCCCAGGCCCGGTGAATACAGCAGCACCGGGTGACCGCCGGTCCTGCGCAGGACCGGCGCCCCGGTCCGGCCGTGCGTGCGGGTGCTCAGGATCCGGTCGGCGGGCAGGCCGAAGGTCTCGGCGAAATGCGGCACCGCGCCGGGTGACAGCCACGGCTCCGGCAGATGGCCGCGAAGGTCCCGGGCCGGATACCAGATCTGGATCATGATCTCCCGGGCCCGGCGACCGGGCACCCACGGATCGATGCGGCTCGTGTCCCGCAGGTGCAGGGCGACGGTGCCGACCCCGGCGGTGCCGGTCGGCGCGGGCAGGACGTATCCCCCGGTCGACCGACGACGGGCAGCGGCGGGGACAGCGGGTCCGATGCCCGCGGCCAGGCCGATCCCGGCGGCGAGGGTCGCGGTGAGCAGCGTACGGCGGCGCAGGGGGCGTACCGCAGCCGTGGTGTCGGTGTTTGTGGTCGGTTCCAGCATGCCCATCACGCTGCCGGACGCGCGACGCGGTGTCGGTGGGGCGGGCAGCCGGTCCGGGGTGGGGTTTTCCGCACCCCGGACCGGCGGGTGGCCCCGTCGCCACGGCGCCGGACGGTGTTTACCTTGATCACATGACAGCGGCGGAAGTGGGGAACTCCCGGACGGTGCCGGCCGGCGCGGCCCGCACCTGGCGGGTTGCCGTCCACACGCTCGCGGGCCTGCCGCTCGGCGTGCTCGGTCTCGCGCTGACCGGCGTGCTGCCGGTTGGCGCCGTCTACTGCGCGGGCTGGAGCCTGCTGTACGCCGGCCCCGGCGACTGGCCGGCGACTGCCGGGTTCGTGCTGCTCGCCGTGGTCGCGCCGGGGCTGGCACCGGAGGCCGCGCGGCGCCTGACCGGGGTGCAGCGGCGGCGGTTCCGGGTGCTGCTCGGCGCCGACATCCCACCGCCGGTCCGGCCGGCCCGCGGGCGGCAGATCGCCTATCACCTGCTGGCCTGCTTCACCGGCGTGGCGTTCGCCGTTCTGGTGCTCGTGGCGCCCTGGACGGCCGCCCGGGTGGCCCGCGCCGACACGGCCCTGGCGCGCGCCCTGCTCGGCCCCGGCCGCCGGGCGGAGCTGTCGATGCGGGTGGAGTCGCTGGCCCGGAGCCGGGCCGACGTCGTCGCCGCGACCGACGCCGAACGCCGCAGGATCGAACGCGACCTGCACGACGGCGCCCAGCAGCGGCTGGTGTCGCTCGCGATGAACCTGGGCATGGCCCGCGCCACCCTCGCCGGGACATCCGGGCCGGCGATGCGGGCGATCGAGGACGCCCACGACGAGGCCGTTCAGGCGCTCGCCGAGATGCGCGAGTTCGTCCGGGGGCTGCATCCCGCCGTGCTCGACGACCGCGGGCTGGACGCGGCGCTGTCCGGCATCGCCGCCCGGGCCCCGCTGCCGGTCCGGCTGCTCGTCGACGTGCCGGCGCGGTGCTCGCCGGTGGTCGAGGCGATCGCCTACTTCGTCGTCTCCGAGGCGCTCACCAACGTCAGCAAGCATGCCGGCGCCACCCGCGCCGAGGTGATCGTCGAACGCGCCGCCGACCGGCTCCGGGTCGTCGTCACCGACGACGGCCGGGGTGGCGCGACCACCGGCGGCGACGGCACCGGGCTGGTCGGACTGGCCCGGCGTGCGGCCGCCGTCGACGGGACGTTCGCGCTGCACAGCCCGACCGGCGGGCCGACCACGATCACCGTGGAGTTGCCGTGCGGATCGTGATCGCCGAGGATTCGGTGCTGCTGCGGGCCGGTCTGACCAAACTGCTCACCGACGGCGGTTTCGACGTCGTCGAGGCGGTCGCCGACGCCGTCGAGCTGCTGCGCGCGGTAGCGGCGCACCGGCCCGATGTGGCGCTCGTCGACGTCCGGATGCCACCGTCGCACACCGACGAGGGCATCCGGGCCGCCCTGGTCATCCATCACGAGTTCCCGGCCGTCGCCGTCGTCGTGCTGTCCCAGTTCGTCGAGGAGCGGTACGCCACCGACCTGCTGTCCGTCCGGACCAGCGGCGTCGGCTATCTGCTGAAGGACCGGGTGGCACACGTGCCGGACTTCCTGGCCGCCATGCGCCGGGTCGCCGCCGGCGGTACCGCGCTCGACCCCGAGGTGGTCGCCCAGCTGCTCGTGCGGCATCGGGCCGACCCGCTGCAGCGGCTCACCCCCCGGGAGTCGGAGGTGCTGCGGCTGATGGCCGAGGGCCGGTCCAACAACGGCATCGCCGGCGAGCTGAGGGTCAGTCACAGCGCGGTGGAGAAGTACATCGGCAGCATCTTCACCAAGCTGGATCTTCCGCACACCGACTCCGACCATCGCCGGGTCCTCGCCGTCCTCCGGTATCTGCGCCCCTGAAGCCGATAGGAGAAATATGACATGCGCCACATCCGGATTAAGGGCGCGCCCACCGGTCTTGAGCGTGGTGTGACTATCGATCCGGCGCCGCTGTTCACCCCGTACAAGATCGGCGATATCGATCTTGCCAACCGCTTCGTGATGGCGCCGATGACGCGGCAGTTCTCGCCCGGTGGGGTTCCCGGCGAGGATGTCGCGGCCTACTACGCGCGGCGCGCCCCGCACGTCGGGCTGATCGTCACCGAGGGCACCTACGTCGACCACCCGTCGGCCGGGTCCAGCGACCGGGTCCCGCGCTTCTACGGCGCGGACGCGCTGGCCGGCTGGCGGGCCGTCGCCGAGGCCGTCCACGCGGCCGGCGGCCGGATCGTGCCGCAGCTGTGGCACCTCGGCGCCACCCGGGCCGCGGGCGCCCCGCCGCACCCCGAGGCGCCGGTGCTGAGCCCGTCCGGCCGGCGCGCCGACGGCACCGTGGTCGGCGAACCCGCGACCACCGCCGACCTGGACGCGGTGGTGGCCGCGTTCGCCACCGCGGCCCGCGACGCGCAGCTCGCCGGCTTCGACGGCGTGGAGCTGCACGGAGCACACGGCTACCTGCTGGACCAGTTCCTCTGGGCGGGCACCAACCACCGCGGCGACGGGTACGGCGGCAGCCTCGCCAACCGGGCCCGGCTCGGCGCCGAGGTGGTCGCCGCGGTCCGGGCGACCGTCGGACCGGACTTCCCGGTGCTGTTCCGGTTCTCGCAGTGGAAGGGCACCCATTTCGACGCGCGGATCGCCGACACCCCCGGTGAGCTGGAGCAGATCCTCGCCCCGCTGGTCGACGCCGGGGTCACCGGCCTGCACGTCTCCACCCGGCGGTACTGGACGGCGGCCTTCGAGGGTTCGCCGCTGACCCTCGCCGGCTGGACCAGGAAGGTGACCGGGCTGCCGGTCGTGGCGATCGGCTCGGTCGGGGTCGCGCAGGCCTTCCGCGGCGAGACCGAGGAGCCGGCACCGACCCTCAGCGTCGCGCCGCTGCTCGAGCTCTTCGAACGCGGCGAGTTCGACCTGGTCGGCCTGGGACGCGCCCTGCTCTCCGAGCCGGCCTGGCCGACGAAGCTGCGCGCGGGCCGGTTGGCCGACATCCGCCCGTACGACAAGGCGGACGAGGCCCGCCTCAGCTGAGCCGTCCGCGGGTCAGGGCTCGTCGGCGGTGAGCTGCCGCTCCAACCGGCCGAGGAGGTCGGTGCACCGGCGGACCGCGTCCAGGTCGTCGCCCAGGTCGCCGGCGAGCTCGCGCGCCCAGGCCGCGCGCAGCACCCGCAGGTTGGCCGCGGCCAGCTCGGTCGGGTGCACGGCGACGCCGCGGCCGGCGGTCGCGGCACGCGACACCATGCCCTTGCCCTCCAGCCCGCGCAGCGCCGTGCTGACGTTGGTGCGCTGCAGCCGGGTGCGCCGGGCGATCTCGCTGGGCGCGGCGCCCGGGTGGAGGTCGACGATGCGCATCACCTGCCGCTCGGTCTCGGTCAACGGCACCACGTCCGGACTCTCGTCCGGCGTGCGGGCGCGCACCAGGCGGCCGACGTTGAGGATCAGGTCGGCGAGATCCGCGAGCGCGGCGCCGGCATCGTCACGGGTCACCCCCTGATTATGGCATCATAATTATGTGTCCATAACTCAAGCTCCGCCCACGGCGCGGCACCGGGCGCGGCTGGCCCTGATCCTGGGCGCGTTGAGCGCGTTCGGCGCGCTCACCATCGACATGTACCTGCCGGCCATGCCCGGGATGGCCGACGAGTTGGACGCCGGCGCGACCCTGGTACAGCTCACCCTGACGGTGTTCGTCGTCGGGCTCGCCGTCGGCCAGGTGATCGTCGGCCCGCTCTCGGACGCCTGGGGCCGGCGGCGGCCGCTGCTCGCCGGGATGGCGCTCTACGTGACCGGATCGCTGTGGTGCGCGCTCTCCCCCACCGCCGGCTATCTGATCGGCGGCCGCGTGCTGCAGTCGCTGGGCGCGGCGGCCGGCACCGTCCTGGCCCGGGCCATCGTCCGCGACCTCTACCAGGGCACCGCCATGACCCGCTTCTTCGCCACCCTGATGGTGGTCAACGGGGTCGCACCGATCGTCGCGCCGGTCATCGGCGGCCAGCTGCTCACCTTCACCACCTGGCGGGCGGTGTTCCTGGTGCTGGCCGCGGTCGGCGCCATCCTCCTGGTCACTGTCGCCCTCGCCCTGCCCGAATCGCTGCCCCGGGAACGGCGTGCGCCGGCACACCCGCGGGCGACCCTGCGGGCGTTCCGCACGCTCGGCACCGACCGGCACTATCTGCGCTACGTCGTCGCCGCGGCGCTGATGTTCGCGGCCGTCTTCGCCTACATCTCCGGCTCGTCGTTCGTCCTGCAGGACGCCTACGGACTCAGCGCGCAGCAGTTCAGCCTGGTCTTCGGCCTCAACGGGCTCGGCATCGTGGTGTTCGGGCAGATCGGCGGCATGCTCGTCGGCCGGGTCACCGGCGAGCACACCCTGCTGCGGGTCAGCCTCTCGATCGCCGTCCTCGGCTCGGCCGGGGTGCTGGTCTGCGCCGTCGCCGGCCTGCCGCTGCCCCTGCTGCTGGCCTTCCTGTTCCTGCCGGTCGCCATGCTCGGCATCGTGCTGGCCAACGCCACCTCGCTGGCCCTGGCCGGGCACGGGTCGGCCGCCGGGGCCGCCTCGTCCCTGCAGGGCCTGCTGCAGTTCCTGGTGGGCAGCCTCGCCGCCTCGGCGATGACGCTGGCCGGTCCGGCGACCGCCATCACGATGGGCGCCACCATGGTGATCTGCTCGATCGCCGCCCTCGCCACCCTGCGCTGACGCGACTTTCCCTCAGTGCAATTTCCGAATGGCTTTTCCCTGCGTGCAACTTCGGCGCTGAGGGTCATTCCGCGCGGCCCGGCACCGATGGTATGGCCGGAAGCGGAATCATCCGAGGGGGACGCGAATGATGATCGCACGAATTTTTGCGCCATTGATGCTGGCAGTCACCAACCGCCGGGTCGGCACCAAGATACTGCTGGCGGTCGCCACGATGGCGATCGCGACGGTGGCCGTCGGCATCGCCGCGATCTCCGGCATGCGGCAGATGCGGGCCGCCGCCGACTACGTCTACCAGCAGAATCTGGTGCCGATCACCCAGGTGACGGCGATGCAGCGGTCGGCCGGCGTCACCAAGGCCAGCCTGCTCACCGCGGCCTTGTCGCGGCAGGGCGTCGAGGCCCGCTTCGACCAGGGCGAGGATGCCGCTTTCGACGCCGCCTTCGCGGCTTACACCTCCTCCGACATGCGCGGCCGGGAGGCGGAGGTGGCGACCGTGAGCGATGCCGTACACACTTATCGGAAATTGCGCGACGAACAATTGTTGCCGGCCATCCGCAATCATGACCGGGCCGCATTCGTCAGCGTCTGGGGCGGCGCGATGACAACCACCTCGGACCGGCTGGACGGCAGTCTGCAGAAACTCGTCGGCATCGAGACCGGGGTGGCCCGGGAGAAGAACGCCGCCACCGCGGACACCTTCCGGCAGGCGGTGATCGTCCTCGGTGTGGTCAGCGTGGTGGGGATGATCGCGGCCGGGCTGTTCGGGGCGGCGGTCGCCGGGTCGATCTCGCGGAGGTTGAACCGGTGCGTGACGGTGCTGCGCAGCATCGCGGACGGCGACCTGACCGCCCGCACCGAGGTGACCGGCAGCGACGAGGTGGCCGGGCTGGCCGCGACCCTGGACCGGACGACCGCCGCCACCGCGGCCATGGTCGGCGGGATGGCGGACGACGCGGCCTTCTTCGGGTCGGCGTCGCAGCAGCTCTCCGAGGTGTCGACGCACCTGTCCACGGCGGCGGAGCAGACCTCCGGCCGGGCGGTCGCGGTCTCCGCGGCGGCCGAGGAGGTGTGCCGGCACGTGCAGACCGTCGCCGCGGGCGCCGAGCAGATGGGCGCCTCGATCGCCGAGATCGCCAGCAACGCCACCGAGGCGGCCCGGGTGTCGGCGCGCGCCAGCAGCTCGGCGGAGCGCACCAACGACGTGCTCGCCCAGTTGGACCACTCGTCGGCGGAGATCGGCGACGTCGTGACGATCATCAACGTGATCGCGCAGCAGACCAACCTGCTCGCTCTCAACGCGACCATCGAGGCGGCCCGGGTCGGTGAGGCCGGCAAGGGGTTCGCGGTGGTCGCCGGCGAGGTGAAGACACTGGCCCAGGAGACCGCCAAGGCGACGCAGGACATCTCCGAGCGGGTGGCCGCCATTCAGCGGGACGCGGCCGAGGCGCTGACCGCGGTCGCCGAGATCGCCGAGGTGACCGGGCAGATCAACAGCTACGCGGGGACGATCGCGGCGGCGGTCGAGGAGCAGAGCGCCACCACCGCCGAGATGGCCCGCAGCGTGGCGCACGCCGCGACCGGGTCGAGCGACATCGCGGTGGCGGTGGCCGAGGTGGCCGAGGTGGCCGCCGGCACCGCGACCAGTGCCACCCAGACCCGGGCGACGGCCGGCGGGCTGGCGGAGCGGGCCGGCGTCCTGCAGCGGACCGCCACCAGCTATCGCACGGCGTGACCCTCTGGCGGTCGGTGCTCGCAGCCCGGGCCGGCCGGCGGCGGGCCGGCGTGCCCCCGGCGGCGGTCAGTGCTCGCAGCCGCGGTCGGCCGGCGGCGGGCCGGCGTGACCCCCGGCGGTCAGTGCTCGCAGCCGCGGTCGGCCGGCGGCAGGTCCGCGTCGTTGCCCAGCGCGGCCAGCAGGCGGTAGATGCAGGAGATCACCTCGGCGAGCCGCTCGGGTGCGGTGTCCGGGTCCCAGTGCTCCATGGCGAGCCGGGACACGGTGCCGGCGATCCCGGCCAGCAACTGCGGATACACCGCCTCCGGGGGCAGCCCGGTACGGGTACAGGCCCAGCGGACGACCTCGGCGTCGAAGGTCTCGATCGCGGTGATCCACCGTTGCCGCAGCGCCGGGTTGGCCCGCACCAGGCGCATCCGGGCGGCGAGATCCTCCGGGTCGGTCATCAGAAACTGAATGTGCACCGTGCACAGGCTGTTGAGCAGCGGTTCGTCCGCCGGGCGGCCGGCCAGCAGAGCGGCGAGCGTGTCGACCCGCGACGGGCCCGGGTCGACCAGCGCCGCCTCCTTGGAGTCGAAGTAGTTGAAGAAGGTCCGCCGCGACACCGGCACCTCGGTGGCGATGTCCTCGACGCAGACCTCGTCGAAGCCGCGTTCCTCGAACAGCCGGCGCGCCGCGTCCTGCAGCGACCGGCGGGTCTCCCGCTTGTTGTGCTCGCGTCGCCCGGCCACCCGGCGGCCTAGCCACGCCGGCTGACCGCGGGGGTCAGCGCTGTTCCGACGGCGGCGAGCAGTTCCACGGCGGTGAACGGCTTCTGCAGGATGCCGGTCGCCGCGCTGAGGTCGTACCGGTGGCGGAGCTCCTCATCGCTGTAACCGGACATGAACACCACCCGGAGATCGGGATGACGGGTACGCAGTTGATCGGCGATCGCCGGACCGGACCGGAACCGCAGCATGATGTCGCTGAGCAGTACCGCGGCGCCGGCCACGTCGGCGTCCCCGGCGGCGTTCTCGTCGAGCGGGACGGTCTGGTACCCGTTGCCGTTCAGGATGCGGACCACCAGGTCGCGAACGAACTCGTCGTCCTCGACCAGCAGGATCCGCTCGCCGTGCCCGGTGACCGGGCGGTGCGCGTCCGGCTCCGGCTCCTGCCCGGTGGTGTCGCCGGCCAGCGGCAGCAGGATCTCGAAGGTGGTGCCGACCCCGGGCGTGGAGTCCACCTGGATGCTGCCGCCGGCGTCGCCGACGATGCCGTAGACGGTGGCCAGGCCCAGGCCGGTGCCGCGGTCGGCCGGCTTGGTCGTGAAGAACGGCTCGAACAGCCGGTCCTTGACCTCCGGTGACATGCCGCATCCGGTGTCGCTGACCGTCATCCGCACCCGGCGGCCCGGCGCCCGGCCGGTCTCGATCAGCACCACCCCGCCGTCGGGCATCGCGTCCCGGGCGTTGATCACCAGGTTGAGCAGGATCTGGTCGAGGCGCCCCCGGTTGGCGCTGACCGGGAGGGCCTGCGGGTGCGGCCGGCAGAGCAGACTGATGTTGGCCCCGATGGTCCGGGTGAGCAGCTCGCTGGACGCGCTGACCACCTCGTTCAGGTCGACGATCTCCACCGTGGCGGACTCCTGCTTGGCGAACAGCAGCAGCTGTCCGGTCAGCGCGCGTGCCCGGTCCGCGGCGTCGCGGATCCGGGCCAGGTCCCGGCTGCCGTCCTCGGTGACCTCCTCGGTGAGGAAGTCGGCGTAGTTCAGGATGATGGCGAGCAGGTTGTTGAAGTCGTGCGCCACCCCGCTGGCCAGCTGTCCGAGGCTTTCCAGCCGGGCGGCCCGCGCCGACCGTTCGCGGGCCAGCCGCTCCTCCGCCTCGCGCCGCTTGACCTCGGTGATGTCGCGCTCGGTGGAAGCCGTCGCGACCACCTCGCCGGTCTCGTCGCGGATCGGCGACACCGCGACGGAGACCAGCATCTCGGCGCCGTCGGCGCGGATCCGGCGGGCCTCGTCGAGGTGGACGCGCTCACCGGCGGCCAGCGAGGCCAGCGCCCGCCCGAAGGCGGCCTGCCGGTCGGCCGGCAGGAACCGGCCGAACCCGGTCCCGACGACCTGGTCGGCCGACTGGCGGTAGAGCTGTTCGGCGCCGCCGTTCCAGTGGGTCACCACCCCGTCGAGCGAGGTCACGATGATCCCGTCGGCGGACTGCTCGACGACGGCCGCCAGCATCTGCCGCTCCTGGGCGGCGACAGTGGCGGCGCGCAGCAGCAGTCCGAGGTGTCGGGCGACCGACCAGCTGACCACGGTCATCACCACGATCAGCATCAGTCGCAGGACCTGGTCGGCGGTGCCGAGCAGGCCCTGCCAGGTGGAGACCGTGAACGCGGCGGCCAGCGCATAGCCGCCCACACCGAGGACCGCCACCGGCCGGGCGGTGGCGGCGACGAACGCCGGCCCGACCGCCAGCATGCCGAACATCAGCATGCGCGGCGGCGCCACGGCCGCCGCCACGGCGGACAGGGTCACCGCCGCATAAGCCACCGGAATGTACGCCGCATGGATGCCGTGAACGACGACCGCCGATTGCCGGAAATTCATGGTCCGGGCCTTTCCACGAGGCCGGAGTACTGCGGTTGCTGATTAACGGCAGACTAAACCTCGCTCAGCGGCACCGGTCGGGCTTCGGGGAAAGCCGGTGCGCGCAGGCGGGCGACGATGCGTGAGATCCGCGACCGGGCCGGCGCGGGCCCGATGGCCGGAGAAACGGCTCGCGCCGCGCGGAGGCAGCCTCCGCGCGGCGCGAGCTTTGGTGAGGAGTCGTCGTTACTTGACGAAACCGATGTTCTCGTAGATGACGCTGGCGAAGCCCTTGGCGCCGAAGTTGGCCAGGTCCTTCTTGGTGGCGATCAGCTCCGGGCGCTGGTAGAGGGTCAGCGAGTGAACCTCCTGCCAGATCTGGGCGTCGGCCTGGTTGGCCAGCGTGGCCGCCTTGGTCTTGTCCAGCTCGGCGGTCGCGTTGTTGAAGGTGGTGTCCAGCTCGGGCGAGCCGACCCGGGCGTAGTTCTGCTGGATGTCCAGCTCACCCTTGGCGTTCTTGGTCGGGTTCGCGTAGATCGACTTGGCGGAGCTGACCGGGAACTGGGTGCCGATCCAGGCGAAGACCGTCATGTCGAAGTTGCCCGGGGTGACGTACTTGTCGAAGAAGTCGTCGACCGGCACCGCGTTGATCTTCACCTTGGCGCCGACCTGGGCCAGCATGTTCTGCACCAGCTGGGACTCCTGCTCGGAGGACTTGACGCCGGTCGGGATCACAAAGTTGATCTCGAGCTTCTTGCCGTCCTTCTCGCGGGTGTCGCCGTTGAGCTTCCAGCCGGCCGCGTCCAGGCCCGCCTTGGCCTTCTCCACGTCGTACTTGCCGATGTCACCGGAGTTGTCCTGGTAACCGGCCTGGTTCGACATGAAGATGTGGTTGTTGAGCGCCTTGGGATCGATGCCGAGCGGGCCGGTCAGGGCCTTGGCGATGGCGGTCCGGTCGATCGCCTGGGCGAGCGCCTGGCGCACCTTGACGTCGGACAGCACGGTGCTGGTGCCGTTGATCGTCAGGTGCCGGAAGTTCGGGCCGGCCGCCTTGCGGATCTCCGCGGTGCTGATCTTCAGGGCGCGCTGGTAGGCGTCCACGTTGGAGCCGATGTCGACGAAGTCGATCTCACCGTTGGCCAGCGCGTCGACCTGCGCGTTCGGCTCGATCGCCCGGAAGACGATCTTGTCGAGCTTGGCCGGGTCGCCCCACCACTTCTCGTTGCGGACCAGGGTGATGGTCTTCGCGGTGGCGTCCGCGGAGTCGAACTTGAACGGGCCCGCGGTGGTCTTCAGCGGGGACTTCTGCCAGCCCGCGTTGAAGGTCTTCGGGTCCTTGTTCGTCGACGCCGGGTAGAACGGGGTGAACAGCGACTGCCAGTCGGCGTACTTCGTCTTGAAGGTGACGATCGCCTCGTGGTCGTCCTTGCCCTTGGCGACGCTCTCGATGTTCTCGTAGCCGTTGGAGGCCGAGATGTTGTACGCCTTGTCCGCCCCGCTGGTGGACTTCCACTGCCAGTAGAGGTCCTCCCAGGTGATCGGGGCGCCGTCGTTCCAGGTGGCCTTCGGGTTCAGCTCGAAGGTGACGACCTGCTTCGGGTCGGTCTTGAGGACCGGCTCGGAGGCGAGGTAGTTCTTGTTCCAGACCGGGGTGGCGTCAGCCTCGTAGTTGTACAGCTGCGGCATCATCGCCAGGTTGACGTAGCTGGCGTCGACGTCGGTGCCGTCCAGCTCGTAGTAGTTGAAGTTCGCCGGGAAGCCGCTCAGCGCCCAGGTCAGCGTGCCGCCGTCCTTGACCTGGTCGCGCGACTTCGGGTTGATCTGGTTCTCGCTCGCCTTCGGCGGCGGGGCAGCCTGATTGGTGGTCGTGCCGCTCGACCCGCTGCACGCGGCGGTCCCGATCAGGGTAGCCGCCACGACCGGCGCGAGGATCGCTCGCGCGCTCCAGGGTTTCCTCACCAATTCCTCCACAACTAAGCGTCTACAAAGGACGCAGGTTCTTTCATTTACACCAGCCGGTGCGGACTCCGCCACACCGGCCGTTAAATCGCCTTGACCGGAGCCGCGTAGTGACAGGCGGACTCGTGGTCCGGGACCACGGTGTCCCGGACGGTCAGCGCCGGGGACTCGTCGAGGCAGCGCTGCCGCTGCGCGTCGTCGAGCTCGTTGGCGAACTTGGGGCACCGGGTCCGGAATCGGCAGCCGGACGGCGGGTTCGCCGGGCTGGGCAGGTCGCCGGTGAGCAGGATCCGCCGGCGGCTGCGCTCCTTGACCGGGTCGGGCAGCGGGATCGCGGAGAGCAGCGCCTGGGTGTACGGGTGCTCGGGCGCCTCGAAGACCTGGTTGGCCGTGCCGATCTCGACGATCCGCCCGAGGTACATCACCGCCACCCGGTCGGCGATGTGCCGGACCACCGACAGGTCGTGCGCCACGAACAGGTAGGAGAGGCCCAGCTCCACCTTCAGCTGCTCGAGCAGGTTGATCACGCCGGCCTGGATGGAGACGTCGAGCGCGGACACCGGCTCGTCGAGCACCAGCACCTTGGGCTCCAGGGCCAGGGCCCGGGCGATGCCGATCCGCTGCCGCTGGCCACCGGAGAACTTGGCCGGGTACCGGTCGGCGTGCTCGGGGCGCAGCCCGACCAGGCGCAGCAGCTCCCGGACCCGCTTCTCCCGCTCGGCGGCCGGAACCCCGTGGGTGGCCATCGGCTCGGCCAGGATGTCACTGACCGGCAGCCGCGGGTCCAGCGAGGCCAGCGGGTCCTGGAAGACCACCTGAAGGTCGCGCCGGATGGCGAAACGCTCCTTGCGGCTCATCGCGGCGGTGTCCTTGCCGAGCACCGCGATCGTGCCGGAGGTCGGCTTGGCCAGCTCCAGGATCTCCATGATGGTGGTGGTCTTGCCACAGCCGGACTCACCGACCAGGCCCAGCGTCTCCCCCTCGCGGATGTCGAAGCTGATCCCGGCGACCGCCTGCAGGCTGCCGACCTTGCGGCGCAGCACGCCACCCTTGGTGATCGGGTACTCCTTGACCAGCTCGTTGACCTCGAGCACCACGGGGCGCTGCTCGCGGGGCAGCCGGGCCGGGCCGGTGGCCTCCGGCACCACCGTGGTGGGGAAGACGTCGACGTTGGTCAGTTCCTTGCGGGCGATCTCCGGGCTGCGGTGGCAGGCGGCCAGGTGCCCGGCGCCGTCGATCACCACGCCGAGCAGCTCCGGCTCGGTCTCCTCGCAGACCTGGATCTTCATGGGGCAGCGCGGCGCGAACGGGCAGCCGGCCGGCAGGTCCACCATCGACGGCGGGACGCCGTCGATCGGGGTGAGCCGCTGCCGCTCGCCCATGTCGAGCCGCGGGATCGAGCCGAGCAGGCCCATCGTGTACGGCATCCGGGGCCGCTGGTAGACGGTCTCCACCTGGCCGGTCTCGACCACCCGGCCGGCGTACATGACCAGCATCCGGTCGGCGAACCCGGCGACCACGCCGAGGTCGTGGGTGATCATGACGATCGCCGCGCCGGTCGCCTCCCGGGCGGTCTGCAGCACCTCCAGGATCTGCGCCTGGATGGTCACGTCGAGCGCCGTGGTCGGCTCGTCCGCGATGATCAGCGCCGGGTCGTTGGCGATCGCCATCGCGATCATGACCCGCTGCCGCATGCCGCCGGAGAACTCGTGCGGGAAGCCCTTCGACCGCTGCCGCGGGTTCGGGATGCCGACCAGGTCGAGCAGCTCGATCGCCCGCTCGGCGGCCGCCTCGCGCTTGATGTCCTGGTGGATCCGGATCGTCTCGGCGATCTGGTCACCGACCGTGTAGACCGGGGTCAACGCGGAGAGCGGGTCCTGGAACACCATCGAGAGCCGCCGGCCGCGAACCCGGGAGAGCTGCTTGTCACCGAGGCCGAGCAGCTGCTGGCCCTCGAAGGTGGCCGAGCCGGTGATCGTCGCGGTGTCCGGCAGCAGGCCCATGACGGCCAGCGACGACACCGACTTGCCGGACCCGGACTCGCCGACGATGCCGAGCACCTCACCGGGTCGCACGTCGTAGCTGATCCCCCGGACCGCGGTGACCGGGCCCGCCGGGCTGCGGAAGGTCACCGACAGGTCGTCGACCCGCAGCAGCGGCTCGACGGCACCGGCTCCACTGCCCCCGGCGGGGGAGGGATACCGGGTCACGATCGCGTCGGTCACTTCGCACCTTCGATCTCGGAGTTCGGGTCCAGCGCGTCGCGCAGGCCGTCGCCCACCAGGTTGACGGCGAGGACGAGCAGCACCAGCACGCCCGCGACGAAGTAGAACTGCCACCAGTTGGTCAGCGCCGCGCCGGAGCCGTCGGCGATCAGGGTGCCGAGCGAGACGTCCGGCGGCTGCACGCCGAAGCCGAAGAAGGAGAGCCCGACCTCGGCCAGGATGATGCTGCTGACGCCGACGGTCGCGTCGATGATCAGCAGCGACGCCATGTTCGGCAGGATGTGCCGCAGGATGATCTTCCAGCCGGGTACGCCCATGAAGCGGGCCGCCTGGACGAACTCACGCTCGCGCAGCGACTGGGTGATGCCGCGGACCACCCGGGCGGTGATCATCCACTGGAAGCCGGCCAGCAGCACGATGAACAGCAGCCAGCTCCCGTCCCGCAGCGCGGTCGAGAAGATCGCGATGATCAGGAAGCTGGGCAGCACCAGCATCAGGTCGATGATCACCCGGATCACCATGTCGGTGCTGCCCCGGAAGTACCCGGCGAAGGCGCCGGCCACGGCGGCCAGAGCGGTCGAGGCGCCCGCCCCGAGCAGACCGATGACCAGCGACTTCTGCAGGCCGCGCAGGGTGCGGGAGAAGACGTCGCCGCCGGTCTGGTAGGTGCCGAACCAGTGCTCCGGGGTGGGCGGCGACTGGAAGGCCTCGAAGTCCAGCTGGTCGTACTTCCACTTGTAGAATAGCGGGCCGAGGTAGGCGATCAGCACCATCAGCACGACCACGATCAGCCCGACGACGGCCAGCCGCTGGCGCAGGAAGCGCCGCAGCACCAGGCGGTTACGGGAGACGGAGCGGGGCGCCGGCGGAGCGCCGACCACCACGGATTCGGTGTCGGTAGTCATCTCGGTCCCCCTCAGCTCGCCCGGACCCGCGGGTCCAGCATCGCGTAGACGACGTCGGAGAGCAGGCCGGCGATCAGAACCAGCACGGCGACGAAGAGGGTCACCCCGGCCGTCGAGTTGATGTCGTTCTTGGTGATGGAGTCGACGAAGTACTCCCCCATGCCGTGCCAGCCGAAGATCTTCTCGGTGAAGGTGGCACCGACGAAGAGCAGCGCGAACTGGTAGGAGAAGAAGGTCGCCATCGGGATCAGGGCGGTGCGCAGGCCGTGCCGGGTCAGCGCGGACCAGCGCCGCAGCCCCTTGGCCTGTGCGGTCCGCAGGAAGTCGCTGCCGAGCACGTCGAGCATCGAGTTGCGCTGGTACCGACTGTAGAAGGCGAAGCCGTTGACGCCGATCGCGAGCACGATCGTCGGCAGGACCAGGTGCCCGAAACGGTCACTCAGACCGGCCCAGGACCAGGTGTCCAGGCCCGGCGTGATCTCACCGACGGTGAACACGAGCGGGTTCGACTCGTGGCCCGACGCCTGGTTGAACCAGATGCCGCCGTTCTTCATCAGGACGGCGAGCACCACGGTGGGGACCGATAGTAGGACAAAGGATATGCCGGTTAATGTCTGATCAGACCACTTATGTTGCTTGATCGCACCGTACGCGCCGGCGACCACGCCGAGCAGCGTGCCCAGGATCGAGCCGATCAGCATCAGCCGCAGACTAACCCACATCCGCCGGCTCATCTCGGTGTTCACCGACTCGCCGTCGACCGTCTTGCCGAGATCGCCGTGCGCGACCCCCTTCGCCCAGGTGGTGAATCGTTCGACGAGCGGCGTCTTGTCGTTCATGTTGAGCTCGTTGAGCCGCTGGTCGACGACCGCCGCCGCCGGGGCGGGATTACGCCCCTCATACCTGCTCCGCGGATGGAGCTGCGTCGCAGCGAGAAGGTACGCGACCACGGTCGCGACCAACGCGAGTACTACGAGGTAACCCACCCTACGCAGGAGGAATTTGCCCATTGCGCTATTGCCTCCAGGCCGGGACTCCGATATCTGCCGGGACGTTAGCAGAGGCGCCGGGGGCCGCCAAGATCGATGCCGAATTCGTTGCAACAGCGATGTTCAACCGACGCGGGGCCCATCCGGGAGCGATTGTTTCACGGTTGATTCGCGGGAGTAAATAGGCCCCTGTGCCCAACTAAGGGTTCGTTAAGCCGTTCCCGACATATTTATGAGCGCCGGTCTCCGGGCCGGCCGGGACCCGCGCCCGCGCGCCGCGGCTGCAGCGCCGCTTCGGCACCGCGCCCTCGCAGGTGCGGGCCGGTCACCGCGTTCGCCGCGCTCCTGCCGCCGGCCGGGATCTTCACCGCGCACCGCCGGGTGGTCATCGCCGGGGGAGCTCGCCTCCGGCGTGGTGGCCGGGATCAACGCCACCCGCCCACCCGGGCGGTCATGCCGGTCGCCCTCGCGGCGTGCGGCTTCGTCCGGCTCATCGGCGGCGGCCCCGCCCGGCACGCCCCGGCAGGATGGTCGACCACGGAACCTCCACCTCCGGTTCACGCTCGGCGCGGTCGCCGTCGTGGACCGGGGTGTTCGTGCCGACCACCGGGCAGCGGCCGCCGGCCGCCGCGGAGCCGCGACGGCGGCGGCGCAGTCGCCCCGACGAGGTCGCCGACGAATGCGGCGGCGTTCCGGACGTCATCGACTTCGAAAAGGAGTTCGATCGTCGGTAATGCGCTAGGGGTCAGCGTCCGACCGCAGGGGTTGTTGCCCGATTTCGATCCACCTAGAGTTGTCCTACAAGAAAGCTGAACGGCCGACATGAATGGTCGGCTCGCTTGATCGAGACCGCTCGGGGGGGGGGGTGTGGCGCGCATGCTCGAAATGGGTGTGACAACGCATTCGGACGACATTGTCACGGCGTACCTCGCACCGGCGGAATCCGCCGACATGGCGCGGCGGGCCCGGCGTGAGATCACCGGGACCGGCGCGCCGGGCGACTGTTTCCGGCGCGCCGGCCGGCACGCCGGGATCCTGCCCGCCCGGCTCCGCGAGGCGCTGGCCCGACTGCGGGCCGGCAGCCTCGACGCGGTGGTGGCACACGGGCTGCCCGCCGACCCGACCGACGCCGACGCGCCGCCGCTGCTCGGACTGACCTGGCTAGGCATGCTGACCAGGCAACTCGGCCACGAGTTCGGGTATCCCGCGGAGCAGAACGGCACCCTCGTGCACCACGTGCGGCCGCGGCCCGACCGCGCCGCCACCCAGTCGAACGCCTCCTCCGCGGTGGATCTGCGGCTGCACACCGAGATCGCGTTCCACGACGTCCGGCCCGACTTCGTGCTGCTGTACGGCGTCCGCAGCCCCGAGCCGCGCCCGGCGACCCGCCTCGTCCGGGTCGCCGACGCCGTCCGGAACTGCTCCCCGGAAACCGTGCAGCGGCTGCGCCGGCCACAATTCCGAATCAACGCCCCGGACAGTTTCTCGCCCGGTCAGGCCGTCGCGGAAAATGTCGCTCCGATGGGCGGTACGCTGCGCCAGCCGACCATCCGCTGGCACAGTTCGATAACCGGTGTCGACGACGTCGATCAATGCGCTATTGCGGAGTTCCAGGCCGCCGCCGACCGCGAGGAACACCTCGTCCGGCTCGCCCCCGGCAGCTTTCTGGCCTTCTCCAACAGCCGGTGCCTGCACGGCCGGGACGCCTTCGAGGCGCACTACGACGGGCACGACCGGTGGCTGCTGCGCACCTACGTGCGGCACGACCTCACCCGGGGGCGCGGATGAACACCGCGGGGATGCTCGACCTCGACGACTTCCGGCGGGCCTGCCAGGGCGTGCTGGACGCGGCCCGGTGGTCCTACCTGGCCGGCGGCGCCGGTCACGACGACGCGGTCCGGGAGAATGAGGCGGCGCTGCGCCGGCTGCGGCTGCGGCCCCGCCCACTGAACGGCGTCGCCGACCCGGACCTGACCGTGGACGTGCTGGGCTTCCCCGCCGCGATGCCGGTGCTGCTCGCGCCGACCAGCCCGCTGCGCCTGTTCCATCCGGACGCCGAGCTCGCGGTGTCCCGGGCCGCCCGGCGGGCCGGGGTGCTGCCGATCGTCAGCAACGACAGCCACCACAGCCTCACCGAGATCGCGAAGCAGGGGCCGTGCTGGTTCCAACTGTACTGCTACGGCAGCCGGGCCGACGTGGTGCGCACGATCCGGCTGGCCGAGTCCGTGGACGCCCGGGCGCTGGTGGTGACCATCGACAACAGCCACCCGTCGCGGCGGGTCGCGATGCTGCGGTCCGGCTTCGCCACCCCGCCCGAGGTGGAGTTCGGCATCCACCGGGAGAGCGGCTTCTCCGACGGCGCGGTGCCGCCCGACACCCGGCTGCCCCGCTGGCCGTTGACCTGGGAGCTGCTCGACCTGATCCGGTCGCAGACCCGCCTGCCGGTGGTGGTCAAGGGCGTGCTGCATCCGGCGGACGCGGCGCTGCTCACCGATCGGGGGGTGGCCGGCCTGATCGTCTCCAACCACGGCGGGCGGCAGCTCAACGACTCGATCGCGGCGATCGACGCGCTCCCCGGCGTGGTGGCCGCGGCCGCCGGCCGGCTGCCGGTCCTGCTCGACGGCGGGATCCGCACCGGTGGCGACGTGGTCAAGGCGCTGGCGGCCGGGGCGGCCGCGGTGTGCCTGGGCCGGCCGTACGTCTGGGGCCTGACCCTGGACGGCGAGGACGGCGTGCTCGCCGTGCTGGAACTGCTGCGGGCGGAGTTGCTCGACGTCGCCCGGCAGACGGGACTGCGCGCGCTGCGCGCGGTCCCCGCGGACCTGGTGGCACCGCCACCGCCATCGTTCACGGGGAGAGGAGGTGGACCACATGATCCAGCGCATCAAGGCGCGCTTCGCGCGTAAGGCCCTGGCCGGCGCGTACCCCTGGCACTGAGATGGGTGATCGGCGGCCGGTGACCCCGCGGGGTCACCGGCCGCCACCGACACGGGAGGACAGATCAGTGACCACGGCGCCGCCGGTCCCGGCCAACCTGTCCCGGGCCGGCCTGATCCAGGAGTACGACCGGGACCGGCTCGGCTTCGTGATGGACGCGGTCCGCCGGTTCGGCCCGGTGACCGAGCTCAGCCCCGGCACCGTGCTGGTCGCCGACGGCGAGGTCGCCCACGACGTGCTGCGCCGCACCAACCGGGACTTCCTGATGGACCGCGACCGGGCGTGGCGGCCCACCGGCAGCCGGCGCGGCGAGGACGCGTTGGAGAGCTGGATGTCGGCACGCCGGGCGATGCTGTCCGCCCTCTCCGGCGGTCTGGTCGCCGAACACCTGAGCTGGTATTCGGGCGAGCTGACCGGGCTGCTCGACGCGTGGGCGGCGCGCGGCGGCACCGGCGACCCGCTGACCCCGCTGGTGCGGCTGAGTACCGACGCCTTCCTGCGGCTGTGCGCCGGCCCGTCGAGTCGCGGCGCCGACCGGCGCGAGCCGGCCGCCGCCGTCGCCGGACTGCTGGACTCGCTCACGCCGATCGTCGGCTCCTCCTACGAGCTGCCCTGGTTCCTCGACCGGCTCACCCCACGCCGGCGCCGCGCCGTCCGCGCCCAGCACCGGCTCGCGGAGAGCCTGGGCGCGCTCGTCGACCGGGCCCCGTCCGGCGGGCTGGTCGCGGCGCTGCGCGACGCCGGGGTGCCGCGTGAGCCGCTGGTCCGGATCCTGATCTCGGCCACCATCGCGGGGCGGTTGGTGCCGGCCGCCGCGACCGCGTGGACGCTGCGCGCGCTGGCCGTGCACCAGCCGGACGACGAGCCGGCGCACATCGTCGACGAGGTGCTGCGCCTCTGGCCGCCCACCTGGCTGATCCACCGCACCACACACGGCGAGGAGATCAGCGGGGACTGGCGGTTCCCCGCGCGTACCGCCGTGATGATCTGCCCCTATGCCATCCACCGCGACGAGCGCCACTTTCCGGACCCGGCGGCGTTCCGGCCGGCGCGCTGGCGCGACGGCCGCCTGCCGGCCGGCGCCTACCTGCCGTTCGGCGGCGGCCCCCGCTGGTGCGTCGGCACCCACCTGGCCAAGGCGCAGCTCGTCGAGGCGGTCCGGGTGTTCCGGCGGTACCGCCTGACCGACACCTCGGACGCCGTCACCCTGGACACCCGCTCCACCCTGTATCCGCGCGGCCTCGCCCTGGGCGTCGGCCGTCCCGCATGACGAGGAAGGGAACAACCCGATGAGAGTCCGCGCCGGACGAGTACGCCTGCACGTCACGACGATCGGTGACGACTGGCGCGACGGCGTCCACCGGCCCACGATCATCGCGGTGCACGGCGGCCCCGGCATCGACGGCACCATGCTGCGCCTGACCATGCTGCCGGCCGCCGAGTACGCCCAGGTCATCGTCCCCGACCTGCGCGGTCACGGGCGCAGCGACCGGGGTGGCCCGGCCGAGTGGACCCTGGACACCTGGGCCGACGACCTGGCCGCGCTGGTGGACACGCTGGGCCTGGAGAAGCCGTACCTGCTCGGCACCTCGTTCGGCGGGTTCGTGGTGCAGCGGTTCCTGGGCCGGCACCCGGAGCTCGCGGGCGGCGCGATCCTGATCGGCACCGGCGCCCGGCAGGCCAGCCACGACGAGATCGTGGAACGCCACCGGGTGCTCGGCGGCGACCGTGCGGCCGCGGTGATGCGCCGGTCGCTGACCGACCACTCGCCCGAGGCCGAGCGGGAGTGGGCCGAGGTCTGCGGGCCGCTGGCGATCCGGCGGGCGCCCGACGAGGCGTACCAGCGGGTGCTCCGGGACCGGATCACCACTCCGGAGATCAACGCCGGGTTCATCGCCCAGCTCGACCGGCTCGACCTGCGGCCCGATCTGGCCGCCGCGAAGTGCCGGGTGATGGTCCTGGTCGGCGAGCACGATCCGCTCATCCCGTACGCGGTCGCCGAGGAGATCGTGGACAGCCTGCCCGGCCGCGCCGGCGAGCTGCACGTCGTGCCCGGCGCCAGCCACCAGGCCGTCTGGGACGCGCCGGCGGCCACCCACGCGCTGATCCGCAAGTTCACGGAGGAGTCGTGACCGCGCCGTTCACGCAGCCCACCGCCGAGGAGTTCCGGGCCGCCACCACCGAGCTGCGCGAGCTGAACGCGCCGTACGCCCGGGAGCGGCTGATCTTCCGGCCGCCGGTCGAGTCGCCCGGACAGGTGCGCCGGCTGGAGGCCGCCTGCCAAACCGTCTTCGAGGGGCTGGACGCGGTACTGCGCGAGGTCTGCGGCGGCGACGTGCTGCGGATGGCGCGGCTGTGCCGGGCCACCGAGCCGGAACTGCAGTTCCTCACCCACCAGACGGATCAGAACTGGTCGACGGTGGCCCGCCCGGACGTGATCAGCTCCGGCGGCCGGACCGTCGTCGTCGAGATCAACGGGGACTCCCCCGCCGGGCTGTTCGGCCTGCACGACATCATCGCCCGCGCCCAGGCGGCGTTCCAGCGGCCGGCACCGCAGGCCCCGGCCCGCCCCGCGGTGGCGATGCGCGGCCTGCTGGACAGCCTGGAACGCAGCTTCGGCCGGCTGACCGGCACGGTGGCGATCTGCTACTGGCGGCACGAGCAGCAGGCCGGGCCGCTGGACTGGCAGTACGAGCTGTTCGCCCGCGAGCTGCGCCGGCACGGCGTCGACGCGGTGCACTGCGCGCTCGAGGATCTGCGGATGGATGACGCCGGCGTCGCCTACCAGGGGCGCCCGGTGCAGGTGATCTACCGCTACTTCGAATCGCCGGAACCCACCGAACATGACGAGTTCACCCTGCTCAAGCAGCTGTTCGCGCTGGCCGGCGCGGGCCTGGTCGGGCTGTTCACCGGGTATCGCGCCGAGGTGCTGGCGTCCAAGGCGGCACTCGCGGTGCTCTCCGACGAGACCGTGGTGGACCGGCTCGACGCGGACCTGCGCGACCGGCTGGCCGCGCACGTACCGTGGACCCGGGTGCTGGAACCGCGCCGGACCACCGTCGAGGGCGCCGACGTCGACCTGCTGCCCTGGGTGGCCGCGAACCGGGAACGGCTGATCGTGAAACCGGTGCGCGGGCACGCCGGCAAGGGCATCACGGTGGGCCGCGAGGTGTCGGCGCGGGCGTGGGCCGAGGCGGTCGGCGCCGGGGTGCGCGGCGGGGCCGGCGACCACCCGTACATCGTCCAGCAGGTCTTCGAACCGGACCGGCTGCCGGTGGCGTTCACCGACGCGACCGGCCGGGCCACGGTCACCGAGACACCGTCGGTGAACGGTGTCTTCATCGTGGACGGGCGGGCGGTGGCGGTGCTGCGCCGGTACGCGGTGAACGCCACCGGCACCATCAACATCAACCCGTTCAGCGGGTACGCCCCGTCGCCGGTCTGGACCGCGTCATGAGGTGGCATCCGGCTCCCACGCTGTTCGCCGCCGGCGCCTCGGCCAGCCTCGGCGACGGCATCCGCTACGCCGCCTTCCCGCTACTGGCCGTGCACGTGACCACCAACCCGATCAGCGTGGGCGCGGTCTCGGCCGCGCTGTCCGCCGCGCACCTGCTGTTCGGTTTCCACGTCGGTGCGGCGGTCGACCGGTTCGACCGGGTCCGGCTGCTGCGCTCGATGCAGCTCACCCGGCTGGCCGTCGTGCTGGTGCTGTTCGGCGCGGTGCTGACCGGCACCGCGTCGCTGCCCCTGCTGCTGGTGACCGCGTTTCTGCTGGGCGCGGCCGAGCTGGCGGCCGACACCGCGGTGCAGTCGCTGACCCCGGTGGTGGTCCGCGACGCCGGGCTGGAACGGCTCAACGCCGGGCTCACCGCCGCCCAGTCGATCGGCGAGGACTTCGCCGGCCCGGCCGCGGGCGGCCTGCTGTTCTCGCTCAGCCCGGCGGCGCCGTTCGCGGTCTTCGCCGCGGCGATCGGCGGCAGCTGGGCGGTGCTGACCCGGCTGCGGGTGCCGGGCCGGGTGGCGCCGCCGCCGGGCGACCGGCCGTCGCTGACCGCCGAGGCCCGGGAGGGCTTCCGCTACCTGGTCCACCACCCGTCGCTGCGCGCCCAGGCGCTCTGGGCGACCGCGATGAACCTCGGGGTCGCGGCCGCGAACGCGACCCTGGTGCTGTACGTCGTGCAGCGGCTGCACCTGGGCGACAGCGCGTACGGCCTGCTGCTGACCGGGGCCGGGATCGGCGGCGTGGCCGGCGCGGTCGCCTCGCCGTGGACGATCCGCCTGCTCGGCCGGCTCGGCACCATGATCACCGCGAGCCTGGTGGCCGGCGTGGTCACCCTCGGCATCGCGTGCACCACGTCGGTCGCGGTGATCGTCGGCTGCCAGTTCCTCGCCGGGTTCTCCGGGGTGTCGTTCTCGGTGGTCGGCCGGTCGCTGCGGCAGAGCATCACCCCGGACGCCCTGATGGGCCGGGTGACCGGCATCTACCGTCTGATCGGGTTCGGTTCCCTGCCGCTGGGCGCGCTGGCCGGTGGCGCGGTCGCGCACTGGCTGGGCCTGCGCACCCCGTTCCTGCTGGCCGGCGCCCTGATGGTGGTCAGCACGCTGACCCTGGGCCTGCTGACCCGCCGCGCCCAGCCGCCGGCCGCGACCACGGCGGCGACGGCCGGACGGCAGGTGGCCGGCGTCCCCGGATGAGCCCGGGGCGCACGCTCAGGACTCGGCCGCGACCGCCAGGTGCTGCCACGCCTGCCAGGTCTCCAGCCGGTCCTCGTACTCCCGGGTGACGATGTCCAGCGGCGCGCTGCCGAAGAAGACGCGCAGCGGCGGCCGCGGATCGTCCACGACGGCCAGCAGGGCGGCGGCGCTGGCCCGCGGGTCGCCCACCCGGCGGGCCGTGGGCCGGCGGTCGCGGGCCGCGCGGACCAGGTCGTACTCCGGGGACTCGGCGCTGTGCCGGGCGGAGCGGCCGGCCCAGTCGGTGCGGAACCCGGACGGCTCCACCAGGGTCACCCGGATGCCCTGGGCGGCCACCTCCTGGGCGAGCGACTGGGTGAGCCCCTCGACCGCGAACTTGGAGGCGCTGTACGCCCCGAGGCCGGGGAACGCGACCAGTCCGCCGATGCTGGACACCTGGATGATGTGCCCGCCGCCGCGGACCCGCAGGATCGGCAGCGCGGCCTGGGTGACCCAGAGCAGGCCGAGCACGTTGGTCTCCAGCTGGGCCCGGATCTCCTCCTCGGCGAGCTCCTCGACCATGCCGAAGTGGCCGTAACCGGCGTTGTTGACCACCACGTCGAGACCGCCGAAGTGGGCGGCGGCGCGGCGCACCGCCTCGACCGCCGCGGGGCGGTCGGTGACGTCGAGCCGCAGCGGGAGGAACGTCTCCGGGAACTCCTCGGCCAGGCCGGCCAGGTCGCACGGCTGCCGGGCGGTGCCGGCCACCCGGTCGCCGCGGCGCAGGGCCGCGGCCGCCCACTCCCGGCCGAAACCGCGGGAAGCGCCGGTGATGAACCAGATCATGCGGCGGCCTCCGCCCACTCCCGGCCGAAGCCACGCGGGACGCCGGTGACGAACCAGATCATGCGGCGGCCTCCGCCGACTCCCGGCGGCCGGCCGGCGCCGTGATCCGCAGGCGCAGCAGGTGCCCGGCGAGGGCGGCCACCCCGGCGACGGCCACCAGCGCGGCCACCGCGCCCCAGCCGAAGTGCAGGTAGATCCGGGCGCCGGCCCACGAGCCGCAGGTGCCGCCCAGGAAGACGGCGGTCATGTACACACTGTTGAGCCGGCTGCGGGCGCCCGGCACCAGGGCGAAGATCCGCGCCTGGTTGGCCACCTGGCTGGTCTGCACCGACACGTCGAGCAGCAGCATGCCGGCGGTCAGCCCGATCAGGCCGGGCACGCCGTGCCAGGTCCCGGTGAGCAGCACCGCCGCGGCCAGCAGCAGGCCGCCGAAGCAGAGCACGCTGATCACGTCCGGCCCGCGCCGGTCGATCTGCCGGCCGGCCACCGGCACCGCGAAGACGCTGGCCGCGCCGACCAGGGCGACCAGGCCGACGACGCTGGTGCCGTAACCGAACGCCGGTCCGGTGAGGTGGAGCGCGATGCTGGTCCAGGCCGCGGTGAACGCGCCGAACAGCAGGAACTGGTAGAGGCAGGACCACCGCAGGGCGGGCTGGGTGCGCAGCAGCCGCAGCGAGGTGGCCAGCAGGGCGGGATACCGCTCGGTCGACGAGGGTGCGGTCGCCGGCAGCGCCACCACCAGGGCGATCGCGAGCAGCACCGCGAGCGCGGCGGCGATCAGGTACGGCGCGCGCCAACCCAGCAGCTGGCCGAGCGTGCCGCCGAAGGTGCGGGCCAGCAGCACCCCGCCGAGCAGGCCGCCCTGCAGGATGCCCACGGTGCCGGCGGCGCTGGTCGGCCCGGCCAGGTCGGCGGCCATCGGGATGAGGATCTGCGGCACCACGGTGGCCGCGCCGACGATCGCGCAGAACGCGAGCAGCGGCGGCACCGAGGAGGAGATCCCGGCCAGGAACAGGCCGGCCGCCACGACGCCGAACAGGGTGGCGATCAGGCGGCGGCGGGGCAGCCGGTCGCCGAGCGGGACGAGCAGGAAGATCCCGGCCGCGTAGCCCAGCTGGGCCATGGTCGCGACGGTGGTCGCCGTGCTCTCCGAGATGTGCAGGTCCCGGGCGAGCAGCGGGGTGATCGCCTGCGGGAAGTAGACGTTGGCCACACCGACGCCGCAGGCCAGGGCCATGAGCAGGATCAACCGGCGAGACGGCGCCGGGGATGACTTCAGGTCCGTCACGACAACTCCTCGTAAGTGGGTATGGAACCTATATAACCGGTTCCCGGGGAACGGGTCAAACCGGTTCCTGAGATACGGTGCAGGGGTGGCAGCCGAACCGTTCCGTCAAGGCGCCGGGCGCCTGTGCCTGGACTTCACCCGCACGCTGCGCCGTCGCGGCCATCCCGACGCCGTCGAGGAGCTGCCCACCCCGGCCGCGGTCCTCGCCTGGGTGACGCAGTTCGGCCCGGTGCCGGCCACCGTCGCGAGCCTTCCGCCGGCCGACGTGCAACGCTTTCGGGAGGCGGTGTTCACCCTGGTCACCAAGGGACCGGCGGGGTGCGCGGCGACCGACCTGGACCTGGTCAACCGGATCGCCGCGGCACCACCGCCGATCCCGGCGGTCCAGCCGGCCGGCACGCTGGACTGGACCGCCGGCGACCCGGTCGCCGCCACCCTCTCGCTGGTCGCCCGGGACGCCCTCGACCTGGCCACCACGCCGGCCGCGAGCCGGATCCGGGAGTGCGCCGACCCGGCCTGCAGCGCGCTGTTCGTGGACAACTCGCGGCCCGGCACCCGGCGCTGGTGCGCGATGAGCGCATGCGGCAACCGGGCGAAGAAGACCGCCTACCGCGACCGGGCCACCGCAGGCTGACCGAACGGCACCGGCAAGGCGCAAGGGACCGCCTACCGCGACCGGGCCACCGCGAGTTGATCGAGCGGCACCGGCCGGGCGAAAGCGCGGTCGCAGTGCACCAGCGGGGCCGGCTCGGCCACCGTGACCGCCAGCACCCGGCCGACCAGGATGCTGTGGTCGCCGCCCTCCAGGACACTGTCCAGGGCACAGGCGGCCCGGGCCGCGGCGCCGGGCAGACCGGGCAGACCCAGCTCGTACGGCCGCATGTCGCCGGCCGCGAACCGGTCCTCGCCGGAGCGGGCGAACCGGGCCGCCACCGCCGCCTGATCGGCGGCCAGTACGTTGACCAGGAAGCGCTCGGCGCGCACGAACGCGGCGTGCGTGCTGGCGGACTTCGCCAGGCAGAGCAGCACCAGCGGCGGGCTCAGCGACAGCGAGCTGAACGCGCTGGCGGTGAAACCCCACCGCCGGCCGTCCGGGTCCACCGTGGTCGCCACCACCACCGGCCCGGGCACCCGGGCCATCAGACTGGTGAAGTCGGACGTGGTCACCGACATCGCGGTCACCCCTCTCCCGCCGGATCGTCGAGCCGGGCCAGGAAGGCCTGGGCCCAGTCAGTCAGGTCATGGGCGAAGACGTGCTCGCGCATCGCCCGCATCCGGCGCACGCCCTCGGCCGGATCCAGTTCCAGCGCCCGGCGGAACGCCGCCTTCACGTCGTCGCCGTGGTGCGGATTGACCGGCAGCGCCTGGGGCAGCTCGGCGGCCGCGCCGGCGAACTCGCTGAGCACCAGCACGCCGCCGCCGTCGTGCCGGCTGGCCACGTACTCCTTGGCCACCAGGTTCATGCCGTCGCGCAGCGGCGTCACCGTGAGCACGTCGGCGGCCAGGTAGAAGGCGGCCAGTTCGGCCTGGTCCACCATGGTGTGCAGGTAGTGCACCACCGGGCGGCCGACCCGGCCGTGGTCGCCGTTGACCGCGGAGACCAGCCGCTCCACCCGGTCGCGCACCGCCCGATACTGGTCCACCCGTTCCCGCGCCGGATTGGCGATCTGCACGACCACCGTGTCGGCGGCCTTGATCTGGCCGTCGGCGAGCATCTCGTGGATCGCCCGCAGGCGCACGTCGATGCCCTTGGTGTAGTCGAGCCGGTCGACGCCGAGCACCACCCGGGCCGGGTCGCCGAGCTCGGCACGGATCTGCGCGGCCCGGAGGCGGACCTCCGGGCGGCGGGCCACCCGGTCCCAGGCCGGCGCGTCCACCGAGATCGGGAAGGCGTCGACGCGTACCGCCCGATCCTCGACGAACAACGACCCGGGACCGGCCCGGCGCGCCCCGGCGAACCGCACGGCCGCCTCGGCGAACCCCACCGCCGCGGCCGGGACCTGGAAACCGACGAGGTCCGCGGCGAGCATCCCACGCAGGATCTCGGCCCGCCACGGCACCTGCTGGAACAGCTCCACCGGCGGGAACGGCACGTGCAGGAAGAAACCGATCCGCAGGTCGGGCCGGAGCCGGCGGAGCATCTCCGGCACCAGCTGCAACTGGTAGTCGTGCACCCACACGGTGGCGCCCGGCGCGCAGGTCTCCGCCGCCACCCGGGCGAACCGCTCGTTGACCCGCACGTGCCCGGCCCACCAGCGGCTGTCGAAGGTCGGCCGGACCACCACGTCGTGGTACAGCGGCCACAACGTGGCGTTGGCGAACCCGTCGTAGTGGTCCCGGACGTCCTGTTCGCTCAACCGGACCGGAACCAGGGTGGTGCCGCCGTCGGTGAACGGCGCGACGTCGACGCCGGCGACGCCGGGCCAGCCGACCCAGGCACCGTGCCGCCGGCTCAGGAACGGTTCGAGGGCGCTGACCAGGCCGCCCGGGCTGCGCTCCCAGAGCAGGGCACCGTCCGCGGCCACCCGGGACTGGACCGGCAGGCGATTGGCGACGACCACGAAGCGGGCGTCGTACGATCGCTGCTCCATCGACTCTCCTCTTTCCTCGGGGGCGGCGGGAGCCGGGCCGGAGCCCGGCCCCCGGCCGCTAGCGGAAGTCGACGATGGTCTTCAGGCTGGTGGTGTGCCGGTAGTTCTCCAGCACGTCGACCAGGCCGTCGTAGTCGTCGAACCGGCAGACGTGGGAGAGCAGCCGCCGGCCGTCGACGATCCGGGAACGCAGCATCTGCATCGCCGACGTGATCACGTTGGCGGTCTTGTGCATCGGGAAGTGCGTCACGTCGAACGGCGCGGCGCTGATCCGGATGCCCTTGGCGAGCATCAGCCAGGTGTCGAACTTCTGCATCTCCTGCGACGCCCCGTACAGCACGTAGTGGCCGCCCGGCTTCAGCTTGCGCATCGCCACCCGGCGCGGGTCGTTCTCCTCCGGCACTCCGCTGATCGTCGGCAGCGTGTCGAAGACGTAGTCGAAGGTGCTCTCCGGCACCGTGTCGATCAGCTCGTGCGGCAGATACGCGTGCTGCGAGAAGTGCTCCTCGGCGTGCTGGTTGCGGGCCGGGTTGGCGTCCATCGAGACGATCCGGTTCGGCGCCAGCAGCCGCTGGATGACACTGCCCGCGATGATCCCGATCGGGCCGGTGCCCAGGATCAGCACCCGGTCGCCGACCTGCGGCGGGTTGGTCAGCACCGAGCGCAGCGCGCCGGTGGTCGGCTCGATGAACGAGGCCTCCAGGTCGCTGAGGTCGTCCGGCACCTTGACCGCGGCGGCCCGGTCGTCGTCGAAGAAGTGCCGGTCGGCCCAGAACACGTCCTCGAGGATCTGGCCCGAGAAGATCGGCCGCAGGCTGCGGTACTCGGCGAAGCCGCCGTAGTCGGTCTGCCCCCAGTAGACGATGCGGTCGCCGATCCGCACGTCGACACCGCCGCCGTCGAACTCGGGTCCGATGTCGACGACCTCGCCCAGGTACTCGTGGCCGAGGATCACCGGGTACTCGGAGGGGAACAGGTGACCCTCGAAGAACGAGATGTCGGTCGAGCAGATGGAGACACAGCGGGTCTTGAGCAGCAGGCCGTCGGCCGGGGTCGCCGGCACCGGCACTTCGGCGAGCACCGTCTTGCGCGGTGCGAGCAGCTGAACTGCCTTCATGTTCGGCATTGCGGGGTCCTTTCGGGAAGCGGAAGAGATCAGCGGCGGACGCGCAGTTCGCCGCCGACCAGGTACTGGCCGACCATCTCGAAGTGCTGCGGAGCGAGGGTGATGTGCTTGACCGCCGAGTGCACGTCGCGGAACGCCCGCTCCAGCCGGCTGGTCTCATAGAGCGAGGTGGAGCCGGCCAGGTCGTACGCGATGTCCACGGCCTGCACGGCCAGTTCGGCGACGGTGGCCGCGGTGAGCCGGACGGTGGCGGTCAGGCGTTCGCCGCCGCTCTCACCGGACTCGGTGACCCGCTCGGCGGTGTCCCGCAGCAGCGTCCGCGCGGTGTGCACGTGCATGGTGGCCCGGGCCAGGCGGTCCTGGACCACGTGGCTACGGGCCAGGCTGCCCGAGCCGCCGGTCTGCACCTTGCCGCGGACCAGCTCGGTCACCGTCGCCACGGCGTCCCGGGCCACCCCGGCGGCGGTCGAGGCGGAAGTGAACGGGCCGAAGTCGTAGTAGCCGATCGGGTAGGCGCGGGAGAACCGGCCGGCCGGCGGCCGCAGCATCGCCGCCTGGTCCACCGTGTACTCGGCCGGCACGAAGACGTCGTCGGCCTCGAAGTCGTTGCTGCCGGTGCCGCGCAGACCCAGCGTGTGCCAGTTGTCCAGGAGCCGGACCGCGGACACCGGCACGAACAGCATCCGCAGCTCGGGCGCGGACC
The DNA here is from genome assembly GCF_900119315.1 of Actinoplanes sp. SE50/110. Classification (NCBI taxonomy): domain Bacteria; kingdom Bacillati; phylum Actinomycetota; class Actinomycetes; order Micromonosporales; family Micromonosporaceae; genus Actinoplanes; species Actinoplanes sp. SE50/110. The sequence goes on along the minus strand of NZ_LT827010.1, from coordinate 2,335,534 downwards.
CGCGCAGCACCGGCTGTCCGTCGCGGTGCACCGGCGCGGCACAGACCAGCCAGTCGGCGAACGCCGAGCCGCTCGCGAAGCCCCACCGGCCGCTGATCCGGTACCCGCCGGCGGTCTCCTCGGCCCGCCCCGCCGGGTTCACCGCGCCGACCACCAGACCGCCGCTCTGCTTGAACAGCTCCCGGGCGGTCTGCTCGGGCAGGTAGTCGGAGATCCGGCCGATCGCCCCCTGCACACCCATCTGCCAGGCGACCGAGGCGTCCAGCCGGGCCAGCGCCTGGATCACCAGCGATCCGGTGTGCAGGCCGACCTGGCCGCCGCCGAACTCGGTGGAGACCCACATCCGCGGGATCCCGGCGTCGCGCAACGCCTCGAAGACGGCCTGCGGGGTGCGGCGCTCCCGGTCGGCCTCGGCGCGGTGCCGTTCGATCAGCGGCGCCAGCGCCGCCACCCGGGACAGCCATTCCGATTGTTCCCCGGTCTCGGGGGGTTCCCACAGCACGACGAATCACCTCACCATCGGGAAAAGGTTTGGAAAGTGATAGGAAAAGCATGCGCCGATCCGTTGGGGAAAGAAACGGCGACTTCGTCAAATCGTTCCGGGAAAAACTGCCCCGGCGGCCTGCAGAACGGCCGAGCAGACATCAATCAATTGCAAGGTGTACGCCGCGGACACCATCGTCATGTGGTGATGCCAGCCGGGGAACGAGCGTCCCTCGTAATCCAGCACGCCGAAATCCCGGCGCAGTTCGGCCAGTGTCCCGGCGGTCCGGTCGGCGTACCGGCCCAGCTCCAGCGTGGTGCCCGGCCGGTCGGCCCGGTTGGTCAGCCAGTACCGGGTGAACCGGCGGGATTCCGGCGACCACTCGCCCAGCAGCCACAGGTCGGCGCCCCGGCCGCCACGCAGCGCCACCGACTGCACCGCCACCGTCCGCGGCGTGCCGTCCGGGTCCGGCACGGTGACGCTGTGCCGGGCCCGACCGGCCGCCGCGGCCTGCAGCAACTCGCCTACCGTCGGCGAGGTCCCGTCCCCCGGCCGGCCCGCCCGGCACGCCGGGATGCGCTGGCCCGGGGACACCGCGATGACCAGCTCCCGGCGTCCGGCCAGCGCCACCACCAGCGGCCACACCTCGTCCAGCTCGCTCAGGTCGGCCACCAGCGGCAGCCCGGCGCGGAACCGGGCCGATCGCCGCACGACGTCGAGCACGTGCCGCCACACCGGTCGCGCCTCGACCGAGTCCGGGATCCGGGCCCGGGCCCGCCGGGCCCGGTCGGCGCCCCACTCCGGGCCGAGCACCAGCTCCCAGTCCACCGGCACCAGCTGCCGCCCGGTGGCCAGGAACAGGCTCACCACCAGCTGGCAGTTGACCGTGCGGCCGGCCGCCACGACGAACCGGCGCTGCACCCCGACGCTCTGCGAGCCGCGTTTCGGGATCGCCGACACCGCGACGGTGAGCGCCTGCCCGGGCGCGGCGTCCCAGAGCATCTCGGCGAGCCGGCGCCGCGGACCGCCCCAGTCCCACGGGCTGAAATTGATGAACTGGCGCAGGCCGCGCGCGACGAAAGATTCCGCGCCGACCGAGCGGGCTATTTCCTGAACGGTTTTCTTGCCGCGTGCGGTGAGCATTCCCCGGAGATAGATTCGCGCCCACCGGCGCTGATCGGCCCGGCCCAGATCACCGAACATCTCGTCGACGAATGCGGAGACCCGGGTCTCCTGCGGCGATCGCACACTGTCGTCCCCGTACACCATTCGCATCCCCGTGTCGTTTCCAGCGGTGCCCCGACGAGTCAACGGCCGCTGATGATGACCTCACTCGCGCGTTCCGCGAGCATGGTGACCGGCGCCTGGGTGTGCGCCCGGACGATGCTGGGCATCGCCGCGGCGTCCACCACGCGCAGCCCCCGCACGCCTCGAACGCGGAACGACAGATCGACCGGCGAGTCGTCGCCCGGCCCCATCCGGCATGTGCTGACCGGATGGAAGATGCTCAGGCCGGTGGCCCGGACGTACCGCTCGATCTGCGCCCGGTCGGTGGAGAGCGCGCCGTCGGTGAGCGGCTCACCCCGCCAGCGGCTCAGCACCGGCTGCTCCAGGATCCGCTGCGCGGCGCGGACCCCGGCCACCACGGTGTCCAGGTCGGCGCGGTCACTCAGGTAGCCCGGGTCGATCAGCGGGGCGTCGGACGGGTCGGCCGAGCGCAGCGTGATCGACCCGGTGCTCTCCGGCCGCAGCAGGATGACCCCGAGCGCGAAGCCGTGCTCGGCGCTCGTCTTGTGCTCCCCGTACGGCAGCACCAGGAAGACCACCTCGATGTCCGGCCCGGGCAGGTCCGGATCGGTGCGCAGGAAGGTCAGCGCCTCGGAGACGATCGAGTTCAGCGGGCCGGTCCGGTCCCGCAGGTAGGCGCGCATCTGTTCGGGGCCGGCCGACACCCCGGGCGACTCGAAGCCGCGGCCCGCGAACGCGAGCGGGACGAGCAGGTGGTCGGCCAGGTTGCGGCCGACCGCGGGCGCGTCGACCACCACCGGGATGCCGTGCTCGGCCAGGTGCCCCGCCGGGCCGACCCCGGAGAGCATCAGCAGGTGCGGGGTGCCGACCGCGCCGGCCGCCAGCAGCACCTCGCGGTTCGCCCGGACCTGCCGGATCTCGCCGTCGATCTCCACCTCGACGCCGGTCGCGGTGGTCCCGTCGAAGATCAGCCGGCGCACCCGACCACCGGTCACCACGCGCACGTTGTCCCGCTCGGCGCACCGGTCCAGATAGCCCTCGGCGGAGCTGTGCCGCAGCCCGTCGACATGGTTCGCCCGGGCCAGCAGCGTCCCCTCCTGCTGCTCGCCGGCCGGGGCGTGCCCGGCCAGCGCGGCGGCGCTGAGAAAGTCGGCGGTCACCGGGCTCGGGTACCGGATGCCGGCCAGCGGCAGCCGCTCGGCGACCGCCCGCTCGAAGTACGGCAGCACGTCGGCGTAGCCCCAGCCCGGGTAGCCCTGCTCGGCCCAGCCGTCGTAGTCGGCGCGGTGCCCGATCGTCCACAGCTGCGCGTTGATCGAGGCCGATCCGCCGAGCCCCTTGCCGCGCGGGTACGGGATCACCCGGCCGTCCAGCCCGGCCTGCGGCACGGTGGTGAAACCCCAGTCCACCTCACTGCCGAAGGTCCGCGGGAACAGCATCGGGATGCGCAGCTCCGGGATCGAACGCGGATCGGTGGCGCCCGCCTCGAGGACCACCACGGTGTGCTCGCCGGACGCACTGAGCCGCTCGGTGACCACGCATCCGGCGGACCCGGCGCCCACCACGACGTAATCCGCGGCCAGCGAAGTATCAATCTCGGTCACGGTGCAATCTCCTCGGTCGGTCGACATGACAACATTGTTGACCCATGTCAATTTGTTAACGCTCTACCCGATCGGACTGCTTGAATTTACCCAGCCGGTCGCACGCGCCAAAGAGAAAGCTTCCGACTTCGCCAATTCGCGCACTGAGCAGCGGAAACGTGACGATCTGAAAATTAGGCAAGTGACGTTCATTACTGGCTCCGTCCACTCACGACACCTCTATTTCACCTCCATGCAACAAAGAGGCGCCCGAGGTCCAAGATCTATTTATCCTGGGGGAAATCAGAAGTGGATCTTCAGCCAGCCGCGGTACCGCTCGCCCGACGACCGGTACGGCGGCGGCCGCAACTCGGCCAGGATCTCCCGATCGGTGGCCGGGCCACCAGCCAGACCAGCACCAGCTGAACGAGCCCTTGCGCCCGCGTCGCACTTACCGCCGCAGTGCGCCCCACCGGTTCCACCCACGACGTCGTGCGGCGGGGCGGCACCGACCCGGGGACAAGGGTTTTCCCCGTTGTCCGGGGTGCCGGCGACATTCATGCTCGTCGAATGATGGGACGCAGATTGGCGACCGGGCTGCTGCTCGGCGCAAGCCTCGCCGTGCCGGCCACCCCGGCGCTGGCGACCACCTCGGCACTCGCGGCCGACACCACCCGGACGCCGGCCACCCCGGCGTACACGGTCGATCTGACCAGCAACGGCACCGGCGGCACCTGGACCGGGCACGAGAGTGTGACCTTCAGCAACGCATCGCCGACGCCGCTGACCGAGGTCTATCTGCGACTGTGGGACAACTACCACGGCAGCTGCCCGTCGACGCCGATCACGGTGAGCAACGTGACCGGCGGGACGGCGTCGGCGCTGACCGTCGGGTGCACCGCCATGAAGATCACGCTCCCGGCGCCGCTGGCCCAGGGGGCGAGCGGCAGCATCGGGTTCGACCTGTCGATCGTGGTGACCTCCGGGGTGGACCGGTTCGGGCACGACGGCAGCTACTACTTCATCGGCAACGCGCTGCCGGTGCTGGCGGTGCGCGACGCGGCCGGGTGGCATCTCGACCCGTACACCGACAACGGCGAATCGTTCTATGCCCTGGCCAGTGACTACACGGTGAAGCTCGACCACCCCAGCTCGATCGTGGTGCCGGCGACCGGGACGTCCACCGACGTCGCCGGCGGCAGCGGGCGGACGGTGACCACGGCGGTCGGCAGGCAGGTGCGCGAGTTCGCCTGGGCGGCCGGGCCGTTCGCGAAGACGTCCGGCACGACGGCGGCCGGGGTCAAGGTCAACGTCTACCGGGTGGGTTCGATCGGTGCGGGCAGCGCCACCTCGATGCTGAACACCGCGACCGCGGCGCTCGACGCGCACGCCGCGCGGTTCGGCGCGTACCCGTACGGGGAGGCCGACGTCGTCCTCGACAACGGGTTCTGGTTCGGCGGGATGGAGTATCCCGGCTTCGTGCTCGACCTGGTCAGCACCACGGCGCTCGCGCACGAGCTGGCGCACCAGTGGTTCTACGGCATCGTCGGCGACGACGAGTACACCACGCCGTGGCTCGACGAGGGCTTCACCGACTACGCCACCGACCTGTACTTCAACAAGACCGGGTCGGGCTGCGGCATCACCTGGCAGTCGTCGGCCGAGAAGGTGACGAACTCGATGGCGTACTGGGACGCGCACTCCAGCCGATACAGCACCGTGGTCTACGGGTACGGCAAGTGCACGCTGCACGACCTGCGCCGGCTGATCGGCAGCACGGCGATGACCAACCTGCTCAGGTCGTACGCCGCGGCGCACTGGTACGGGATCTCCACCGTGGCCGACTTCAAGGCGGCGGCCCAGGCCGCAGCCGGCTCCACCGATCTGACCTCGTTCTGGGCGGCACACCGCGTCGAGGGGTGACCGTGGTTCACCGGCGGCACGGTGGGGTACGACAGCGTCCATGCGGATTCATGCGGCCGGGACGCTGCTCGACGGGGACCTCACCGTTCCGCCGGACGCCGCGGGCATGGTGCTGTTCACCCAGAACGGCCCGCGGGACCGGGCGGTCGCCGCGGCGCTGCACGAGGTGAGCCTGGCGACCCTGCTGATCGAGCCGCTGACCGCGCCGGAGCGGGGGGACGACACCCGCCGCTTCGACGTCGACCTGGTCGCCGACCGGGTGATCGGCACCCTCCGCTGGCTCCGCGCCCAGCCCGTCACGACGTACCTCCCGATCGGTCTTTTCGGAGCGGGCGTCAACGCCGCCGCCGCGCTGGTCGCCGCCGCCGCCCGGCCCGGCGACGTGCAGACCGTGGTCACCCGCGGCGGCCGGGTCGACCTGGCCGGCGGGGCACTGGCCCAGCTGATGGCGCCCGCCCTGTTCATCGTCGGCGAACGCGATCAGCGGCTGCGCCTGCTCAACGAGGAATCCCGTCAGGCCGCCCGCTCGCACGCCGACATGTGCGTGATCCCGGGCGCCGACCGGTTCTTCAGCGGCACGCAAGCCCTACGGCAGGTCACCGTGCAGGCCGCGGACTGGTTCCGGATCCACCTGGCGGCCCCGGTGCCGCAGCGGCCGCCGGAGATCGACACGGCGCTGCCGGTCGAGCACTCGAGCCTGATCGACATGTTCCCGGCGCCGTCCACCACCCAGGAACGCTGCCCCGACGACGCGTGACCTCCGCCGGTACCGGGGTATGGTCGGGGACCGGACCATGACCCGCAGCGTGACCACCGAGAACCTGGGCGCCTGGCTGCTCAAGGGCAACGCCGACACGGCCGACCTGGCCGGCCGGTTCGCCCGCGAGCCCCGGGTCGAGCGGTGGTGCGTCCGGCCCGGATACCGGCTGGACCTGATGCGGGCCGGGCAGCCGGTGCTCTTCTGGGCCAGCGGCAGCCGGCGGCGTGACCTGCCGTATGGGATCTGGGGCTGGGGACGGCTGCGCGGGCCGGCACGCCGGGGCGGGCCGGAGGCCGGCTGGTGGGTGCCGCTCGACCTGGTCATCGCCGAGCCGGGGCGGCGGCTGCGCCGGGACGAGCTGCGCGGGGATCCGGTGCTGGCCGGGCTGGAGGTGCTGCGGCAGCCGCAGGGCTCCAATCCGTCGTTCGTGACCGGGGCGGAACTGGCGGCGATCCGGCGCCGATGGATCAGCGATGATCGATAAATGTCATCCTTTCGGTGGAAATTGACCGGGAGTGCTAGCCTCGCCCGCTGGCGGGCCGAGCAGTGCGGTGAACGGCACTGCGGACATTCGGCTCGCGTTCGGCTGATGCGGAGGTAGTGATGTCCGACGAGCCCACGGTGGCGACACCCGGCGGCGATCGATCCGACCAGCCTGAGGAGGCGACCGTCGCGTTGCCGGGGGCGGCGGCCGAGGCCTCGTTGACGAAAGCCGATAAATCCGAAATTTCGGACGGGGCGGATGAGGCGACCGTCGCGTTTTCCGGCAGCACGCCGGTGGACGACGAGAAGACCGCGGTCCTGAGCGAGCCCGCCGAGGCCGGCAAGGCCGCCCCGGTCGGCAAGGCCGCCGCAGCAGGTGCGGCCGCCGCGGCGGGCAAGGCGACGGAAACCGCGAAGGTCACCGCCCCTGTCAAGGCCGTGGGAACCGCCGGGTCCGCGGACGAGGCCACCACGGTCCTTTCCCCCACGGGCACCGATGACGAGGCGATAACGGTCATCCCGGCGTCGAGCAGGGCGGACACCGCGGAGGAGGCCACGACGGTGATGCCGGCGGGCGCCGCCGCGCAGCCGCCGGAGGAGAACACGGTCGCCCTCCCGGCCGCGGACCGGATCATCGCGCTCCCCGCGACCCGGCCGACCCCCGCCCCGGCCGCCGACCGCACCATCGCGCTCCCCCCGCCCCGGCCGACCCCGACCCCGGCCGCCGACCGCACCATCGCGCTCCCCCCGACGCCGGCGCCCGCCGCCGACCGGACGGTCGCGCTCCCCACGGCCGCCGCTCCCGCCGCCGACCACACCATCGCGCTCCCCCCGAGCGGCCCCGCGTCGGCGCCTGCCGCCGCACCGGCGAGAACTCCGCTGCTGACCCGACGCCGGCTGATTGTCGGCCTCACCGGCGCCGCCGGCGCCGCCCTCGCCGCCACCGCCATCCACGCCGCCACCGGCGACTCCACCCCGGAGGCCGGCAAGCCCATCCCGGCCCAGTCCTCCGCCCGCACCCGGCCCCGGGAGCCGGAGAGCGCCCCGGTCAAACCGACCCCGCTCCCGGTCCAGCGCAAGCCGATCTCCACCCTCGCCGAGTACGCGAAGGCCTCCGGCGCGGCCCCGTTCCCCAGCGACGCGATCGCGCTGACCATCGACGACGGCCCGCACCCGGTCTGGACCCCGAAGATCCTGAAGCTGCTGGACCAGTACCAGGTCCCGGCGATGTTCTGCATGATCGGCAACCAGGTGCTCGGCCACGAGGAGGTGGCGAAGATGGTCACCACGGCCGGCCACCAGCTCGCCAACCACACCTGGAGCCACCCCACCAAGCTGGGCGAGAAGCCGAGCCGGGTGGCCCGCAAAGAGATCGAGCAGGCCCAACTCAAGATCAACCGGACCACCGGGTACACCCCGAAGCTGTTCCGGTCGCCGGGCGGCGACTGGTCCCCGCAGCTGCTGCACGACGTGGCGATGGCCGGCCTGCTACCGCTGGACTGGAGCGTCGACCCGCGGGACTGGACGATGCCGGGGGTCCCGACCATCGAGAAGAAGCTGCTGGCCGCCCACCCGGGTCAGATTCTGCTCTGCCACGACGGTGGAGGCGACCGCTCGCAGACCTTCCAGTCGCTGAGCGTGGTGATCCCGGCGCTCAAGGCCCGTGGCCTGAAGTTCGTCGCCCTCTGAGCAGTGCCCCGTTCGTGGCGGTCTGTCCTCGCGACCGCCACGCCGGGCTGTCCGGCACCGGATCGCCGATCCCGCGATAGGCGCCACTCCGCGTGACTACCCTCACTTAACGCCCGCCGGTGGCGAGCCGATGAGAAAAGGGGTGAGACGTCCGCGGAGGTGAGGGTCCGGATGCTTCCGGAACAGGTCGGTGACTGGGTGCTGCACGAACTGCCCCGGCTGAACGAAGCGATCCTGAACCAACACGCGCCGCCCGAGCTCCTGGTCACCGAGTTGTGCGAGCACGTGCTGCCCGGCCTGCCGGACCCGACCCAGCTGACCCCGGTGCAGGCGCAGCGGCTCGTGGTGCATCTGGGCTTCGCCGGGGCGTCGGTGGCCCGCCACTACCAGGAGCACACTCCGGGCGGCACCGAACATCCGGAACGGGCCTTCGACGTGTTGACGGCGGGTGAGGAGCGGATCCCTTTTCGCCGCTACTTCGCCGGGCTCGCCCAGCACACCGGCACCGGCCACTACGACCGGGACAGCTACGCGTCGCTGGTCCGGTGGAACGTCGGCACGGTCCGGGTGCGGCTGCACGGCGAGGTGGTCGCCGAACTGCCCGGTGTCTTCGACGACGGGCGGATCCGCAGCTACACCGGCACGGCCGGGGAGGAACGCTTCTTCCTGCTGGTCAAGCAGGGCGAGGCGATCGAGCTGGCGGTCAACTGCGCGCTGGAGCCGCTCACCGCCGAGCACGCCAGCCTGATCTGTGAGAAGGCCCGGCACCGGGTCCGGGAGGCCACCGTGCTGCTGGCCGAGCTGCGCCGGCTGTTCCGTGACTTCGCGTCCCGGCCGGCCGAGGAGACGATGGCGGCCGACGCGTTCATGGACGTGTTCCGGCAGTTCGCCGCGCACTGGACGCCGGGCGACATCCCGCCGAGCGGCGCGCTCGACCCGGAGGCGCTCAAACGCGACTTCCTGCTCGGCATCGACGAACCGGAGTACGACCGGCAGGCCCGTCGCCTCTTCCCGGCGCTGCTCGACCAGGAACGTACGGAAATCGGGAATCTGATGTCGGACTGCCCGCTGCCGTGCCGGGTGCTCGCCGAGGTGGGCGTGGACGAAGCCGATCTGCGCCTGTCCGACGAGGGTGACCTGCGCCGGCTGGTGGCCCACCACCCGGCGCTGATCGACTGGCACCGGCTGCTCACCATGCACGCCCAGGTCTCCGGCGCGCACCTGATGCTGAGCAAGAAGTTCCTGTTCAAGCCACAGCGGCAGCGGGACGCCGCGGGCCTGGGCGACCAGCACCTGGTGTCGAACCGGGCCGGCACCACCGGGATGACCGAAACCTACCTGGAGCGCCTGACCCGGGCCCGGCAGCGGCACACCCTCGCCGCGCTGCGCCCCGTGCTGATTCCGGAAAACCGGGATCCGGGCGCCGATCCGGCGGTACGGTCCGACCGGGGAGCGGCCGCGCCGGTCGTACTGGAGCTGACCGGATGAGCGGAACGGACGACGGGGTACGTCAGGGCACCCGCGAGCTGCCCGGTCGTGATCAGCTGATGGCGCTGATCGACCACACCTCGTCGGTGATCTACATGCGCAACGCCGACGGCCGCTACATGCTGGTCAACCGGGAGTACGAGCGGCTGTTCGGGCTGCGCCGCGAGGACATCGTGGGGCTCACCGACCACGACCTGTTCCCGCCGGCGACCGCCGACGCGTTCCGGGACAACGACCTGCAGGCGCTGGCCGGCGGCGTGCCGGTGCAGATGGAGGAGCGGGTGCCCGGGGACGAGGGCGAACGCATCTATCTGACGGTCAAGTTTCCGCTGATCAACGGGGACGGCACGCCGTACGCGGTGGCCGGGATCTCGACCGACATCACCGAGCGCAGTCGGGCCGAGGCCGCGCTGCGCGACAGCGAGGAGCGGTTCCGGCTGCTCGCCGAGCACGCCCAGGACATCATCTTCCGCTACCGGCTGGCCCCGGAGCCGGCGATGGAGTACCTGAGCCGGGCGGTCGAGCAGATCACCGGGTTCACCGCCGAGGACTTCTACGCCGACCCGGAGCTGATCGAGAACCGGATCGAGCCGGAGGACCGGCCGGTGTTCGAGCGGTCCTGGCGGATGCCCCGCTCCGGGACGACCAGTTTCCGGCTGCGGCGCCGCGACGGGGAGGTGGTCTGGATCGAGCAGCGGGCCGGAGCCGTCACCGCGCCGGGCGGTGCACTGGTGGCGGTCGAGGGGATCCTGCGCGACGTCACCGAGCGGATGGCCGCCGAACGGGAACGCGCCGAGCTGGAACGCCAGCTGCGCCAGTCGGAGCGGCTCGACTCGCTGGGCCAGCTGGCCGGGGGCATCGCCCACGACTTCAACAACATCCTCGCGGTGATCTCCGGCTACGCCGACATGATGATCGACGAGCTGGGTGACGAGCACCCCAGCAAGCCGGACGCGAACGGGATCAAGCAGGCCGCGGCCCGGGGCGCCGCGCTGACCCGCCAGCTGCTGCTGTTCAGTCGGTCCGAGCCGTCCCGCTCCGAGCTGCTCGACCTGAACGCGGTCGCCTCCGACATGCTGCGGCTGCTCGGCCGGACCCTGGGCGAGGACATCGAACTGGGCACCGAACTGGTCGCGGACCTGCCGCCGGTGGTGATGGACCGCAGCAAGCTGGAGCAGGTGGTGATGAACGCGGTGCTCAACGCGCGGGCCGCGATGCCGGCCGGCGGCCGGCTGACGATCAGCACCGGGCGTGAGCACGGCGGCGCCGGCGACGACCAGGTGTGCCTGGCGGTGACCGACACCGGCTGCGGGATGACACCCGAGGTGCTGGCCCGGGCCTTCGAGCCGTTCTTCACCACCAAGGGCCGGGGCAGCGGCACCGGGCTGGGGCTGGCCACGGCGTACGGGGTGGTCACCGACGCGGGCGGGACGATCACCCTGGAGTCGGAGCCGGGCCGCGGCACCACGCTGCGGGTCCGGCTGCCGGCCGGTACCGAGGACGCCGCCGGGGTGACCCCGGCCGCCCCGGCCGCGGAGGACGCGGCCGGTGACGGGCGGCGGATCCTGGTGGTCGAGGACGAGGAGATGGTCCGTGACATCGTCTGCCGGCTGCTGGTCAAGGCCGGCTACCAGGTCTTCGCGGCCCCGCATCCGGCCGAGGCGCTGCGCATGTGCCGGGACGAGGCGCTCGCCTTCGACGTCCTGCTCAGCGACGTGATCATGCCCGGCATGTCGGGCACCCAGCTCGCCGCCGAGCTGCGCCGGGACCGGCCCGGGCTGCCGGTGCTGTTCATGTCGGGCTACACCAGCGGACCGGCGCCCGGCGGCCAGGAACTGCCGACCGACGCGCCGCTGATCCGCAAGCCGTTCGAGCGGCAGACCCTGCTCGACGAGGTGCACCGGCTGGTCACCGAGCGGGTCTGACCCGCGATCTAGAATCGCCGGGATGGATCGCTCTCTGCTGGCCGACTTCCTGCGCGCGCGGCGGGAGGCGTTTTCGTGGTGGCCCCGGCCGGCGTCCTCTCGCCGGCGTCGGTAAGCATCCCGCTGGCCGATGCCGCGGCCCTGCCGATCGTCGGCCTGACCGCCTGGCAGGCGCTGTTCGACCACGCAGAGCTCACCGCCGGCCAGCGGGTGCTGATCAACGGCGCGGGCGGCGCGGTGGGCGGTTACGCGGTGCAGCTGGCCAAGAACGCCCATGCGCACGTGATCGCCGCCGGCCCGGTGCGCGGCGCGGACGAGACCATCGATCACACCGCCACCGAGGTCCCGTCGGCGGTGCGCGAACCGGTCGACGTGGTGCTGAACCTGGCGCCGGTCGACCCCGCCCGGCTGGCCGGCCTGCTCACCGTCATGCGCGACTGACCCGCCCGTCAGCGGGCATGGGGCGGCGCGCTTCCCGTCGCGGCCGTCCCGTGTCACGGGCGTGGGGCGACCCGCTTCCAGCCGCGGCCGTCCCGCTGATCGCGCGGGGTGGTCGCGGCCACACACTTCGGGCAGATGAAGCCGATGTCGTCCCCCGCCCCGGTCACGTCGCTGGCCCGGTAGTCGAACCGCTGGTGCGGGAACCGGACCAGGCGGGTCCGGCTCAGCGCCAGCCCGCACAGCGTCTGATTGGTGCCGGGCAGCCAGGCGTGCACCTCCCCGGCCGGCGCCCGGCTCCCGTCCGGCCCGTTCACCTGGCTGGATGCGGCGGTCGCCGCGGTGCTCACTCGTGCCATGGGTGCGGCATACCCGGTTAGGCTCGGCCGATGCGGATGGTCCTGATGGCCGACACCCACGTGCCGAAACGGGCGCGCGACCTGCCGGCCGCCCTGTGGGCGGCGGTCGGCGCGGCCGATGTCGTGGTGCACGCCGGCGACTGGGTCGACGCCGGCCTGCTCGACGCGCTGGAGGCGCGCTCGGCCCGACTGCTCGCCTGTCACGGCAACAACGACGGCCCGGCGCTGCGGGCCCGGCTGCCCGAGGTGGCCCGCGCCGAGCTGGCCGGCCTGCGGCTGGCCGTGGTGCACGAGACCGGACCGGCCACCGGCCGGGAGGTCCGCTGCGCGGCCCGGTTCCCGGACACCGACGTCCTGGTCTTCGGTCACTCGCACATCCCGTGGGACAGCACCGCGCCGGGCGGGCTGCGCCTGCTCAACCCGGGCTCCCCGACGGACCGCCGCCGCCAGCCGCACTGCACCTACCTGACCGCGACGGTCACCGCCGGCCGGCTCACCGAAGTGACCCTGCACCGCCTGCCGGTCAGACCGTCTTGACCAGCTTCGGGTCGCGTCCGGCCAGGAAGGCGCCGAACTCGGCCTGCTGGACCTCGGTCAATGCCCGCTTCGGGATGACCAGGACGATCCGGTTGGCGGCGGCCAGCGTCCAGCAGGCGGCCGAGATCGCCACGGTGGTGAACTCCCACCGGGTCTCGCCCGGGCCACTGGCCATCTGGTAGCTGTACCGTTCGGCGCCGAGGGTGACCGTGGTGGGCACGCACAGCCGGGCGGCCATCCGCTGCCGCACCTGCTTGATGCCGGCGACCAGCAGCACGCAGAACAGGCCGGCGAGCAGCGAGACCACACCGAGCACCACAAACAACGCGCCCGATCCGGTCGTGCCCAGCGCGATCAGGCCCAGCCCGGCGGCCAGCAGCAGCACGACGCTGAGGAGGAACTGGCGTCGCGTGCGCTCGCTGTTGCCCCGCAGCGCGGCATCGACTTCGGCGGCGGTCGGTTCGTAATCGACAGTGATCTCCGGATGCGCGGTTAAGATCATCTATGACGGCGGCCCGCCGGGCAAGAGCCTGCCCGCAGGTCGTTCGGCGGAGCCGCGCGGGATCAGCCGGGTCGGGATGATGACGGTGCGGGGTGGGCCGGTGTAGCCGCCGATCCGGTCGTAGGCCAGGCGGGCCGCGGCCCGGCCCATCTCCACCGTGTCGTGGGCGACCACCGTCACCCCGACCACGTCGGCCAGCTCGAAGTCGTCGAAGCCGACCAGGGCCGGCCGGACCGGGTGGTCGCGCAGGGCGCGCAGCGCGCCGATGGTGACCCGGTTGTTGGTGGTGAACAGGGCGGTCGGCGGGAACGGCAGGGCGAGCAGCTCGGTGACCACCCGGCCGGCGGTGGCCGCGTCGTGGACGTCGGTGCGCACGTACGGCTCCCAGTCCACGTTGCCGGCCGCCCGCATCGCCGCCGTGAAGCCGGTGATCCGGGCCTGCTGGGAGGCGGTCCGGGCGAGGTCGGCGACCAGGGCGATCCGGCGGTGGCCGCCGGCCAGCAGGTGGGCGGCCGCGGTGCGGGCGCCGCCGTCGTTGTCGATCAGGACGCTGTCGGCGGCCCGGCCGGCCGGCGGCGGGCGATCGAGGAAGACCAGTGGGACGTTGTGCGCGTCGATGCCGCCGCCGCTGGGGATCACCAGCAGCGCCCGGACCCGGCGTTCCACCAGGGCCTGGACCTGGCTGCTCTCCAGGTCGCCGTCCTCGTCGTTGTTGACGGTGATCAGCAGCAGGCCGTGCCGGCGCAGCTCGCGTTCGGCGCCGCTGGCGACCGCGGAGTAGAACGGGTTGGCCAGGTCGCCGCTGATCAGGCCGACCAGCGCCGAGGTGCCACCGGTGCGCAGCTCGCGGGCCAGGCCGTTGAGGCGGTAGCCGAGCTCGTCGGCGGCCTGCCGGACCCGGCGTTCGGTGGCCCGCGAGACGTAGGGCTCGCCGTTGAGCGCCCGGGACGCGGTCTTGAGGCTCACCCCGGCCCGGGCGGCCACCTGGTTGAGGGTCGGCGGGCGCGCGGGCGTCTCGTCGGCGGGCATGCCCCGAGTATCTCCCGCGTCCGGTTCCGGAACCGACGGTGGATTGACTTTTATCAATCTTTACTGACAACGTTGTCATCCTCCCATGGAACCCGCGAAGGGACAGCTCAATGCTCCGTACCCTGGCCGTGGCGACCGTCCTCGTCGCCGCCGCGTTCGCGACACCCGCAAGTCCCGCCCAGGCCGCCGACGCCGACCTCACCTCGTACGTCAACCCGCTGATCGGCACCGACGACTCCAACTCCCCCAACCCGGTCGGCGGCGGCGCCGGCGGCAGCACCTTCCCGGGCGCGATCGTGCCGTTCGGGATGACCCAGTTCAGCCCGGACACCCCGACCGCCTCGCCGTCGGGTTACCGGGACCGGGACCGGACGATCGAGTCGTTCAGCCTCACCCACTTCAACGGGGCCGGCTGCCCGAACAACGAGGACCTGCCGATCCTGCCGGTCACCGGCGCCCTCGGCTCCTCGCCGGGCAACGCCTGGACGTCGTACGCCAGCGGCTACACCAAGGCCAACGAGACCGCTTCGCCCGGTTACTACAAGAACAAGCTGGACAAGTACGGCGTGACCGCCGAGCTGAGCGCGACCACCCGCACCGGGGCACTGCGCCTGACCTATCCGGCGACCACCACGGCCCAGGTCCTGATCAACGACAGCCGCTCGGCGACCGGCGACCGGGCCGGCAATGTGAGCATCAGCGGCAACCGGGTCTGGGGCGAGCACACCGCGGGTGGGTTCTGCGGGGGTCGTACGTACAAGATCTATTATTCGATCCTTTTTGATCGGACACCGACCGGCTTCGGCACCTTCAGCGGCGGCACCGTCTCGGCCGGCTCGGCCACCGCGAGCGGCACGCAGACCGGCGCCTACGTCACCTTCGACACGTCGTCGAACGCCGTGGTCAACGCGACCGTCGGGATCTCGTTCGTCAGCGTGGCCAACGCGCAGAACAACGCGACCGCCGAGGCCGCCTCGTTCGACACGGTCAAGGCGGCCGCGAACGCGGCCTGGAACAGCGCGCTGAACCGGGTGCAGGTGACCGCTGGCGGCGCCACCGACCTGCAGAAGTTCTACACCGCGCTGTACCACGTGTTCAGCAACCCGAACGTGGCCAGCGACACCAACGGGCAGTACATGGGCTTCGACAACGCGGTGCACACCTCGTCGTTCCCGATCTACCAGAACTACTCGGGCTGGGACATCTACCGCTCGTGGGCCGCGCTGGTCGCGATGGTCGCCCCCGAGGTGATGACCGACATCGTCAAGTCGATGGTGCTCGACGGCCAGCAGGGCGGCCTGCTGCCCAAGTGGTCGCAGCAGAGCATCGAGGACTTCGTGATGCCCGGCGACCCGGGACCGATCGTCGTGGACGAGGCGTACCAGTTCGGGGTGCGCGGCTTCGACACCGCGGCGGCGCTGACCCTGATGAAGAAGAGCGCGACCGGCGGCTCGACGCAGGGCTACGTGCTGCGCGGCAACGAGGGCACGTACGAGAGCCAGCACTACATCGCCGGCAACCCGTCGGAGACCCTGGAGTACGCGTCGAGCGACTTCGCGATCAGCCGGTTCGCCCTCGCGCTGGGCGACACCGCCACCTACAACACCTACGCCACGCACTCGCAGTACTGGCGGTCGCTGTTCAACGGCGAGTCGTCGTACATCCACAACCGCTCCGGCGGGTTCCCGTGGCCGCTGAACCCGGCCACCGAGTCGCCGTACACCGAGGGCAACGCCGCGCAGTACACCTGGATGGTGCCGCACAACCTGGGCGGCCTGATCACCCTGATGGGCGGCAAGAGCACCGCGATCCAGCGGCTCGACCACCACTTCACCCAGCTCAACGGCGGACTGTCACTGCCCTACTTCTACGTCGGCAACGAGCCGGAGCACGGCGTGCCGTGGGCCTACCACTTCGCCGGCAAACCGTCCGGCGCCAGTGACGCGGTGCGGCGGGTGATGAGCGAGTCGTTCACCACCGGCGCCGGCGGCCTGCCCGGCAACGACGACCTGGGCGCCACCTCGGCGTGGTACGTGTGGTCGGCGCTCGGCCTGTACCCGGTCACCCCCGGCGCGGACACCCTGGCGGTGCACGGCGGCATCTTCCCGAGCGTGCTGATCCGGCGCTCCACCGGCGACCTGACCATCTCCGGCGGCAGCGCGACCAGTCCGTACGTCCAGTCCCTGTCGGTCAACGGAAAGGCAACGACACACAACTATCTGCGGTACGCCGATCTCGCCTCCGGTGGCAGCGTGACGTACTCGATGGGGTCGTCGCCCTCCGCCTGGGGCACCGGCAGCGGTGACACGCCGCCGAGTTTCGGTGACGGCGCCACCCCGCCGATCGCCGAACCCGACCTGGGTGCGAACCTCGCCGCCGGCAAGCCGGTGATTAGCGGCTCGGCCGAGTGCGGCAGCAGCGAGACCGCGGCCAAGGCGGTCGACGGGCTGCTCCGGAACAACAGCAAGTGGTGCACCGGCGGCACGCCGAAAACGCTGACCGTCGACCTCGGCTCGGCGCAGAACGTGTCCTCGGTGGTGCTCAAGCACGCCGGCCTCGGTGGCGAGACGACCGGCTGGAACACCGCCGACTACACGATCCAGACCAGCACCGACAACGCCACCTGGACCACCGTGGTGACCGTCGCCGGGGCCCGGAACAGCCGCAGCTACCTGCCGTTCCCGGCGCGTGCGGCGCGCTACGTCCGGCTGGCCGTCACCACCCCGAGCAACAACGGCGACGCCGCCGCCCGGATCTACGAATTCGAGGTGTACGGGCAGTCCTCCGCCCCGGCCGACCTGGCGCTGCGCCGCGCCTCGTCGGCGGACTCGTCGTGCGCCGCCACCGAAAGCCCGGACCGGGCGTTCAACGGCAGCTGGCTCGGCGGCTGGTCGGACAAGTGGTGCTCGCAGAGCACCTCCCGGTGGCTGCAGACCGACCTGGGCGGCACCACCCACATCGGCTCGGTGGTGCTCCGGCACGCCGGCGCCGGCGGCGAGTACCCGGCCTGGAACACCCGGGACTTCGACGTACTCACCTCCACCGACGGCAGCACCTGGACGGTCCGTGCCTCGGTGCGCGGCAACACCGCCGACTCCACCACCTCGACGATCAACGCCGACGCCCGCTACGTCCGGCTCGACGTCATCACCCCGACGCAGGACGGCAGCGCCGCGGCCCGCATCTACGAGATGGACGTCCGCGGCTGATCCCACCGGGCCGGCCCGCCTCCGCTGCGGCCAGGCGGGCCGGCCCGTTCCGCTCAGACGATCCGCCGCCGCGCCGATAAGGGATCCTGGAGGACTCGAGTTCCGGTGTGAGCCGGTCAGGGAGGGGCCATGGCGGAGACATCAGCCACCACGTCCTCGTCGCCCGGCGGGCGCCCGGCAGCGACGATCGGCCGGAAACTGGCCCTCATCTTCGCGAGCATCGGCGTGCTGTTCGGGCTGGTCTCCGTGGTGGTCTACCGCTCCGTGAACACGCTCACGGACACCGCGGGCAAGGTCGAGCACACCTATCAGGTGCTCGACCGGATCGACGCGCTGCGGTCCAGCCTCAAGGACGCCGAGACCGGGCAGCGCGGCTATCTGGTCACCGGGCAGGACGCCTACCTCGCTCCGTACCAGCAGGCACTGACCGACCTGGGCACCGAGCAGCAGCAACTCCGCAGCCTCACCGCGGACAATCCGAAGCAACAGAAACGGCTCGACGATCTCGCGCCGCTGGTCGATGCGAAGCTCGCCGAGTTGCAGGAGACCATCGGGCTCCGCCGGGACAAGGGCTTCGAGGCGGCCCGCACGGTGGTGCTCACCGACAAGGGCAAAGCCGTCATGGACCAGATCCGGGCGGTGGCCGAGGCGATGAGCACCGAGGAGAGCAGCCTGCTCGGCGTGCGCGCCGCGGCGGCGGCCTCGGCCAAGCGCACGACACAGGTGACCATCGTCGCGGGGCTCGTCGCGCTGCTCGCCGGAATGGCCGCGGCTGCCACGCTGATCACCCGGCAGACCAGCCGGCGGGTGAGCCGGCTGCGGGCCGCAATCACCAGCCTGGCAGGTGGTGACCTCACCTCGGCGAGCGGGCTGACCACCGGGGACGAGTTCGGGATGATGGGCCGCGATCTTGATCACGCGGTCGACTCGGTCCAGACGATGATGGCCGAGCTGGCCGCCACGGTGACCGAGCTCTCCACCTCGGCGCACCAGCTGGCCCAGCTGGGCGGTGACCTCAACAGCGGCGCTGACGAGGCTTCCGGCAAGGCGATCGCCGCCTCCGAATCGGCCTCCCTGATCAACGCCAGCGTCGAGTCGGTCGCGGCGGGCGCCGAGCAGATGACCGCGTCGATCCGGGAGATCGCCGGCACCTCCGCGCAGGCCGCCGCGGTCGCCAACGAGTCGCTGGAGATCGCGAGCAGCACCAGCCGGCAGATCAGTGAACTGGGGCAGTCCAGCACGGAGATCAGCGACGTGGTGCGGCTGATCACCTCGATCGCCGAGCAGACCAACCTGCTGGCGCTGAACGCCACCATCGAGGCGGCCCGGGCCGGGGATGCCGGGAAGGGCTTCGCGGTGGTCGCCTCGGAGGTCAAGGACCTCGCCCAGGAGACCGCCCGGGCGACCGAGGACATCACCCGGCGGATCGCCGCCATCCAGTCCAGCAGCGAGGCCGCCGGCGTGGCGGTACAGCGGATACAGCAGGTCATCGGGCAGATCAACGACTACAGCAACACGATCGCCGCGGCGGTGGAGCAGCAGTCGGCGACGACCAACGAGATGACCCGGTCCATCACCGAGGCCGCCGAGAACAGCCGGCTCGTGCGCACCAGCTTCGCCGCGGTCGCCCAGGTGACGTCGACCACGGCCGACGCCGCCCAGGCCAGCCGGCGCGCCGCTGACCACCTCTCCGCACTGGCCGGCAAGCTCAACAGCGTGGTCAGCCGGTTCCGCTACTGACCACGCTGATCCCGGCAAGCACGTCCCGTTGACATCGATCGATGGAAGAGATGGGGTGATCTCACGACCGTCGATGCCCAGGAGGCTTGATGTCATCCCGTGCCCGTTGGGCGGCCACCGCCGCCGCACTACTACTGGGGCTCTCCCTCGCCCCGCTCCCGGCCCAGGCGCGACCGGCCACCACCGTGGCCGCGCCCGCGATCTCGCTCGACGCCGGCCAGCACGCCCTGATCCGCTTCCGGCTCACCGGCCAGGCGGCCCTCGACCGCCTGGTCGCATCCGGCGCCGACCTGGCCGCCCACCCCCGGTCCGACCGCGGCGGCATCCTGGCCGACGTGGTGGTCGACGCCGCGCAACTGGCGTCGCTGACCCGCGGCGGTGCGGTGCCGGTCCAGCTCATCCAGCAGGAGACGCACCGCGCCGTCGCATCGCGCGGGATCGCCGTGGCGGCCGCCGACACGCTGCATTTCCTGCAGGCCTACTGGTGGACCACCGGCGGGAAGACGTTCCTGCAGACCCAGGTGGCGACCACCGCCACCGGCGATCCGGACGTCGAGATCACCGTGACCTGGACGACCGCGGACGGGAAGACCGGCACGTACCCGCTGATCCGGTTCGAGGACTCCGGCGAATACCAGTACCACTACGCGTTGCCGCAGCCGCTGCCCGGCAGACCGGTGAAGGTCACCGCGAGTTCCAGTCTCGGCGGCGTCTCCCGCCCGGCCACCCCGGCGACCTGGCCCGGCGCCACCCCGCCGCCCGCGCCGGCCGGGTATCAGAAGGACTTCGTCGCGGCATACATGACGCCCACCGACATCCGGGCGCGGATCAAGCGACTGGCCCGGCAGTACCCGAAGCTCGTCGACGTCATCGATCTGCCGAACAGGACCCAGGGATATCGCCGTACGGCGGTGGCCTACCTCGGAGATCCCGCCGCGGCCGCCGTGGTCGTCGAGTCGGTGAAGTTCGGTGACCAGGGCGGGAACGGGATCCAGGTGCGCACCGTCGACCCGGGTGCGCCGAACCGGCCGCTCGCCGCGTCGTACGCCGACCGGGTGCTCACCGTGCGGCTGGCCACCGACGCCGCCGGCAAGACGATCAGCACCACCGACGACGTGGCCGCGGTCATCAGCGCGAAGTACCCGCAGCGGTTCCGGGCCACCGTCGAGACCGGGTCGGCCGGGCTGCCGATGCCGGTGGTCGCCCCGGTCCGGCTCGACGACGGGCTCAAGGGCACCGAGGTGTCGAAGAAGCCGTGGACCGTGCAGGCCCTGCGGATCGGCAAGGTGCGGGACGGCTCGAAGATCGGGGTGCTGGCGTATTCCCAGGAACACGCCCGGGAGTGGGCCACCCCGCTGGTCACCCTGGAGTTCGCCGAGCGGCTGCTGGCCAACTACGCCACCGACCCGGCCACCCGCGACCTGGTCGACAACGTGGACGTGTTCATCATCCCGACGGTCAACCCGGACGGGGCGAACTACTCGTTCAACGACTTCAACTTCCAGCGCAAAAACCTGGTCGACCACTGCACCGGCGCCAGCCGGGACCCGAAGTACCGGGACTCCTGGGGTGTCGACGTGAACCGCAACTACACGGTCGGCTCGTTCTTCGACGGGTACGTCGGCGGCAGCGCGAACTGCCTGTCCGGCACCTACTCCGGCACCGGTGAGCTGTCCGAGGCGGAGAGCCGCAACGTGATCGCGCTGGCCACGGCGCACCCGAACATCAGGTTCGCGATGAACGTGCACTCGTACGGCGGCTACTTCATGTGGCCGCCCGGGGCATACCGGGCGGACGGCCGGGTCACCCTGCCCCGCCCGTCGATCGACGAGTCGAAGTTCTTCCTGGACAGTGCCCGGCGCATCGTGGGCGCGATCGCGGCTTCGCGGGGCACGGTGACCTGGCCGGCCTACACCGGGCCGGTCGCCGACGTGCTGTACTCCGCGGCCGGCAACTCGGCCGACGAGCTCTACTACGAGCTGGGCATCGACGCGTGGGACTTCGAGGTCGGCAACGACCGCTGGAACGACACCACCCAGCAGTGGGAGGGGGTCGGCTTCCAGCCGCCGTTCGACGAGGCGCACGCCGAATCCCAGGAGTACGCCGGCGGGCTGATCGAACTGGTCCGGGTCGCCCGCGACAGCCAGGCCGCCGTTCACTGATCCGTGCCGGCGCGCAGGGAGTCACCCAGCGCGCTGCGGAAGTAGAGCACCACCCGCCCGTGCCGGGCGCGGTCGACCAGCCGGCTCTCGTAGAGAACCCGCAGATGCTGACTGACCGCGCCCGGCGTGACGGCGAGCCGGTGCGCCAGCTCGGTGGTCGAGGCCGGCTCGTCGAGCATCAGCAGCAGGCGGGCCCGCGGCTCGCCGAGCAGCCGGCGCAGCGCCGGGAACGCCGGCGGCGGCCGCAGGCTCTCGGTCATCGTGCCCAGGCCGCGGGCCCGATAGATGATCACCGGCCGGAGGTCCGGGTCGATCGCGGTGATCGCGCCCCGGGCGAAACAGGTGGGCAGCAGCACCAGCCCGCGCCCGTTCACGTCGACCCGGTCGCGGGCGATCTCCAGTGGCCCGTCCCAGCGGATCGTCAGCACGCCGTCCTCCCAGTACAACCGGTGCGACAGGTCGGCGAAGAGCGCGTCGGCGCCCCCCTCGGCGAGCATCCGGGCCCGGTAGATCAGGTCCGCCTCCAGCACCGACCGCGCCCGCGGCCACCATCGCGGCGCGAGGCAGCGATCCCAGTACCCGGCCAGCGCACGGGCGATCCGGTCGAGCATCGCCTCCGGATCGGCGGCCAGCTCCGCCAGCAGGGGTGGCACCTCCCGGTCGTGCGGCCGGAAGGTCCGCTCCAGGTCCGGCCCGACCAGCTCGGGCGGGGTGGCCCGGAGCAGGGCCAGCTCGTCGGCGAGGGCCGGGCGGGTGGTGGCCGGGCGTGGGGTGAGGAAGTCCGGGACGAACCGGTTGGAGGCGACCAGCGCGCGCAGCAGATCCCGGTCGGGCAGCGCGTCGAAATCCGCGCGCATCCGCTGGAACCAGCCGGTCTGCTCGACGTAATAGCCGGGATGCGACCACATCCGTAGGCTCAGCGCCGCCTCCTGCAACGGCGAATACGCCAGCGAGGCCGACGCCAGGTCGGCCAGGCCGATCCGGAACCGCATGGTTGAGCCCATCGCTAAATCATTATCCGCCGATCCCGGTCACCGGTGGGATCGGGGCATGGGTTCCACAGTGGCCGAAACCGCCACCAGCCTGCTCCCCCGCGATCCGGTGGTCCGCCGCCTCGCCGGGATGGTCCTGGTCAACACACTCGGCAACGGCATGTTCATGACCGCCAGCGCGCTCTACTTCACCCGGGTCGCCGGCCTCAGCGTCGCGCGGGTCGGCCTGGGTCTGACCATCGCCGGCGCGTGCGGGGTCGCGGCGAGCCTCCCCGCCGGCCGGGCCGCGGACCGCTGGGGCAGCCGCCGCGTGCTGTTGCTGCTCTGCCTCCTGCAGGCCGTGGGCATGGCGGCGTACACCCTGGTGCACGGGTTCATCGTCTTCCTCGCGGTGGTCTGCGCGGAGACCGCGCTGGACCGGGCGGCCGGCACGGTACGCAACACGCTGTACGCCGACACTCTCCCGCCGGAGACCCGGGTGCCGGGCCGCGCCTATCTGCGCGCGGTCACCAACGTGGGGATCGGCGCCGGCGCCGCGCTGGCCGCGGTCGCCCTGCAGGCCGACACCCGGGGCGCCTACCTGGCCCTGATTCTGGGCAACGCGGCCACCTTCCTGGTGGTGGCCGCGATCCTGCCGGCCATCCCGGCCAAGCGTCGGCCGGTTCGGGGCACCGCCGCCGGTCCGGCCGTCGCCAGCCGCCGCAACGCGCTCACCGACCGGCCGTACCTGCTGGTCACCGCCCTGAACGCGCTGCTCAGCATGCAGTTCGCGGTGCTCACCGTCGGCATCCCGCTCTGGGTGGTCCGGGAGACCACCGCCCCGCACGCGGTGGTCGGCGCGATCCTGCTGCTCAACACCGTGCTGGTGGTGATCTTCCAGGTCCGGGCCACCCGCGCCGCGCGGAACCCGGCCCAGGCGGCCCGGGCCTGCCGCCGCGCCGGCTGGCTGCTCGCCGTCTACTGCCTGCTGATCGCGGGCAGCCACGGCTTCGGCGCGGTCCCGGCCACCCTGCTGCTGGTGCTGGCGGTCACCATCGGCACGGCCGGCGAGGTGCTCTCCCAGGCCGGCGGCTGGCTGCTCAGCTACGACCTGGCGGCGGAGCACGCGGCCGGCGCCTACCAGGGCGTCTTCAACGCCGGCAGTTCCGCGGGCATCATGCTCGCGCCCGCCCTGATCACGGTGACCGCCATCGACCACGCGCCCTGGGGCTGGGCGGTGCCCGCCGCCATCTTCGCGATCAGCGGCGCGGCCCTGGTCCCCGCGGTCCGCTGGGCGACCAGATCCCCGGCGGCCTGAGTCCCCCGGTCCGCCGGGCGACCGGATCCCCGGCGGCCTGAGTCCCCCCGGTCCGCCAGGTGGACAGGTAGCCGGCCGCCTGCGTCCCCCGGTCAGCCGGGCGACGCGGTCTCCGGCCGCCCGGGGAAGGCGGCACGCGGGCTCGTCACGCCGGCACCCGCCCGGAGAAGATGCCGCGCAGGGCCCGCTCGGCGGCCGGGCCGGCCTCCAGCGCGTCCAGGGCGAGCAACGCCGCCCCGGTCACCGGCGGCGAGTCCAGCACGGTGACCTCGGCGAACGGCGCCTGGGCCCGGACGCCGGCCAGCACCCGGTCGTGCAGCAGGGGATGCCGGGCCTGCAGGACGCTGCCGCCCAGGACCACCGAGTGTGGCCGGGGCAGCAGGCCGAGACGGCCGGCGGCGACCCGGTGCTGGGCCAGGATCTCTTCGGCCTGGCGCGCCACCAGCGCGGCGGCCACCTCGTCACCGGCGGCCGCGACCTGGAACAGGATCGGGGCCAGTTCCGGGATCCGGGCGGCCGACAGGTGGCCGCGGTGCAGGGCGATGCTGACCGCTTCGACCGTGGGCAGGCCGAAGTGCCCGGCGACCGCCGCGGACAGCGCGGTCGGGTCGCCCCGGCCGTCCTCCCCGCGGGCCGCCGCGCGCAGGGCGTAGTCGGCCAGGTCGTGGCCGCCGCCCCAGTCCCCGGAGACCGGGCCGAGAGCGACGAACCGGGCGGTCCGGCCGTCGGCGGCCCGGCCGACGCAGTTGTTGCCGGCGCCGCAGACCACGGTGACCGCGTCCGGCAGCCTGGCGCCGGCCCGGAGCAGGGCGAAGCAGTCGTTGTCGGCCCGGACCCGCCGCGCCCAGCCCTGCGCGGTGACCGCCTCGTGCAGGGCGGTCACCTCGTCGGGCAGGTCGGCGCCGGCCAGGTAGACGCCGATCGCGTCGATCGCGGTGTCCGCCGCCAGGCCGGCCTCGGCCCGGGCCGCGGCGATCAGCTTGCCGAGCACCTCGATGGTGCCGTCCAGCCCGATGTTGTGCGGCGACGAGGTGCCGCCGCGCACCATCGCCAGGATCTCGCCGTCCGCGGTACCGAGGACCAGGTCGGTCTTCGAGTTGCCGCCGTCGGCCGCCAGGAACAGCGCGGTCATCGGGCCCACGCGAGGTGGTCACGGCCGGCGGCGATCAGCCTGTCGGTGAGGGCGGTGGCCCTTTCGTGCTGGCCGATCAGCGGGTGGGCCAGCAGCGCCCGGTAGACACGGTCGCGGCCACCGCGCAGGGCGGCGTCGAGGGCGAGTTCCTCGTACGACCAGGTGTGCGTGATGAGGCCGGCCAGGTCGGGCGGCAGAGCGGTGACCGGCAGCGGATCGGGGCCGGTCCGGCCGGCGCGGGCGGAGACCTCGATGACCGCGTCGGCGGGCAGGAACGGCAGGGTGCCGAGGTTGCGGACGTTCACCGAGTGGACGGCGTCGTCGTCGAGGCCGAACAGGGAGGCGAGCAGGCCGACGGCGGCTTCGGAGTAGAAGGCGCCGCCGCGTTCGGCGAGCAGGGCCGGCTTCTCGGTCAGGGTGACATCGCGGTACATGTCCAGCAGGGTCGCCTCGATCTCCGCCACGCGCTGCCCGCGGGTGGGCGCCCCCAACGCCTCGCGCACATGCCCGTCATGGCGATAGAAGTATGACAAATAGTAAGACGGAACGCTGCC
>NZ_LT827010.1:1172500-1407500 GCF_900119315.1 Actinoplanes sp. SE50/110 | reverse complement strand
GGATCAAACTCTCCAACAAAATCTGTTGAAAAACTGTCCCGGCAACAAAAATGTTGCCAAAGGAATCTCCCACTGACCGCCGAAACGATCAGCCGGGGTATTGCCATAATTGGCACTGGCTTTTAAAGCACCCTGTTGAGTTCTCAAAGAACAACCGCACATCGAAACCCGATCTCCGTCCGGAGAACCGCTTCCGAGGCAACCGTTCAAGCTTACCTGGTCGTTTTCGCTCGGCGAAATCCGGGGATCTCGCTGGCCTCGCCCAAGTGTTTTCCACGAATGTGGAAGTGGCTCATGCAGACCGGCCGACTCGAACGTCCGCCCGGCTCCTGCTGGCTGATCCACTATACCCGGTCGGTCTCGCTGGCGCAACCTCGAGGTTTCGAGATCCTGCCGCACCGCCCGGCGCTGAAAACAAGACTAGCTCGCTGCAGCGGCCCTCGAGGTGGCGATCCGGATTGTCACTTTCGTGCCTGTCCGTACCGCTTTCCCGCTGGCAGAGAAGAAATTACTTGACCGCCCGTCCGTCGCGCAAATCGATGAACATGGTCATCAGCGGCCGCGCGGCGTACACCCGGGCCGGAAACCGTGACAGAGTGACCTCATGAACCCATCCGAGGCGTCGGCGAGCGACGGGTTACTGGACCTGATCGTGCCGCTCTGGCAGCTCGTGATCGGCGTGCTCGTGCTGGTGACCGTGGTCGTCTCGACCCGGAAACTGCTGCTGCGCGGCCCCTCCCGGATGAGCGGCGCACTCCTGCTGGTCGGCTCGGCGGTGGTCGGCCTCGCCGTCATCAGCTACCTGTTGCAGACCCTGTGACCGCGCCCACCCGCCGCTAGTGGCCGTTTCCGTTCAGAGCCGGCGGTTGGCCAGGCTCGGCAACTCCTCGCGGATGGTGTCCAGCCGGCCCAGGTCCAGATCCGCCGTCGCGATCCCCACCCCGTCGGCCACCTGCGCCAGGACTGTCCCCCACGGGTCGATGATCATGCTGCGGCCGAAGCAGGTCCGTCCCGGCTCGTGGTCGCCGATCTGGCCGGCCGCCACGACGTAGCACTGGTTCTCGATCGCCCGGGCGCGCAGCAGCACCTCCCAGTGGTCGCGCCCGGTGTGCAGCATGAACGCCGCGGGAACCACCAGGATCTTCGCCCCGGCGATCGCGAGCTGCCGGTACAGCTCAGGGAACCGCAGGTCGTAACAGATGCTCAGCCCAGTCGGCACGCTGCCGATCGCCGCGACCACGGTTTCCGCGCCCGGCGCGACGGTGCGGGACTCCTGGTAGGACACCCGACCCGCGATCTCCACGTCGTACAGGTGAATCTTGCGATAGGTCGCCGCGAGGGAACCGTCGGGCCGGAAGACCAGCGTGGTGTTGAAGGTCCGCTGCTCATCGGGGCCGGTCTCGTGGAACGAGCCGGCGTGCACCCAGATGTCCAGCTCGCGCGCGGCGGTGGCGAAGAACGCGGCGAACTCGCCGTCGACCGGCTCCGGCGGGGGCGCGTCCTTGGCCCGGCCGAGGAAGTCGACATATTCCGGCAGGACGGCAAGCTCGGCGCCGCCGGCGGCGGCGCGCTCCAGGAGGCCTCGCGCGACGTCGAGATTGTGGGCGCGGTCTTCCCGCGAGTTCAGCTGGCACACGGCGACGCGCATGAATTCGAGCGTACGTCGTCAGCCCCCGGTCACCAGCCGGCGGTGGGTGGCATCAGCAGGATTTCCGAGCCGACCGGCTGAAATCCGGCGGCGAGCAGGACGCGCAGGCTCGCGGCGTTCCCCGGGGCGCACTGGGCCCAGATCGGCCGGTCCTGCGGGATCAGGTGGCGGGCCGCCGCGGCCAGGAGCCGGCCGTGGCCGCGCCCGCGCGCTGCCGGGTCGACCTCGAACGCCACCTCCCAGCGGCCGCCCAGACCACGGCCGACGACCAGCAGACCGTGCTGGGACGTCCAGAGCCGCACGTCGGTGCGGTACCGGTGGGCGCGGAGGGCCCGCGGGTGTCCGCTGGCGTTCAGCGGCGTGAGCGGCAGCGGCGGATCACCGGCGAGGGGGGTGGCGAGCAGGGAGACGTCGAAGGCGCCGGCGTGCAGGCCGAACCGGTCCTCCAGGGCGGTCAGGAACCGCGGCCCGGTGGGGGCGGCGAAATCCTCGCCGGCGAGCTTCTCGGCCCAGACCGGCTCGACCGCGGCCGCGACGACGACGTGACCCGGGAACGACACCACCGCCGCCCGATCGGACGACGGCGGTGGCACGATCTCGAGCCACGGGTCCGGCACGTGCCGGTCGCCGCTCTCGACACCGGCGAGGATGCTCGCCAGGTCGCGGATTCCGGTCAGGCGGATTTCTCCTCACGGGCGTGGCGACGGCGGCCGACGAACTCGCGGGGCACGATCGTCGGGTTCACGTTCTCCAGGACCACCTCGCGGGTGATCAGTACGCGGGCGGCGTCCGGGTTGCTGGGCACCTCGTACATCACGGAGAGGAGCACCTCCTCCATGATCGCGCGGAGGCCGCGAGCGCCGGTGCCGCGGAGCATCGCCTGGTCGGCGATCGCTTCTAGGGCGCCCTCGTCGAACTCCAGCTCGACGCCGTCCAGCTCGAAGAGGCGCTGGTACTGCTTCACGTAGGCGTTCCGCGGCTCGGTGAGGATCTTGATGAGCGCTTCCCGGTCCAGGTTGCGGACCGTGGTGATCACCGGGAGACGGCCGATGAACTCGGGGATCAGCCCGAATTTCAGCATGTCCTCCGGCATCACCTTGCTGAAGATGTCGTCGGTGTTGCGCTCCGAGATCGACCGCAGCCGGGCGCCGAATCCGACCCCGCCCTGGCCGACGCGCTGCTCGATGATCCGGTCCAGGCCGGCGAACGCGCCGCCCACGATGAACAGCACGTTCGTCGTGTCGATCTGGATGAACTCCTGGTGCGGGTGCTTGCGGCCGCCCTGCGGCGGAACGTTCGCCACCGTGCCCTCGAGGATCTTCAGCAGGGCCTGCTGCACGCCCTCGCCGGAGACGTCCCGGGTGATCGACGGGTTCTCGCTCTTGCGGGCGATCTTGTCGACCTCGTCGATGTAGATGATGCCCTGCTCGGCGCGCTTGACGTCGTAGTCGGCCGCCTGGATCAGCTTGAGCAGGATGTTCTCGACGTCCTCGCCGACATAGCCGGCCTCGGTGAGCGCCGTGGCGTCCGCGATCGCGAACGGCACGTTCAGCATCCGGGCCAGGGTCTGCGCGAGGTGCGTCTTACCGCAGCCGGTGGGGCCGATGAGCATGATGTTGGACTTGGCCACCTCGACGTCGCTGCTCCCGCCGGGAGCGCCGTTCGACTCGGCCTGGATCCGCTTGTAGTGGTTGTAGACCGCGACGGCGAGAGCTTTCTTCGCCTGTTCCTGGCCGACCACGTAGTTGTCCAGGAACTGGCAGATCTCCATCGGCTTGGGAAGCTCTTCCCACTTCACCTCGCCGGTCTCGGCCAGTTCCTCCTCGATGATCTCGTTACAGAGATCGATGCACTCGTCGCAGATGTAGACCCCAGGGCCCGCGATGAGCTTCTTGACCTGCTTCTGCGATTTACCGCAGAAGGAGCATTTGAGTAGGTCGCCACCGTCACCGATCCGTGCCACCTACGTTCTCCTTGCGCTCAACGACTGACCACTGGCCGGTCCGTGTCCGAGGACGGATTGCCTCGTTGCCATCTCATCGTCTGCCGACCCGCGTAACTGAGGATGCTGGCTCGACGTTACCCGCAAAGGGGCTGTTCTCCGACCCCCCAAAACGGGCGTGTCAGGGACCGGCCAGTCTAGCGTGACCGGTCCGGCCCCTGACGTCACGTGTCTCAGCTGCTCGCGCCGACCGTCTGCAGGCTCTTCTTGCGGGTCGCGAGCACCACGTCGACCAGGCCGTACTCCTTGGCCTCAGCCGCCGTCATGATCTTATCCCGGTCGATGTCCTTACGGACCTTCTCGATCGACTGACCCGAATGCTGGGAGATCATGTCCTCCAGCTGGGTCCGCATCCGCATGATCTCGCGCGCCTGGATCTCGATGTCCGAACCCTGGCCGTAACCACCCTCGGTGGCCGGCTGGTGGATGATGATCCGCGAGTGCGGCAGCGCCATCCGCTTACCCGGGGTGCCACCGGCGAGCAGCACCGCGGCCGCACTGGCCGCCTGGCCCAGGCAGACCGTGCTGATGTCGGGCCGCACGTACTGCATGGTGTCGTAGATCGCGGTCATCGCGGTGAACGAGCCACCCGGGGAGTTGATGTACATCAGGATGTCGCGGTCCGGGTCGGTGCTCTCCAGCGTCAGCAGCTGGGCCATCACGTCGTTCGCCGACGCGTCGTCCACCTGGACGCCGAGGAAGATGATCCGGTCCTCGAACATCTTGTTGTACGGGTTCGACTCCTTGAGACCGTACGAGGTGCGCTCGGTGAACGAGGGCAGCACGTAGCGGTTGTGCACCGGAGCGAACCCGGGAGGCATGGAAAGGTCGGTCATGGTTCAGCTCCTCAGTTCAGCGTTCCGGCACCGTCCGGGACCTGGACGGCCCCGGTGATCACCTTGTCGATGAAGCCATAGTCCTGCGCCTCGGCGGCCGTGAACCAGCGGTCCCGGTCGAAGTCGGCGGCGATCTGCTCCTGGGTCTGGCCCGTGTGGAACGCGATCCGCTCCTGGAACATGCGCTTGGTGTACAGCATCTGCTCCGCCTGGATGGCGATGTCGGCGGCGGTGCCACCCATACCACCGGACGGCTGGTGCATCATGATGCGGGCGTGGGGCAGGGCGTACCGCTTGCCGGGGGTGCCGGCGCAGAGCAGGAACTGCCCCATCGAGGCGGCCATGCCCATCCCGACGGTCGACACGTCGTTGTCGATGAACTGCATCGTGTCGTAGATGGCCATACCCGAGTAGACAGAGCCGCCCGGCGAGTTGATCCAGAGGTGGATGTCCCGCTCCGGGTCCTCGGCGGAGAGCAGCAGGAGCTGCGCGCAGATGCGGTTGGCGACCGCGTCGGTCACCTCGCTGCCGAGGAAGATGATCCGCTCACGCAGCAGGCGGTTGAAGACCGAGTCGTCGAGGTTGCCACTCAGGGAGTCGCCGCCGCGCCGCGACACGGGCCCGGCAGGGATGTGGAGTTCGGTCATGGCAGCCCTTCACAGCTTGCTGTGTCGGCCGAGGCTCCGGCCGGCAGGTTGTCCGTCGTACGACCAACCTAACCGGTCGATTGCGCATCAGCTTCCCGCTCGGGCAGGTGTTCGCTGACAGCGCACCGGCCCCCGTACGTACCCCTGAAACGGCAGTGGCCACCGCGGACCGTGAGCGGTGCGCGGTGGCCGTCTGCGACTGCCTGGATCAGTGGTTGTGACCGGCGTGCTCGTCCTCGCTGGCGGCGCGCAGGTCGTCCAGCGTGAGCGTGTTGCCCTCGCTGTCCTTCATCGTGACCTGCTCCATCACCGAGGCGAGGGCCTTGCCCCGGCGCACGTCGCCGAAGACGGCCGCCGCGGCGCCCGACCGGACCAGCTGGTCGTAGTACTGCTGAGGCTGCATCTGGGCGCGCTGCGCCCGGTGCACGATCTCGTGACCGAACTCGTCGTCGGTGACCTGGACGTCCTCGGCGTCGGCGACGGTGTCGAGCAGCAGCTGGATCCGGACGCCCTCCTGGGCCGCCTCGGTCAGCTCCTGGTCGATCTGCTCCTCGGTCTTCTCCTCGGAGGCGAGGTAGTCGGCCAGGGTGGCGCCGATCCGCTCCAGCTGGTCGGTCATGGCCTGCTTGCGGCCCTCGACCTCGTCCTTGACGACACCCTCCGGGGCCGGAATGTTCGCGGCCTCGACGAGCTGCTTGAGAGCCTCGTCACGGGCGGCGTAGATCTGCTCGACCTTCTTCACCTTGGTGAGCCGCTCGCGCAGGTCGCCGCGCAGCTCCTCGAGAGTGTCGAACTCGCTCGCCAGCTGCGCGAAGTCGTCGTCGATCTCGGGCAGCTGCTTGTCCTTGACGGTGCGCACGACGACCTTCACGTCAGCGTCACGGCCGGCGAAGTCGCCGCCGACCAGCTGGGTGGTGAAGGTGGTCTCGTCGCCGGCGGACAGGCCGACCAGCACCTCGTCCAGACCCGGGAGCAGCTGCTTGCTGCCCACCTCGTGGGAGATGTTGGTGGCCGAGCCGCCCGGCACCTCCTCGCCGTCGACGGTCGCGTTCAGGTCGAGCTGGACGTAGTCGCCCTCCGCAGCGGCCCGCTCCACCGTCTTCAGCGTGGCGAAACGCTCCCGCAGGCCGTTGATCTGCTCGTCGATCTCGTTGTCGCCGATCTCGACGGCCGGCACCTCGACGCTGATCGTCGACAGGTCCGGAACCACGATCTCCGGCCGCACGTCCACCTCGGCGGTGAACTTCAGCGGCGCGTTGTCGGCGAACTCGGTGATCTCCACCTCAGGGCGGCCGAGCGTCTTGACGTCGTGCTCCTGGACCGCGGCGAGGATCTGCTGCGGGATCGCCTCCTGGACGGCCTCGTTCAGCACAGCGCCCCGGCCGACGCGCTGGTCGATCACCGCGGACGGCACCTTGCCCTTTCGGAAGCCCGGCACCTGAACCTGCGCGCCGATCTCCCGGTACGCCTTCTGCAGGCTCGGCTTGAGCTCGTCGAACGGCACCTCGATGGCGAGCTTCACCCGGGTCGGGCTCAGAGTCTCGACGGTGCTCTTCACAGGCGTACTCCTTGTTGCTGCGGATAGTTAGTAATCAGTCGGGGTGGCGGGATTTGAACCCACGGCCCCTCGCTCCCAAAGCGAGTGCGCTACCAAGCTGCGCCACACCCCGTGGCGTCGGCCAGTGTATGCGGTCTGCTCACCCGCGTGTGCGCTGGAGTCACCTGCTGGGGAATCCGGTTCGCGCGGACGGCAGATGATTCAGTAAGCTGTGCCCGAGACCCGGAGCGATCCGGGGCCTCGCGGGCGTAGCTCAATGGTAGAGCCTCAGTCTTCCAAACTGATTACGCGAGTTCGATTCTCGTCGCCCGCTCCGCAACGGAGGCCCAGGTCAGGGGTTGTCCCTCCGACCAGGGCCTTCGTCGTTCACCCGCCCGGATGATCTTGTAGGCCACCACCCGGGCGCGACGCGGCGGAGCGAGTACGGGTCCTCCTCGCCGCAGTCCGCGCGGCGCCACGTGCCGATCGAGCCGAGCTTGCGCGAAGTCCGATGGCTCACGGACCCCAGCGGACAAGAAGCCGCTCATTGGTCGCGCTCCCTATTGCGGTCACGGCACGGCTCCTTAAAGATCGACGGCCGCCGCCCGCCTCCGGGAACGGACACCGGGGGCGGTGCGGCAGGTTCGGCACAGATCGTGAGTCAGGTGAGTAGGGAGATCACGCAGCGAGCTGCGGACCGCAGCAGGATGCGGATGGGAACCCGCACAAGGGTGCTGCTCCGGTGCCGATACCTTCCAAGCGTGACCAGCCCCAACGAACCGCCCGACGTCTCCCGCCCGCAGGTCGCCGCCGGCGTCCTGTTCTTCGACGAGGCAGGATGCGTGCTCCTCGTCCAGCCGAGTTACAAGACCGGGTGGGAGATACCGGGCGGATACGTTGAAGCCGGCGAATCACCGAAGGCTGCCTGTATTCGTGAAGTCGCCGAGGAGCTGGGGCTCTCGCCGGCCATCGGTGACCACCTGATCGTCGACTGGGCACCCGCTACAGGCGAGGGTGACAAGCTCCTGTTCATCTTCGACGGCGGCATCCTTCCCGAGAGAGATCGAGCCCGGATCGACTTCGTCGACGGCGAGCTGGCCGATTGGCGATTCGTGGCCATCACCGATCTTGAGACGTACGTACCGGCTCGCCTGGCACGTCGAATCACGACCGCGGCCGCAGCCCGGCAAGGGGCACGTCCCGTCTACGCCGAGCATGGCGTCGCGAAATAGCGCTCCTCGCAGCCCCACCAACTGCACCGTGTCCTGGACGGATCGCTTGGCGATCTCCTTGCCGAGCCGTCGCTGGTCGAGTAAACCGCGGACAGCGGATGGGAGACAGCGCCATGGATCAAGGCGCCGCGCGAGCGCGGCACGGTCGGACCGCGCGGCCGGCGGGCCGGCCAACGTGAAATCTCGTTCGAGGCGGCTCACGATCGCTGCGGGTGGGGCGCCATACGCCCGGCGATCAGCTGCCGCGCCACTTCGCGGTTTGCCACCGGCAACGGTGCCGATGCCGGGGCGGCGAGACGAGTACGCGTGGTGCGGCGAAGCGGGCGGCTTGAGGTTGAATGTCCAGTTCCGCCGTAGCCGCGAGAATGGCCGCCGCGGCGAGAGAGCGTTCGCTCGCAACGAACCGGCAAAGGTCGTAACAAAGCCTGTTCGCGCAGGTCCCCCGCCCGTAGCATGCCGAAATCATGATCGGCGCGGCGGACGGTAGAGGGCCCGGTGTGACGCACAACGACGAAGGCGGCCCCGAAGATCGGTCGTCGGGCGAGTTCACGCTGCGACGTCCGTTGTTCGTGTTGACCTCGGAGACGGTCAGGCCGGCCGGTCGGCATCGGCCTTCCGAGAAGCCGGGTGTCAGCAGCAGCTGGGCCGGATTCATCGCACCGACCGGCATCGCGCCGCACTGCACCGGCCGGGCCGGCTCGGCCGCGGCTGCCGACGGCGGAGGGACGGGTGGTCACGCCCCGGCCCGGTCACTGCGCCGTCCGGTGGCGGTGGCGGCCGGCGTGGCCACCGCTGTCGCCGTCGGCCTCATCATTCTCGTTCCCGATCACGACAGGGGCGCGCCGAGTGCCACTGGGGACGGACGGAACGGCATCGTGGTCGACGGTCCGAGCGCCATGGTGTCCACCCCGCCCGGCGCGGGAACGGAGCTGCCCGGCGCGGGCAGCGAGCCCGCTACGACGCCCGCCTCCCCGCAGCCGCATGCGACGCAGCTGCGCAAGGTGTCATCGTCAGCGGCGGCCAGGACGCCCGAGGCTTCCCGGTTCGTGGCGGTGGCCGGCGAGAGCTGTCCGCAGAGCGCGGATCGCGGTTACCACGTGAGCGGTCAGGCCAGCGACTGGTACTTCCCGTCCCGCGGTGGTTGGACCTCCGACGGCTGCGGGGGGCGGGTCGCAGCCGTGCCCATGAGCGGCTCACCGACCAGGGACGACCGGGACAACGTCATCGTGTGGTGGTTCCGCACCGGAACCGTCCGCACCGGCAGCTGCGCCGTCGGCGTCTATGTGCCCGGCACCGGCAACCCGAAGGACGCGGCGGGTGAGCCGGCACACTACCTGCTCCGTGCCGATGACGACATCGATGCGGACGTCGTCGCCGAGTTCGACGTCGACCAGTCGGCCAACCAGGGCCGCTGGGTCGACGCCGGCCGGTACAGCGTCACCTCGGGCGAGATCTCAGTCCAGTTGGTGACCCGGGGCGTCGACTGGGGCAGCGGACGCGAGGGCGACCACCTCGGCGTCTCCGCGCTGCGGGCAGACTGCCGCGCCGAGTGACGCCTGCCGATTTCCTGCCGAAGGCCACGACACGGAAGGAGCCACCACTGTTCGAGAACCCTGCCGTTCCCAGGATCCGCCAGCGCGGATCGACGCTTCTGGTCGTTGACGGCGACGCTGAGCAGGATCTGCCGGAGCTGCCACAGCTGCCCGGCGAAACCCACGTGACCACGGTGGTGGTGCACACCACCGTGGTGCCGGACATCCCGGTGTTGCGGTCCTTGCTCAACCGCGGACTGGCACCGGAGTGTGCGGCGGTACGGCTCGTGCTGCCGGGGGCGGGCGCACCGGGACCGGACGGCTGGTGTGCGGCCCGGCACCTTGCCGAGTCGCTGAACCTCCCCGTGATCGCCCCGGACGGACCGGTGATCGTCCTCCCCGACGCGCTGTTCGCCTTCGGCGGAGCGTGGCGGACATTCCGCCCCGGGGCCGAACCCGTCGTCGACGGACCACGACACCCCGCCCCCAGGTGGCAGCGCACGCTGACCCCGCCACCGCAGGCGGAGGCGCCGCTGCGGGCGACGCCGATCCCGGCCGGACTCTGGCTGCACACCGCGGACCGGGTCGTCGCGCCCGATGACCCGGTCTTCGCGGTGCCGGTCGATCCGGCCTCGGTGTCCCTGGTCATCGGCCGTCCCGGCGATCCGGTGCTCCCGGCGGCAGAAGTGGCCGAGTACATCCGCCGGCTCGCGCCCACGATCGGCGACGAACCCCTGCTCATCCCGTACGGGTCCGGCGGCCACCTCGTCGACGAACTCGCCGTACGGTTGCCGGGCGACGCGGTCGCCTCCGTCCGCGTCGACGCGGGCATGCCCGCGGTCGAGGCAGACGACGTGGCGGTGCGCACCGTGGTGGATGCCGCGGGCCGCGCGGTCTGGCGGCCCCCGGCCCAGCAGCTGCGGTTTCAGCCCGGCAGGGCACCTCGTCTGCTGCACTGGCGGCCGCCTCTGCCACACGCTTCGACGGTGGGGACCGGCTTGCAACGGCTCGCCGACGGCTGGCTGGTGGAGGTGGTCCGATGCGGCCTGTGGATACGTCCCGATCGGGAGGACGACGACGCCGTACGGCGGATCCCTGCCGATCCTGATCGTCTCCTGCTCCTGGTCGGTGCGCCGGGGGCACCGCCGGCGACGGAGGTGTGGCCGGCAGTGCGCCGCCTGCTCGACGCACTGCCTGCGGACCAACGGGAGCGGGTACAGCCGGTACTGCCCGCCGGCACGGCCCAGCCTTCCGGATTCCCGGCCGCGTGGAGGCTGTCCCCGGATGCGGACGCCCAGGCCCGCTGACACCATCGATGTCTTCGCGCCCATTCCACTCCGGAACAGCAGACCCCGGTCGAGATGACCGACTCCGCGGCCGACCCGGGTGAGGTCAGGCCCGGCCCGCGGCGCCGACGGGCTGCGGGGCTTTGGCGAACTCGTGCAGGATGCGTTCGCAGAAGGCCGGCAGGTCGTCGGGGGACCGGCTGGTGGTGATGTTGCCGTCGGTGACGACCGGCTCGTCGACCACCTCCGCCCCGGCGTTGCGCAGGTCGGTGCGCACGCTGGGCCACGAGGTCAGCCGTCGCCCGCGGGCGACGCCGCTTCGACGAAGTTCCACGGGCCGTGGCAGATCGAGGCGACCGGCTTGCCGGAACGGACGAAGTCCCGCACGAATCGCGCCGCCGCGGGTTCCATCCGCAGCTTGTCCGGGTTCACCGTGCCACCCGGCAGCAGCAGCGCCTCGTCGTCGTCGACCGATGCCTCGCCGACCAGCTGATCGACCGTGAAGGCGCCGGCTGCTTCCAGGTCGTGGTCGCGCGCCTGGATCTCACCGCCGGCGATGGAGACCACGACGGTGCGGGCGCCTGCGCCGTCGAGGGCCTGCCGCGGCTGTTCCAGTTCGACGCGTTCCACCCCGTCGGCGGCGAGGATGGCGATCCGGCGTCCGTTGAGCTCTCCGGCCATCTCAGGCACCTGCCCCGGCCATCGCGGGGTGCAGGACGACCTTCGTCCAGCCGTCGTCGCGCTTGTCGAAGTGCTCGTAGGCCTCGGGCGCCTGGTCGAGGGGCAGCTCGTGACTGACGATGAAGGACGGTTCGGCCTTGCCGGCGGCGATCAGGTCGCGCAGCTGCCGGTTGTACTTCTTGACCGGGGCCTGCCCGCTGCCGATGTGCTGGCCCTTGAACCAGAACATGCCGTAGTCGAAGGCGAGTCTGCCCTGTTTGGCAAGCTCGTCGCCGGCGCCCGGGTCCTGGGGCACGAAGACGCCGACGTTGCCGATCCTCCCGGTGAAGCGCACCGAGGCGACCAGCCGGTTCATCGTCAGGTTGGCCTGCTCCCGGCCGTCCGGCTCGTGCGCCTGATAGCCGACGCACTCGCAGCCGTTGTCCGCCCCGAGTCCCATCGTCTGGTCCAGGACGGCCTGCACCGGGTCGACCTTCGAGTCGTCGATGGCGATCGCGCCGATCGACTCCGCCAGCCGCAGCCGGTCGGGGTGCCGGTCGACGACCATCACCTTGCTCGCTCCGCGGATGGTCGCCGACAGGGCGGCCATCAGACCGACCGGACCGGCGCCGTAGATGACCGTCTGGTCACCGGGCTGCACGCCGGCCATCTCGGTGGCGTGGTAGCCGGTCGGGAAGATGTCGGCCAGCATCACGTAGTCGGTTTGACGCTCCTCGGCGTCCGCACCCAGCCGCAGACAGTTGAAGTCGCCCCAGGGCACCCGGAGCAGTTCGGCCTGTCCCCCCGCCCATGGCCCCATGTCCGCGAAACCGTATGCGGCGCCGGCCATCTTCGGCTCCGGCTGAGCGGTCAGGCAGTAGTTCGTCAGCTGCCGCTCGCAATTCTTGCAATGCCCGCAGGAGATGTTGAACGGCAGGACCACGTACTCGCCCACCTGCACTTTGTCGACCCCGTCGCCGACCTCGACGACCTGGCCCAGGTTCTCGTGCCCGAACCAGCGGCCGGGTTCGAAGTCGGTCCGGCCCTCGTACATGTGCAGATCCGAACCGCAGATGTTCGCCGATGTGACGCGCACCAGCACATCCGTGGGCCGTTCGATCCGCGCGTCCGGCACCTCCTTGACGCTGACCTGTCGCGGTCCCTCGTACACCACTGCCTTCATTGCTGCCTCCTCGTCGCAGGTTGCTCCCCCGGCCCGGGTTCGGGCCGGGGGTGTTCATGACATGCATGGACGGATCGCCGGCGACGGGGGCCCACCGGATTCGGGTGGCGGTCAGGGTTTGAGGACGACCTTCTCGCAGTCGTCCTGCTTGTTCTTGAACATCTCGAAGCCACGGTCCGCCTCGTCCAGCGGCAGCGTGTGGGTGATGATCCGAGTCGGATCGATCTCACCGCGCTCGATCCGTTCCAGCAGCGG
This sequence comes from Actinoplanes sp. SE50/110, assembly GCF_900119315.1. Taxonomy (NCBI): domain Bacteria; kingdom Bacillati; phylum Actinomycetota; class Actinomycetes; order Micromonosporales; family Micromonosporaceae; genus Actinoplanes; species Actinoplanes sp. SE50/110. The sequence continues at coordinate 1,394,682 of NZ_LT827010.1, read as the reverse complement.
CCTCATGTAGCGGTGCACGTGGCACTGGCCGGTGCGCAGGGTCAGCGACCGGTTCATCCAGGCACCGGCGGGGAACTTGTCCAGCAGGCCGCCGTACACGCCGATGACCGAGACCACGCCGCCGCTGCGGCACGACATGATGGCCTGGCGCAGCGCGTGCGGGCGGTCGGTCTCCGAGCGCACGGCCTGCTTGATCCGGTCGTACGCGGCGATGTGCGCACTGCCGTGGGTGGCCTCCAGGCCGACCGCGTCGATGCACTTGTCCGGTCCTCGTCCACCGGTCAGCTCCAGGAGCCGGGACCGCACGTCGACCTCGTCGAAGTTCACCGGGATGTGGCCGGCCTGCTCGGCCATCCGCAGCCGGTACGGCTCCTTGTCGATGGCGATCACCTTCGCGGCGCCCAGCACCCGGGCACTGTCCATGGCGAACTGGCCGACCGGGCCGGCGCCCCACACCGCCACCACGTCGCTGGGCTGGATGTCGCACATCTCGGCGCCCATGTAGCCGGTGGGCAGGATGTCGGACAGGAACAGCACCTGCTCGTCGGTCAGGTCGGACTCGATCTTCAGCGGGCCGACGTCAGCGAACGGCACCCGCGCATACTGCGCCTGGCCGCCCGCGAACCCGCCGGTCAGATGCGAGTAGCCGAAGATCCCGGCGACCGGGTGACCGAACATCTTCTCCGCGATTCCCGCGTTCGGATTGGTGTTCTCGCAACAGGAGTACAGCTCGGCGACGCAGGCGGCACAGGCGCCGCAGGCGATCGGGAAGGGCACGACCACCCGGTCACCGACCCGCAGCCGGTCCGCGGACACCCCGGACCCGACCTCGACCACCTCGCCCATGAACTCGTGGCCCATGATGTCGCCGTCCTGCATCGTGGGCACGTAGCCGTCGACCAGGTGCAGGTCCGAGCCGCAGATCGCGGTGGAGGTGATCCGCACGATGGCGTCGCGCCCGTTCAGGATCTTCGGATCCGGAACGTCGCGGACCTCGACCTTGTTACGCCCCGCCCAGGTGTTCGCCCTCACGCGTCCGCTCCCTTCGCCAGTTCCTCGTCCGACAGCGGCTGTGCCGGACGCTGCGGGAACTCCTTGCGCGCCCGCTTGCCCCACGGGGCGCCGTCGGATCGGACCACCTCACCGGTCTCCAGCACCTGCTTGAGCCGGCGCAGATCGTCGTCGAGCTGTTGATGCGGTTCCTCGCCGAAGTACTTGGCGACCGCTTTGCCCACGGCGCCACCCGGAATGTCGTACGTCAGGGCGACGTGCACCTCGGTGCTCACACCGTCGGGGGCCGGTAGGAAGCGCACGGTGCCGGCGTTGGGCACGTCGGCGTTCCCGGTCGAGCGCCACGCGATCCGCTCGCCGGGGATCTCCTCGACGATCTCCGCGTCCCAGGTGACGTCCTTGCCGAACGGGGCGTCGGCCGTCCACCGGCTCGTCCGGTCACCGGTGGTGCGGACCTGCTCGAGATGCGCCATGAAGGTCGGCAGATTCTCCAGATCACGCCAGAACCCGTACACCTCCGCCGCGGGTTTGCGAACGGTGGTCGTGGCCGTCAATTCCATGGGTCCTCCCTTGTGGTTGGCTCGCGCCACCGGCGTCGGGCCGATGCGCTCGATGCGGGTGGCCTGCGCGGAGCCGCCGGTCGCGCCACTGCCCGACCGCGACTCGTCCAGCCGGCAACCTGCTTGGCGAACGGCTTCCCGACGTGCGGATACCCGCGGAGAATCCCCTAAACCCGGCACCCGGCCTCAACCCGGTGAGCGCCGGCTCCCTGTGGTTACGGACGACCGGCTCCGCCACCGGTGTCTCCGCTGCCATCACGGGAGCCGCCGCCGCGACAGTGTCCTGCCGATCGCCCCGCGATCCGCCACCACCGGCAGGCACGGGCGGGCGTCATCGTCTTCCACCGGGTGCCCAACGGTGCACCTCCACCGAGTCGTACCGATCACGCGTCAGCAGAGCGCACGCCGCCTCCGGGTCCGAGGCCACGAGCAGCGACGCCGTGCCGAGCCAGGTCGCGCCGTCGTCGGACAGCAGCGGGCCGTAGGCGATCAGATCATGTCGCCCCGCGGGTACCTCGAGATCGACGGCCGGGCCCGCTCCGAAACCGAGCACCAGGTACCCATTGTCATCGACCGGGCCACCGGGGAAGTCCCACATCGTACGTCCGAGGGCATTCCGCCATCGCCGCAGCACCAGGTCCCGGTACACACCGGCTTGATGGTTGGGCTCGTCGAAGGCGAATGCGCGGGCGGCGGCAGCACCGGAGAGATCTGCGATGTGCAGGCTTCCCGTCGGAGCGGTGCGGTCCGGTGACAGCGTCGGGCCGCGGGCGATCATCTCCTTCTCGAAACGATCCATGTATGCCCAATGGGCTTCCGTCAGTTCGTGACGCAGCGCCAGCGAGCCGGGGCGGTCTCGGTGGTAGCACAGGAACTCCATGCCGACAGCCTCGCACCACGAACGGTCGGCCCGCGGCGGCGCTCGATGTCACAAGTGTGTCGGAGACCGACATCGACCGATACTTGTGCATCCGAATACGGCGATGAAAGATCGCGGAGAGGTTGATCGGGATCTTGAGGAGCCAGGTGGGGCTCCCCCCGGTCGCCGCGCGCGAGGAGCACTGCATGCCACGTTCGGCACGAGGGGTGCTGACAGCATCTCTGGTATCCCTGGGGGTCCTGACCGCCGCTGCCTATCCGGCGGCGGCGTTCGCGGCGCCCCCTGTCGTCAAGCTGCCGGCCACCGCCGGCCAGCCGGCTCGTGGCGTCATCGTGATGCTGCGCGACCAGCACAAGGACCTGAAGGTCACCCGCAGCAGCAATTCGCCGCGTGCGCTCGCCGACCGTAAGGACCAGGCTCCGCTCCTCAGCCGCGCCCGGTCCGCGGGTTTCCGCGACCTGCACGGATTCTCGAACGTCAACGCGTTCGCCGGGACCGCGACGGCCGCGCAGATCGCCGCCCTGACCGCGGATCCGTCGGTGGCCGCCGTCTTCCCGGACCTGCCGATCACCAAGACGCCGGTGGCCGGGCGGCCCGAGGCGGCGGCCGCCACCCGGACCAGCCCCGCGACCAGCAAAGCGGCGCAGATCTGCCCGACCGATCCGAGCAAGCCGCTGCTCGAGCCGGAGGCGTTGCAGACGACGAACACGGCGTTCGGCAATCCGGCGACGCCGCAGGCGCAGTCGCTGGCGACCGGCGCCGGGGTGAAGGTCGCCTGGCTGGCCGACGGCATCGACATCAACAATCCGGACTTCGTCCGCGCCGACGGCAGCCACGTCTTCGTCGACTACAAGGACTTCTCCGAGGAGGGTCCGGACGCGCCGAGTTCGTCGGCCGAGGCCTTCGGTGACGCCAGCTCGATCGCCGCGCAGGGCCGCCAGGTCTACGACCTGTCGACCTATGTCAACCCGGCGCACCCGCTGCCGGCCGGCTGCACCATCACCGTGCGGGGCATCGCACCGGGCGCCAGCCTGGTCGGCCTGAAGGTGTTCGGCGCCGCCCCCACCGCGCCCACCTCCCGGTTCATCGAAGCTCTCGACTACGCGGTGAATGTGGCCGGGGTCGACGTGATCAACGAGTCGTTCGGCTCGAACCCGTTCCCGGACCTGGGCAACGACCCGATCTCGCTGGCCGACGACGCCGCCGTCGACGCGGGTGTCACGGTCGTGGCGAGCACCGGTGACGCCGGCCTGACCGGCACGGTCGGATCGCCGGCCAGCAGCGCCAAGGTGATCTCCGTCGCCGCGTCGACGACGTTCCGGTCGTACCTGCAGGAGGGCTACTCGGGCGCCCGTGACTTCTCCAACGGCACCTGGGCCAGCGGCAACATCTCGCAGATCAGCTCCGGCGGGGTGACCCAGCGCAACCGGGTGCCCGACCTGGCCGCTCCGGGCGACCTCGGCTGGGCGCTCTGCACGCCGAATCCGGACGTCTACGTCGACTGCACCGACGACAAGGGTGACCCGGCGTCGCTCCAGAACTTCGGTGGCACCAGCCAGGCATCACCGTTCACGGCCGGTGCCGCGGCACTGGTCATCGAGGCGTACAAGCGGACGCACGGCGGCGACCGGCCCACCCCGGACCTGGTGAAGCGGCTGCTCACCAGCACCGCGACCGACCTCGGCTACCCGGCCTCCCAGCAGGGTGCCGGCCAGCTCGACACGCTCGGCGCGGTCCGCGCCGCGCTGAGCTTCAAGGACGGCAACGGCGCGCCGCAGGCGCAGGGCACCTCGCTCGTCGTCGACCGCAGCCAGCTGTCGGTCGCCGGTCAGCCCGGCCACACCGTCACCTCGAAGCTGGGCATCACCAACGTCAGCCGCAACACCCAGACCGTGCGGCTGTCCACCCGGACGCTCGGGAAGGCCACCAGCACGACGAACGGCACGGTCACGCTGAACTCGGCGACGGCCCCGACCTTCGTCGACTCGACCGGCATCGTGCGCAGTTACGTGATCCAGAAGTTCACCGTCGGCGTCGGTGCCGACCGGCTCGACTTCGCGCTGACCGGGGCGTCCGCACCGGGAGCGCTGAAGGCCAGCCTGATCGACCCGCACGGCACGTTCACGTCCTACACGTTCGCGCAGGGCGCCGGCAACTGGGGCCACACCGACGTGCACTACCCGGCGTTCGGCACCTGGACCGCGATCATCTTCATCACCAAGGCGGTCGGGTTCAACGGCCCGGTCCACTACCAGGTCTCGACCTCGAACTTCGCCCGCTTCGGTACGGTGTCGCCGTCGACGGTGACGCTGGCGCCGGGGGCGAGCAAGAAGGTCACGGTCAGCACGAAGCTGCCGTCGAACCCGGGTGACACCAGCGCCTCGGTGCAGCTGTCGACCCCGCTCGGCGTCACCGTCTCGGTGCCGCTGACCGCCCGCACGCTGATCCCGGCCGGGCGTGACAGCAACAGCTTCTCCGGAGTCCTGCAGGGCGGCAACGGCCGTGCCGGCGCCGGCGGGAACGCCCAGTCGAACTTCTACTACATCGACGTGCCGGCCGGTAAGAAGGACCTTGGCGTGAGTGTCTCGGTGGCCGACCCGGCGGTGCAGTTCTCCGGCGTGCTGACGTCGCCGGACGGTCAGGTCTACTCGTACCAGAGCAACCGGTACGTGACCGCGGCCGGCGAAGCGACCAACGACAAGTCGCTGCAGCTGTACCGACGCAACCCGCGGGCCGGTCGCTGGACGCTGGCGCTCGATTTCACCAACCCGCAGAGTGGGGCCGAGGTCAGCCAGCCGTTCACCGGCAAGCTCACCTTCAACACGGTGAAGGTGTCGGCGGCGCTGCCGTCCAAGGCCACGCTGACCGCGGGCAAGCCGGTCACCGTGCCGGTGACGGTGACCAACACCGGCGCCGCGCCGCTGGCGTACTTCGTCGACGGCCGCCTCACCACCACCGGCGACCTGCCGCTGGCCGAGATCTCCGGTGCGCCGGGGACCATCGATCTGCCGGTGCCGGCCGGCATCGTCCCGCAGTGGATCGTGCCGTCGGAAAGCACCGGCGTGACCTTCCAGGCGTCCGCCACCCTCCCGGTGAACCTGGACGTCTTCTACAACTCCGGTGAGCCGGAGGTCTACTCGGCCGCGCAGGGCAACAGCGCGGTCGTCAAGGTGCAGGCGCCGCTGGTGTCGCCGGGCGTCTGGGCCGCCGACATCGGCGAGAGCGGGCCGTTCGACGGACCGGCGCCGATCGGCACGGTGCAGGTCGCGGCGGTGGCCCACACCCGGCTCTTCGACCCGGCGGTGACCTCGTCGACCGGTGACTTCTGGCAGACCGCGCTGTCCGGCGCGCCGGACAGCGCGCTGTCCTCGGCCGTGCGGGCCAACGCCAAGGCCGGCCGGTTCGTCACCGCGGCCGGGAGCCGGGCCGCGGCCGCCCCGGCGCCGATCGTGGTGGCTCCGGGCAGGTCCGCGACCATCCTGGTGACCATCACCCCGAGCGCCCCGCGCGGCACCACGGTGCGCGGTCACCTGTACGTCGACACGTTCAGCCAGATCACTGTCTCCGGTGACGAGCTGATCGACCTGCCGTACAGCTACCAGGTCGGCTGACCGGGCCGATACACGAGCGGGGGACGGCATCTGCCGTCCCCCGTTTCGTTGCGTCGGATCGCGCGGGCCATCGATCAGCCCCGGTACGTACTACCTTCTTCGAAAGTTCGATGTTTTACGAACAAAGAAAGAGGCGGGTATGGCATCGACCGGGGCGCGCAGGGTGTCGTTACTGGCGTTCGCGACGCTGTTCGTGGTGGGAACGGACACCTTTCTGGTGGCGCCACTGCTGCCGACCCTCTCCCAGGCATTCGGCGTCGGCACCGGTGTCTCGGGGTGGATGGTGAGCGCGTATGCGCTCGGCTATGCCGGGCTGGCCCTGTTCGCCGGCCCGTTCTCCGACGGACGGGACCGGCGCGCCGTGCTGCTCGGCGGGCTGCTGGCGTTTGCGGTGACGACCGCGCTGTGCGGATTCGCGCAGGGTTTCTGGAGCATGCTCCTGTTCCGGTTCCTGGCCGGGGTGAGCGCCGCCTTCGTGACCCCGCAGATCTGGGCGTCCATTCCGGTGCTGGTGGCGCCGGAGGTCGTGCTCCGGACGATGGGATTCGCGACGGCCGGGCTGTCGATCGCGCAGGTGGTCGGCGTTCCGGTCGGGAGCTGGCTGGCCGCGGTGTCGTGGCATACGCCGTTCTGGGTGGTGGCCGGGGCGTCGGTGCTCCTGTGGCTGGCGCTGGCGCGGCTCTTCCCGTCGGTAGGGTCACCGTCGGCGGGCGGGATCCGACAGACCTACGCTGCCGTGCTGCGGGATCGGACGCTCGTGCTCTACCTGCTGGCCTACCTGGTCTTCCAGACCGGCAACTTCGAGGCGTTCTCGTTCATCGGATCGTGGCTCACCCGTGACTTCCGGCTCGGGGTCGCCGAGGTGGGCACCGCGATGATCGCGCTCGGTCTCGGCAACACGGCCGGAGCGCTGTTCGGCAGCCGGCTGGTGCGACGGATCGGGCAACGCACGGCGCTGCTCACCGCGTACGCCATCCTGATGCTGTGCTATGCGATGCTGCCGTTCGCGCCGGGTCTGGGCATCGCGGTGACGCTGTTGACGGTGATCTTCCTGGTGGGTGGCTTCATCTTCCCGGTCTTCATGACGATGCTGCAGTCGCGGGCCACGGCGGCGCGCGGCACCGTGTCGTCGCTGTCGAACGCCGCGATGTACGCCGGATCGACGGTGGGCGGCGTGGCCGGCGGGGTGCTGCTGGCCGGCGTCGCCGGGTTCCATGGGGTCGCGGCGTTCACCGTCGTCGCGTACGCGGTGTCCCTCGGTGTGTTCGCCGCGGCCGGCGCCCTCAAGCGGCAGCCGTCACCAGGCTCAGCAGCCCGGGAAACCGCCGCTCCAGCTCCTCGGTGCGGACCTTCACGAAACGATGCGTGCCGGACAGCCGGGTCTGCGTGATGCCCGATTCGCGCAGCACCTTCAGGTGATGCGACAGGGTGGACCTGGCCATCGCCTCGCCCAGGGAGTTGCAGGACTGTTCGGTGCCCAGCGCGATCAGGGTCCGGACGACCTCCAGCCGGGCCGGATCGCTCAGCGCGTGGAAGACGTTCGCCAGCCGGAGGTCCTCCTCCGCCGGATGCAGCAGCACACGCATGTCGCGACCTCCGCACGATTAGTTCGATGATAGTAGAACGAAGGATCCACCGGATCACTCGTGGGCAGTGCGGGACCATGGCGGAAAGAAGGACCCATCCGGAGCGGGCAGGGCTGCGAAGTACGGGGTGGATGACCGGGCGCGGAGAAGGGCTGACCCTCATGGTGGAACGCGGCACGAGCCGCCGGGCGGAGCACCTCACGCCGGTGGCCCAACCGGAGACCGAGGCGCCACCGGTGCTGGCCGACGAGCTGTTACGGGCCGTCGGCCGCGGTGACGAGCAGGCCTTCGGGCGACTGTACGACCTGGTGGCCCCCCGGGTGTACGGGCTGATCCGGCGGGTTCTGCGGGATCCGGCGCAGGCCGAGGAGGTGGCGCAGGAGGTGCTGGTCGAGGTGTGGCGCACCGCGGCGCGCTTCGATCCGGCCCGCGGGTCGGCGACCGCCTGGGTGTTCACGATCGCGCACCGACGCGCGGTGGACCGGGTGCGCGCCGAGCAGTCCGCGTCCGACCGGACCATCCGGGCCGGTGCGGCGGCGCTGGACACGCCGTACGACGCGGTGGCCGACGAGGTCTCCGGTCGGCTGGAACGCCAGCAGGTACGGCGCTGCCTGGACGTGCTGACCGAGCTGCAACGGCAGGCGGTGACCCTGGCCTACTACCAGGGTCACTCGTATCCGCAGGTGGCGGAATTGTTGAAGACACCGTTGCCGACGGTGAAGACACGCATGCGCGACGGCCTGATCCGGCTGCGCGACTGCTTGGGCGTGGAGGTGACGGCATGATCGCGGACATTCATTCGCTGGTCGGCGCATACGCGCTCGACTCGGTGGACGATCTGGAACGCGCCGCCTTCGAGCGGCACATCGGCGATTGCGAGGCCTGCCGGATCGAAGTGGCCGAGCTCCGCGAGACGACCGCGCGGCTGGCCGACAGCACCTGGTCGGCGCCGCCGCCGCGGCTGCGGGAGAACGTGCTCGCCGCGATCGCGACGACCCGGCAGGCGCCGCCGCTGACCGCGGCGACGCCGTCCCGCGAACGGGCCGCGACGCGGGCCCGGATGTCCCGGCGCCAGCTGTTCAGTGCCGCGGCCGCCGTCGTGGTCGCGGCCGCCGGGGCCGGCACGGCGGTCTACACGATCCAGGATCAGCGCGTACGCGATGAGCGGGCCGCCGCCGAGGCCGACCGTGACCTGCAGGCACGGGTCCGGGCCATCCTCGGCTCCCCCGACGTGGTGCTGCGCGGCGAGCAGCTGCGGGACGGCGGACGGGTGACCGTGGCGTACTCCCGGCTGCGCGACGCCGGCGTGGTCACCCTCGCGGCTGACGGTCCACCCAGCGGCGGGCGGGTGTACCAGCTCTGGACGGTCCGTTCCCGGGTGCCGGTGGACGAGGGCGCCCTTCCGGTCGGCCAGTCCTCGGTCGTGAAGATCGTCGAGCGCATGTCGTCCGCCGAGGTCGTCGGCGTCTCCGAGGAGCCGCCCGGGGGTTCGGCCCGGCCGACCGACATGGTGGCCGGCGTGAAAACAATCTGAGATCCGACCCATCCGCGGCATGGTTCGCACCGAATACGGGGTGAAGGTCCCGATATAGGAGGAACAAAACCATGCGCGCAACGAAGCTCACCGCCCTGGCCGCCGCGACCGTCTTCGCGATCTCGTTGGCGGCCTGCGGGAGTGACTCGGACAGCAACAGCGGCAGCGGCACGGCGGCGGCCCCGGCGACCACCGCCGCCATGCCCAGCGCGGCCCCGAGCATGGCCACCGACCCGACGGTCAACTTCGGTCCCGGCTGCGCCGCGGTGCCCGCCGACCCGTCGAACGCGGGCAGCTTCCAGGCCATGGCCAAGGTGCCGGTCGCGACCGCCGCCTCCGGCAACCCGCTGCTGTCCACCCTGGTCAGCGCGGTCAAGCAGGCCGGGCTCGTCGACTCGCTGAACTCGGCTGACGGGATCACCGTCTTCGCGCCCACCAACGACGCCTTCGCCAAGATCCCGGAGGCGACGCTGAAGAAGGTCCTCGCCGACAAGAAGACGCTGACCAGCATCCTCACCTACCACGTGGCCAAGGGGAAGCTCACCCCCGCCGACCTGGCCGGCAGCCACGAGACCCTGCAGGGTGGCAAGCTCACCGTCACCGGCAGCGGCGAAGACTTCAAGGTCGACGGCACCGCCTCGGTGATCTGCGGCAACGTGCAGACCGCGAATGCCAACGTCTACATCATCGACTCCGTCCTGATGCCGAAGAAGTGACCGGCGGCAAACCGGCCGCGACGATCAGCGGGATCGTCGCGGCCACCACCGGGTCGCGGCCGCGGAACTCCTCGCAGCCGCGACCCGGCAGGCTCACCGCCGGTCGCGGTGATCGACGCCGCTCCGGTCGCCGTCAAGGATTTCGCGGTACGCGGGTGGGGCGTCCCCGACAAGCCGGCCCTGCTCGCCGCGACCGCCCTGGCCGACCCTGCTCGCGGCGGCGACCGGGCTGACGGCGAAGCGGTGGCGCCCGCCCGCGATCGCGGGCGGAACCGTTCCCCGGGCGGCCGGGGTGGCGGCGACGCTGACCCGGCCGCGCAATTCCGCGCAGCGATCCGGCTGCCGGCGCCGGCCCGCCCCGTGCCCGACGGCGGGGCGCCCCGACCGCTCACCACCACCGGGCACCTCTACCGGGTGGACACGGCGCTGACTGTGCCACGCATCGCTGCGGCGAGTGCCGGCTGCGCATCCACGGCATAGTCGACCTGTCGCCGGCCGACCTGCTGCGCCGGCCACTGATCGAACGCGACATCACCCTCACCGGTGTCTCCGGTGAGGTCGCCGGCACGGCCCGTGGCCTCGGGGCGCCGCCGGCCGCGCTGCTGCGCGAGGCCGGAGTGCGGGCCGGCGCGGACCGGATCCTCGCCCGCTCCGCCGACGGCATGACGGTCGGCACATCGCTGAGCACCGCGCTGGACGGGCGCGACACCATGCCCGCCGTCGGCATGAACGGCGAGCCCCTCCCCCTCGACCCGGCTTACCCGTCCGGCAGCCGGAGGCCCGCGCCGCACCGTTCCCGGACGGGGTGACCGGCTGGCACACCTTCACGCCACCGCGACCCGACCCCCGGTACGGGAGTGAGCGGATCGTCCGGAATGCGGACCGCCTCGATCCAGAGTGGGTGGCGCCGGCCGGCCGCGGCGCATCAGGTCGGCGATCACGCTCGCCGGGCCGGGAGCGTGGGACGGCCACGGGGTGGCGTCGACGGGTCGGTGAAGACGACGGCGGCGCGTCCGACCTCGCGAAACGCTGGGCGCCTCGCCGCCGGGAGCTTGACATGTGACCGGATGGTCACATAACTTTGCGTCATGACGGACGACGATCGGGTGTTCAAGGCGCTGGCCGACCCGAGCCGTCGCTTTCTGCTCGATCTGCTGTTCGTGCGGGACGGTCGCACGCTCACCGAGCTGGAGACCGAGCTGGAGATGACGCGCTTCGGCGTCGCCAAGCATCTGCGGGTGCTGGAGGAGGCGGGACTCGTCGTCACCCGCCGGTCGGGCCGGGAGAAGCTGCACTTTCTCAATCCGGTGCCGATCCGGCAGATCCACGACCGGTGGATCGACAAGTACACCGAGCACCAGATCACCACCCTCATCGACCTGAAGCGCACGCTGGAGGAGGAGTCATGAGCGAGACCAAGGTGTTCCGGATCTGGATCAAAGCCACGCCGGAGCGGATCTGGCAGGCGATCACCGACCCGGAGTGGAACGCGAAGTACGGCTATGCCACCCCGCAGTACTTCGAGCTGACCAAGGGCGGCCGATACCACTCCACGGCCAACCAGGGGATGCTGGACTACGCCGCGGCGCAGGGATTCGAGCTGCCCGACCCGATTCTGGACGGCGAGGTGCTGGAGGCGGAGGCCCCGCGCCGGCTCGTGCAGACCTGGCGGATGCTGATGGATCCGGGCACCGCGGCCGAGGGGTTCACCACGCTGACCTACGAGATCGAGGATTCGGCGCCCGGTGTCTGCCGGGTGACCATCACGCACGACGTGACGGACGCGCCGGCGGTGGGCGCCATGGTGTCCGGCAACCCGGACCCGGCGGCCGAGGGCGGCGGCGGCTGGGCGTGGGTGCTCAGCGACCTCAAGTCGTTGCTGGAGACCGGCAAGGTGCTGGCTGACGCCTGATCCAGCCGTCCGGGACGGTCCTGCGCGATGGGGGCCGTCCCGCTACATTCCGGGCATGACGGTGTTCTGGTTCATCCTTCTCGGACTGGGGACGGCGATGAGCGGGACGGCCATCTGGCTCGCGGCCCGGGATCGGCGCCGCGGGCGGGGGTGACGGGTCAGCCGACGTATCGACGGGCCGCCGAGCGCCGCTGCGCCTCGTCCAACGACGCGAGGCGCACCTCGACCCGGTGCGGGCGGGCCCGCCGCTCGGCGAGCAGCCAGCCCAGGCCGCGGGCCGCGTCGCAGGCCGCGAGCAGCGAGGTCCGGTCGCGGGGCACGGTCCGGGCCAGAAAGAGGGTCCGGCGTACGGCGGGGGCCAGCGGTCGCCGCAGCCAGGTGAACCAGAGGGTGTTGCGCAGCCCGACCCGCCGCCGGTGGGTGGCGTCCCGCAGTTTCGACGCGTGGTGGTGCACGGTCAGATCCTCGCGGTAGCAGAGTTCCCAGCCGGCGCTGACCAGGTCGGTGGCGAGCAGCTCCTCCTCACCGCCCAGCCAGAGCCGGGCGCTGAACCCGCCGGCCTGCTGGAACGCGTCGCGCCGCAGCACCGAGGCGCCGGCCAGGAAGCTGCCCAGCGCCGGGCCGGGCAGCCAGTCCGGGGCGGGCACCGGTGAGTCGCGCAGCTCGGCGACGATCGGGTCCTCGGCGCCGGACGGCTCGACCACGATCCGGGCGTTGACCACGGCCAGCCGCGGGTGGGCGTCGAGCAGGTCGGCGGCACGGGCGAGCGAGCCGGGCCGCCACCACGTGTCGTCGTCGCAGAAAGCCACGTACGGGGTGGTCAACCGGCGGACCCCCAGATTGCGACCGACCGCGCCCAGGTTGCGGCCCGCGGCGATGACGTCGACCTGGGGAAAGGCAGCGCGGACCGCGCCGGCGGTCCCGTCCGTCGAGCCGTTGTCGACCAGCACGACGGGCGGCTGCTCGGGCAGGGCCAGCAGCCGCTCGACGCAGGCCAGCGCCTCCTCGCGCCGCTGCCAGGTGATGACGACGACGCCGACCCGTGGATCTCTCACGAGCCCGCGCAATACCCCGATCCGGGCTCAGAACACGTGCTTGACCCAGTCGAAGGCCGTCATCACCCATTCGGTCTGGTGCAGGAAGGCGAAGCCGGCGACGACCAGGAACAGTCCGGACACGAGGTGCGCGCCGCGGGCGGTGTGCCGCGTCCGGTTCAGGTACCGCTCCAGCACCAGGCGTCCGACCAGCCGGGCGAGTGCGAACACGCCGACCCCGACCAGCAGCGTGAGCAGCAGGGCGGTCAGCGGGAGGGACAGCGAACCGCTGCCGGACAGCGCCCAGATGCCCCAGCAGACGAAGACGAACAGCGCGGCCGCGGTGCTCCACTCGCCGCCCCGACGTAGCTGGTCCACGTGCCAGCGCAGGCTGTGGCGCGGACGCGGCGGCTGCGCGCCGGGCCAGCCGGTGCCGGTCGGCTCGTGGGTCGCGGTCGGCTCAGGCTCACGGTGCACGCGCGGGTTGACCTGCGCGCGCCCCTGGCTGAACGGTGACTGCGGGCTCGCCGGCGGGTGCGGGCTGACCGGCGTCGGCTGGGTGGCGTCGAACTCGTGCACCGGCGACGTGGGCTGATCGGCCCACGGATCCTGCGGCGGCATGTCGAGCGTCCGCTCCGACCACTGCGGTTGCTCCGGCATGATTCCCCTCTCGCCTGTGAGCGGCCGGACGGCCGTCAGTTCCGAGAGTAACGAGCGCGCAAATAGGTGGCCGGAACCACGACGGTCCGTTACACAAGCTCCATGGACGGCATTGACATCCGGCGAGGTTCCAGCGCCGACATCCCCGCGGTCTGCGACCTGATCGGCATCGTGTTCCACGAGGATCTCACCGACGAGGGCAGACAGGACGAGGCCGAGGTCTTCGAGCCGGACCGGTCGCTGATCGCCGACGACCGGGGCGTGGTGGCCGGGCACACGCTGACGCATTCGCGGCATCTCACGGTGCCCGGCGGGGTGCTGCCGGCTGCGCACATCTCCAGCGTCGGGGTGCTGCCGACGCACCGGCGGCGGGGCATCCTGACCGCGCTGATGCGCCGCCAGCTCACCGAGATCGCGGCCGGGCCGGAGCCCATCGCGGTGCTCTGGGCGAGCGAGACCTCGATCTATCCGCGGTTCGGCTACGGCCTGGCCGCCCACCGGTTCAAGCTCTCGATCGAGAACCGCGAGGTCCGGCTGCCGGACCGGCCGGCCGGCCGGCTCCGGATGGGTGACCCGGGCGACCTGCGTGACGATCTCGTCAAGATGTACGACGCGATCCGCCCGCAGCGGGTCGGCTGGTCGGACCGCGACGACCGCTGGTGGCGCCACGTGCTGCGGGACATGGAGTCGCACCGTGGCGGCGCCACCCGGCGGCGCGCGGTGGTCCACGACGGCGCGGACGGCAGCCCGACCGGTTATGCGCTGTGGCGGGTCAAGCCCCGCTCGACCGCCCACGGCCCGGCCTGCGAGGTGCAGGTCCGCGAGGTGGTCGCCGCCGACCCGCAGACGTATCTGGCGCTCTGGCGCTTCCTGCTGAGCATCGATCTGAGCCGCACCGTCACCTTCGACCTGGCCGCGGTCGACGAGCCGCTGCAGTACCTGGTGGACGAGCCGCGCCGGCTCGGTCCCGAGTTCTCCGACTCGCTGTTCGTCCGCCTGACCGACCTGCCGGCCGCGCTGGCCGGCCGGCGGTACGCCGCCCCGGTCGACGTGGTGCTGGAGGTCGACGATCCGGTCCTGCCGGCCAACGCCGGGCGTTGGCGGCTCACCGGCGGCCCGGATTCGGCGACCTGCGTGCGGACCGGCGACCCGGCCGACACGGTGTGCTCGGTGACCGATCTGGGCGCGGCCTACCTGGGCGGCACCTCGCTGTCCGCGCTCGCGGCGGCCGGCCGGGTACGGCAGCTGACCGCCAACGATCCGGGCGTGGCGTTCGGCTGGCACCGGGCGCCCAGCGTGACCGAGACGTTCTGAGAGGTACCGTCGGGACCATGGCTGAGCCCGAACGCCGCCGCCGGCGCGTCCGCCCACCGTCGGGCACCACTGCGGCCGAGCCGCCCGTCCCGGTGCCGGGACCACCGCCGGTCCCGGTGCCGGCGGCGGGAACGGTGCCCGCGCCGGGACCGGTGCCCGCGCCGCCGCCGGGCCCGCCGCCGGTCCCCGTGGCCAAGCGGCCCGCCGCGCCGGCCGCCGCTGAGGACCGGGAGGCCGAGCGCGGTCTGCGCGGGCTGGTCGGTTCCGGCTCGTCGCAGGTGGGTGTCGGTGCCGCGCTGCGCGCCCGGGACGCGTCCCGGCCCACCGAGGCGGATCTCGCGGCGGCCGACCGTGACCTGGTGATCGTCCGCCGCAACTGGCTTCCCCGGGAGGATCTCCCCCGCCGCTGATTACGATGTGCGGGACCACCGTCGCTTTCTGGAAACGGCTGACCAACACATGCAGTGGAAGAACCGCCCCAATGGCCTGACCTGGTCAGGAGTCATCAAGAACGAGGAAGCCAAGCGGGAGGCGGCGGCCCGGCTGGCCGCCGAGCTGCAGGACGGGCAGACCGTCGGGATCGGCTCCGGCTCGACCAGCTTCCTCACCCTGCAGGCGCTGGCCGCCCGGGCCGCGGCCGAGGGCATCGCGTTCACCGCGATCCCCACCTCGATCGAGGTGGCCAACGCCTGCGCCGCGCTGGGCCTGCGCACCGCGACGCTGAACGAGGCGCGCCCCGACTGGTGCTTCGACGGCGCCGACGAGGTCGACCCGAAGAAGCGGTTGATCAAGGGCCGCGGTGGCGCGCTGTACCGGGAGAAGCTGATGATGGCCGCGGCGCCGAAGGCGTTCATCGTGGTCGACCAGTCGAAGATCGTCGAGCGCCTGGGGCAGAACTTCGCGGCCCCGGTGGAGATCGACCCGGACGCGTTGAGTCTGATCTTCGAGCAGCTGGCGGACTTTCCCGGGCTGGACGAGGTCACCCTGCGCCCGGCCGGGGGCAAGGACGGCCCGGTCATCACCGAGCGCGGCAACCTCACCCTCGACCTGCGGTTCAGCGAGATCGCCGACGACGCGCACACCCGGCTCAAGCAGATGTCCGGCGTCGTCGAGACCGGCCTGTTCTTCGGCTACGACTACGAATTGATCCTGGCCGGATAACGGCTAGAAGATCAACGCGGCGCGGAGCGCGAAGGCCACCTGATCGGCCGCCGCCCGCGCCGCGTCGATCGTCGCGATCTTCCGGGCGAAGCCGTGGTTCATCCCCATGTAGCGGGTGTGCACCACCGGCACCCCGGCCGCGATCAGCGCGTCCGCGTAATCGGCGCCCTCGTCGCGCAGCACGTCGTACTCCGCCGTGATGATCAGCGTGGCCGGCATCCCGGACAGGTCGGCGACCGCGAGGGGCGCCACGTCCGGGGTGAGCCGCAGCGCCGGCTGCGGCACGAAGGTCTCCCAGGCGAGCCGCATCGAGGCCCGGTCCAGCCCGTACTCCCCCAGCTCGTCGTACGACTCGGCGGAGGTCAGCGGGTCGAGCGCCGGGTAGATCAGCGCCTGGAAGTCCAGCGGCGTGCCGGCGTCCCGCTGCCGGCGCGCGGTCACGGTGGCCAGCTGGCCACCCGCACTGTCCCCGCCGATCGCCAGCCGGGACGCGTCCACACCCAGCTCCGCGGCGTTCTTGCGGACGTGGTCGAGCACGGTGGCGACGTCGTCCAGCGCGGCCGGGTGGACATGTTCCGGGGCGAGCCGGTAGCCCACCGACAGCACCGCCAGGCCGGACCGGTCGGCGACCCGCCGGCAGAACCGGTCGACGGTCTCGATACTGCCGTAGCACCAGCCGCCGCCGTGCAGATAGACCAGCAGCGGAGCGCCGGCGCGGGTGGCGTACAGCCGGCACGGCACCCCGTCGGCGTCCAGGTCGGCGACGACCGGCAGGGGCAGCGCCGGGCCGGTCTCCGCCTCGTTGGACTCCTCCATCGCGGCCCGGGTGTACCGCAGCCGCTCGTGGGGGCTGCCCGCCGACTCCTCGGCGGAGGGGCGGCGGCGAAGTCTCGCCGCCGCCGTCACCTGCGGGTGGAGCATCAGCCGAGCTGCGCGAGGACCAGGCCGCCCCGCGCTTTCGGGGTGAACCAGGTGCTCTTGCGCGGCAGTTTCAGCCGGGCCAGGTTGACCTCGACGAAATCGTCGACGGTGACCGGGGCGATCAGCACGGCCAGCGCGGACCGGCCGGCGTCCACCTCGCCGCGCAGCCAGGCGACCGGGTAGTCGCCGCCGATGTAGGAGATCCGCTTGTCGCCCGGCTCCAGGCCCAGCACGTCACCCAGCAGCACCCGCTCCACCAGGGCGTGGTCGAGGTTCTCCACGGCGGTGGCGGACGCCGCGGCGGGCAGGCCGACCGCGAACGTGCGGCCCGCGGCGTACAGCTCGATCGTCCCCTTGGCGGGCAGCTCCGCGGGACGCGGCAGCTCGGTGACCGTCGCACCGGCCTCGCGAAGCCGCTCGGCGAGCTCGTCGGGCGTCACCGAGATGTCGCCGACCAGGCGGTTGTACGGCTGGATCGCCACCGACGCGGGCGTCGTGATCACCGCGAGGAATCGCGGCAGCCCGCCGGTCTGCGCGGCCAGGCTGCGGTGGTTGCCGTCGGCGACCACCAGCTCACCGCCGCCGGCCAGCCCGGTCAGCCGGTCCTGCAGCGGGCCCGCGCCGACCACCCAGATGGCGTGGGTGCGGCCGCTCTGGTCGGTATCGGTGGCCTCCGGCTCGCCGGCCGCGTCACAGGCCTGCGCCAGCGCCGCGTGCAGTTCCTCGCCCTTGCCGGTCTGCAGCAGCAGCACCGGGGAGAGCAGGGTCTGCAGCGCCCCGGCCAGCGCGACCCGCTCGCGGACCTTGGCGATGAACACGTCCTCGTTGCGGATGACCAGGCCCGGCTCGTCGGCGCTGGTGGAGATCTGGTCGGTGTCCACCATGCTCCACAGCCCGTACGCCGCGGGCTCGTCCTTGCCGGTGATCCGGTAGAGCACCACGACGTGCTCAGCGTGCCGGTAGTGGCCCTCGGACTTGTCGCGCTCCAGCCGGACGACGGCGTCCGGGAGGCTGTCCGCGAAGGTCTTGCCGAGGGTCTCGGGCGCGAGGTGCGGCATCTCCACGGCCAGCGCGCTGTGCGGGTTGGCGGTGATGATGTCGGTGATTTCGGCGTCGTCGGCGAACTCGTCGTAATTCTGGGCGCCGGTGCCGCCAGTGGTGATCCAGGCCCGGCTGATCGGGTGCACGACCGTCATGCCTGGCAACTTACCCGGCGGTGTGCCGGTGCCGGCCCACCGGCATGTTCCCGCGTGACCGGCTCAACTGTGCGCGTCGATGCGCGTTCACCGGTCGTTTCACCGGCCCGGTGGTGACGATGATCGGCGGGGCGACGAGTTCCGCCAGCTCAGGGGATAAATCCGGCCATACTGCGCGTTGGACGCCGACGGTCACGCCGCCCGCGTCGCTGGATGAGGTGTACATCACCCCATCCAACGACGGCACCGGTGAACAGGTGGCGAACCAGTCAAAAAGAACTAGTCGAAAATCGGGCCGATCTCGCGGCTGCGCTTGATCTCGTAGAAGCCGGGTGTGCCGGCCACCAGCAGGACGCCGTCCCAGAGCCTGCCGGCCGCCTCGCCCTTGGGCGCCGGCGTGATCACCGGGCCGAAGAACGCGACCGTCTCGCCGTCGACCGGGCCGGGCGCGTGGATGACCGGCGTGCCGACATCCGTGCCGACCGGCTTCATGCCGGCGTTGTGGCTGGCCCGCAGCGCCTCGTCACGCTCGTCGGTGAGCGCGGCCGCGGCCAGTTCCGGATCGAGGCCGACCTCGGTCAGCGCCTCGCGGAACAGCTTCTCGTCCAACTCGTACTTCTGCAGGTGGATCCGGGTGCCGAGGGCCGTGTAGAGGTCACGCAGCACCTGCGGGCCGGCGGTCTCGGCCGCGGCGATGCAGACCCGCACCGGGCCCCAGCCCTTCGACATCAGTTCTCGGTACTGCTCGGGAAGGTCGCGGCCCTCGTTGAGCACGGACAGGCTCATCACGTTGAATCGGACGTCGAGGGGGCGCACCTTCTCCACCTCGAGCAGCCAGCGGGAGGTGATCCAGGCCCACGGGCACAGCGGGTCGAACCACATGTCGACGGTGGCGCGTTCAGTCATACATCGATCCTGCCACCACCGGGACGCGCCCGGCCGCATAGGCTTCGGGAAAAGCAGTCAGCTCGAAGGAGAGTGCACGTGGCCGGTGTTCACAACCTGACCCAGGTCGAGGCCGCGGAGCGGAGTCGATTGCTCGAGGTGACCGGGTACGACATCACCCTCGATCTGACCGACGGAAACGGCAATCCCGGTTCCGGCGTCTTCCGCTCCACCACTGTCGTGACGTTCGGGTGCACCGAGCCCGGCGCCGAGACGTTCATCGAGGCGGCGGCGGTCAAACTGCACCGCGCCACGCTGAACGGCGAACCGCTCGACCTGGACTCCTGGTCGGCGGAGAAGGGTCTGCCGCTGCCCGGTCTGGCGGCCGAGAACACGCTCGTCGTCGAGGGCGACTTCGCCTACTCGGCGAGTGGCCAGGGTCTGCAGCGCAGCGAGGACCCGGTCGACAAGGAGATCTACCTCTACAGCCAGTTCGAGACCGCCGACGCCCAGCGGGTGTACGCGGCGTTCGACCAGCCCGACCTCAAGAGCGAGTTCACCTGGCACGCGACCGCGCCGAACCACTGGAAAGTGGTCTCGAACATGCCGGTCGAGCGGGAGGAGCCGGTCGGCGCGGGCGCGCGGACCGTCCACTTCGCGAAGTCGCCGCGGATGAGCACGTACATCACCGCGATCTGCGCCGGGCCGTACCACGAGGTCCGTGATGCGCACGACGGCATCGAGCTGGGCGTCTTCTGCCGCGCCTCGATGGCCCGATACCTGGACGCCGACGACCTGTTCCTCATCACCAAGCAGGGCTTCGACTTCTTCCACGAGCAGTTCGGGGTGCGCTACCCGCTGCCCAAGTACGACCAGCTGTGGGTGCCGGACTTCAACGCCGGCGCGATGGAGAACTTCGGCTGCGTGACGCACGCCGAGGCGCACTACATCTTCCGCTCGCAGGTCACCGACTACGAGTACGAGCAGCGGGCCAACACGATCCTGCACGAGCTCGCCCACATGTGGTTCGGTGACCTGGTCACCATGCGCTGGTGGAACGACCTGTGGCTGAACGAGTCGTTCGCCGAGTGGGCCAGCCACTGGTGCAACACGCACGCCACCCGGTTCACCGACGCCTGGTCGACGTTCCTGGCCATGCGCAAGGCGTGGGGTTACCGCCAGGACCAGCTCTCCTCCACCCACCCGGTGTACTGCGAGATGCCGGACCTGGAGGCGGTCGAGGTCAACTTCGACGGCATCACGTACGCCAAGGGCGCCAGCGTGATCAAGCAGCTGGTCGCCTACGTCGGACTGGACGCGTTCCGGACCGGCCTGCGGGCCTACTTCGGCAAGCACGCCTGGGGCAACGCCACCTTCGACGACCTGCTCACCGAGCTGGAGACGGCGTCCGGCCGGGAACTGCGCAAGTTCGCCGCACAGTGGCTGGAGACCGCGCAGGTCAACACGCTGCGCCCGGTCGTCGAGCTGGACGACGAGCAGCGCTACACCCGCGTGACGGTGCTGCAGGAGGCCCCGGCCGACTACCCGACGCTGCGCACCCACCGGATCGGCATCGGTCTGTACGACCTGGACGGCGACCGTCTGGTCCGGCGCGAGCTGCTGGAGGTCGACGTGGCCGGCGAGCGCACCGAGATCACCGCGCTGGCCGGGGTCAAGGCACCGGACGTGCTGCTGCTCAACGACGACGACCTGACCTACGCCAAGCTGCGGCTGGACGAGCGCTCGATGGGCGTGCTGGTCGGCCACATCGCCGGCTTCGAGTCGTCGCTGCCGCGGGCGCTGTGCTGGGCGGCCGCGTGGGACATGCTGCGCGACGCCGAGCTGGCCGCCCGGGACTACGTGCAGCTGGTCTGCTCGGGTCTGCCGGCCGAGAGCGACATCAACCTGACCACCGCCACCCTGCGGCAGGCGGGCAGCGCGCTGGTCAGCTTCGCCGACCCGGAGTGGGCGCCGCAGGGCTGGGCGATGCTGGCCGAGCTGGCGCAGAGCCGGCTGGCGGTCGCCGAGCCGGGCAGCGGATGGCAGCTGACCTGGGCGCGGGCGTTCATCACCGCGGCGCGCACCGAGGAGCAGGCGGCGGTGCTGCGCGGCTGGCTGAACGACGGCCGGGCGCCGGCCGGGCTGGTCGTCGACACCGAGCTGCGCTGGTCGCTGCTGCAGGCGCTGGCCGCGATCGGGGCGGCCACCGCGCAGGAGATCGACGAGGAGCTCGGCGGGGACCGGACGGCCAGCGGCGAGCGGGAGGCGGCGATCGCCCGGGCGCTGCTGCCCACCGCGGAGAACAAGGCGCGGGTGTGGGCCGAGCTGACCGGGCCGCAGGCCCTGCCGAACTGGCTCAACCGGTCACTGCTGCAGGGCTTCCAGAGCACCCGGCAGGTGGCTCTCACGGCGCCGTACGCGGAGAAGTTCTTCGCCGCGGTGGGTGACGTGTGGGCCCGCTCGGACAGTGAGCCGGCGCAGGAGTTCGCCACCCTGGCGTACCCGAGCTTGCAGATCAGCGAGGACACGGTCGCGCTGACCGACGCCTGGCTGGCGCAGGACGGGCATCCGGCGTCGCTGCGCCGGCTGGTGGCCGAGGGCCGGGACGGGATCCTGCGGGCGTTGAAGGCCCGCGCGAAGGACCGCTCCGCGGGCTGAGTCTTCGCATATTGCAAGTTGCAGCGGCCCTGGCTGAGTAGGCTGACATCCCGCGGTGTGGGAGGTGGCCCGTGACGATGCTCAGCCAGGGTTCGCCGGCGCGCTGGAATGCGCCGGTCGGCCGATGGACCGAACCCGACCTGCACCTGTTCCCGCAGGACGGTCATCGGTACGAGATCGTCGACGGCAGCCTGCACGTCACCCCGCCACCGCGGGACGCCTCGCACGACGCCGTGGTCGAGGCGATCGTCACGACGCTGCGCGCCGCCGCCCCGCCGGACTGGTGGGTGTGCGTCCGACTGGGCGTGGAGATCGCGGAGAGCAGTCTGGTGCCCGATGTGACCGTGCTGCGCCCGCGGTCGTCCGGGGCGGTCTGGGTGGACCCGGCCGACGTGGCGCTGGTGGTCGAGGTGGAGTCGGCGGAGACCCGGCTCTACGACCGGCTGCTCAAGCCCGCGGTGTACGCGTCGGCGGGCATCCCGGCGTACTGGCGGGTCGCGCCCGGCCTGCTGACCGTCTACACCCTGGACGATGGGGAGTACCTGCATGTGGCGGAGGGCGCCGAGCATCTGCGCCTCGACGCCCCGTATCCGGTGCGGGTGACCCCGAAGGGCTGGTTCTAGGCCCTACCGGCGTGCGAGGCCAGCTGGTCGAGGCCGATCAGCAGGCCGCCCAGCAGGTCGCCGCCGGAGAACGAGCCGGCCATGCCGAAGGCGGCCAGTTTCGCGTCGCGGTCGGTGATCCGCCGGCGGGCCTCGTCACCGGTGACGATCTCCAGCCGGCGCTGGTCCGGCGAGACCGCCAGCAGCACGGCACGCTGCGGATTCCGGATCTCGGCGTGGAGTTTCTCGGCGGATTCGCGGACCGGCTCGGCCAGCTCACCGAGATAGATGCTGAAGGTCAGGCCGGTCGCCTGGTCGGCCAGGCGCAGCGCCTCGTCGAGGCGCAGCAGCTGACTCGTCGTGAAGGGAGTCTCGCGATCGGCGTCGGCCAGCTCACCACTTGTCACTTGCGCCTCCTGTCGGGCCGGGCCGGACCGGGGCGCCGGAGCTGTCCTCGATGACCAGTCCACGCTCGATCGCCGGGGTCGCGTGCCCGTGACCGGCCGCGGCGCGCTCGGGCGCGGCCAGGAACCACATCGGGGCGAACTCGTAGGGCCGGCCGGGGCGGTAGCGCCGGGACGGCTTGCCCTTGCCGGAGCCGGCGAACACGATGACGGCGACCGTGCCGATGACCGCGGCCGGGATGATCACATAGACCAGAACGGTGGTGGTTACAGACACCTGTCTCACGCCCCCTCGAACATCAATCACGGTAGCGGAGCGCAAATGGCGCCGGACGCTGGGGTGCTCTCACGCCGTCGGGATCTACGCGGATGGGGCGTGGCGATGCGAAAATCACCTTCACGCGCCGTCCGCGGGCTTTTCGACGCGAACGGCCTGGAGGGGGGATCCCATGCGCCTGGCCGTCGCTCTCGTTTTCCCGGTGCTCGCCGCCGTCCTGCTGCTGCCACCACCCGCCGCGCGGGCCGCCGCGGTGGTCTACGTCGAGCTGAACCCGAGCACCGTGCGCGCCGGGGACACCGTCTCGGTGCGCGCCTCCTGTGACGACAACCTGAAGGCGGCCGCGGTCAGCGCCGCCCCGATCGGGTCGGTCACGGTCGAGCCGCAGTACGGCTTCCTGACCGCCACCGCGACGGTGCCGGTCGGGCACCGGGCCGGCGACTACCCGGTGACCCTGCACTGCCCGGACGGCCGGACGGCGACCGCCACCCTGCACGTGGTCGCCCGGGTGGAGCCGAGCCGCGGGCCGGCCACCGGGGGCGGCGGCACCGCCCCGGAGCGGATCGTGCCGCTGCTGGTCGGCGGCGGCCTGGTGGCCATGGTCGCGGGCGCCGCGCTGGGCCTGGTGTCGATCCGCCGCCGGCGGGTGGGCTGAGGCCGCGGTGACCGACCCGACCGGAAAGCCGCCGCACGTGCCGGAGTCGGTGCGCCGCAAACGCCCGGCCCAGGTGATCACCGCCCCACCGCCGGGGACGGTGACCGGGCCGTTGCCGGCCCCGCGCCCGCAGGGCGGCCGGCCGGCGTTCCGGGTGCCGCTGCCACGCCGTACGCCCACGCCCCGGCCCGCCCCGGGCCGTCGCCGGCGCTGGCCGATCGGCTGGATCGCGCTGATCCTGTTCTTTCTCGGCCTGTTCGCGGTCGGCATGGGCCTGGGCGTGGCGACCGGCTTCGACCTGGGGATGTTCCGTGGCCCGGACGCGCCGCCGCCGCGCTCCTTCCCGGTGCTGGAGCCGAGCCGCCCGGAACGGCTGAGCATTCCGGAGCTGAAGGTCGATGCGCCGATCCTGCAGGTCGGGTTGGCCGGCGACGGGTCGGTGGACGTGCCGCCGCTGAACCGGCACAACGAGGTGGGCTGGTTCGACGGCGGGCCGACGCCGGGGCAGTTCGGGCCGGCGCTGTTCGTCGGGCACGCGGACACCCGCACCGGGCCGTCGGTCTTCCACGACCTGGGCCGGCTCAAACCGAAACAGCGGATCGAGGTGCGCCGCGCGGACGGCACGGTGGCGGTCTTCGAGGTGAACGCGGTCGAGCACTACGACAAGGACCAGCTGCCGGTGGGCAAGGTGTACGGCGATTACAGCCGGCCGTCGCTGCGGCTCATGACCTGTGGCGGGCGGTGGCTCGGGGGCGAGCAGGGCTACTCCGACAATGTGGTCGTCTACGCCTCGCTGATCGACTCCCGGAAATGATTACGCCGCCTCGGCTTCCAGGGCCGGGGCGGCGTGATTGTCGGGCAGGTCGAGCCAGTCCATCCAGCGGGGATCGGGCGTCCGGTGCCCGAGCACCCGCCAGGCCACCCCGCGCGGCGCCTGCGGTATCGCATGCAGCCGCCAGCCGAGCTCGGCCGGGGTCTTGTCACCCTTGCTGTGGTTGCACTTGGCGCAGGCGGCCACCACGTTGTCCCAGGCGTGCAAACCACCGCGGCTGCGCGGAAAGACGTGGTCGATGGTCTCGGCGGAGCCCCGGCAGTAGGCGCAGCGGCCGCCGTCCCGGGCGAAGATGGCCCGGCGGGAGAGCCCGACATGGGTGCGGTAGGGCACCTTCACATACCGCGTGAGGCGGACCACGGACGGGACCGGGAGCTGCTCGTGCGCGCTGTGCAGGATGCCGTCGCCGTCGGACACGCACTCCGCCTTGTCGGTGAGGACGAGGATGGTCGCCCGACGCACCGATACGACGCACAGCGGCTCGTAGGTAGCGTTCAGCACCAACGCGGAAGAGCCCACTGTGGGTCGTATGTCAGGCATCCTGATCACCTTTCCGGTGTCCGTTGCTGTGTAGCGCTCCCGTAGCTCAGCCGTGTGTGATCTGGGCCTCGCTGACGAAGCCTGTGCGCCAATAGTCCCTGATGGATGACCAAATTGCGAGCGTTATCTGTAGCCGGACGGTAAACGTCTGACGTCATCCACCCAGCCGGACCCGGTACCTTGACTCCCCGTGTTCCTTGCTCCGTCAACTCCCGATCCCAGTCTTCCGACGGTCAACCTGACCAAGTCGTGCACCGAGGACTCGGTGTGCAACTGGATGACCCACCACGACGTGCCGGGCTGGATCGCCCAGAGCGGTTACGTGATCGTGGTCAAACCGGTCCGGATCATCGCGATCATCGCGATCGCCATGCTGATCCGCTGGCTGCTGCACCGGATGATCACCCGGCTCACCGCCAGCACCTCCCGGGCCGCGATGCCGGCGCTGCTCAAGCCGCTGAAGGAGCGGTCCGACGTCACCGCCGAGGACGCACAGTTCATCCCGGAGCGCCGCCGGCAGCGGGCCGAGGCGATCGGCTCGGTGCTGCGCAGCTTCGTCAGCGCGGTGGTCTTCACCATGGCGGCGCTGCTGGTGATGGGCGAGTTCGGCTTCAACCTGGGCCCGCTGCTGGCCAGTGCCGGGATCGTCGGGGTGGCCCTCGGCTTCGGCGCGCAGAGCCTGGTCAAGGATCTGATCGCCGGCCTGTTCATGCTGCTGGAGGATCAGTACGGGGTGGGCGACACGGTCGACCTGGGCGAGGCCACCGGCGTGGTGGAGAGCGTCGGCCTGCGGATCACCACGGTCCGCGACTCGCGCGGCGTGCTGTGGTACATCCGCAACGGCGAGATCGTCCGGGTCGGCAACAAGAGCCAGGGCTGGGCCATGGTGGTGATCGACATTCCGATCGGGTTCGTCAACTCGGAGGAGGCGGTCGCGGTGCTCAGCACGGCCGCCGCGGCGGTGGCCGAGCATCCGGAGCACCAGACCGAGTTCATCGAGCCGCCCAGCGTGGTCGGCGTCGAGCAGCTGACCGTGGACGGCGCCACGATCCGGACGATCGCCAAGACCACCGCGGACAGTCAGGCGTCCGTGCAGCGGGAGCTGCGCCGGGCGCTGGCCGAGGCGCTGGAGAGCAGCGGGATGTCCGAGCGCATCGCCGCGTCCCGGCTGGCCCCGCGGTCCGCGGTGCCGCCGCCCGCCTGGTACACGACGCCCGGAAATTCCTCGTCTTCGATCGGTGACCAGCGGCCCGGCGGAACGGCCTGACCTGCGCTTACGCGACCCGATTAGGTTACGCCCTCCACCGAACGGCTAAAAATGGGGCCAACCGCCCTAGCCTCCCCTAGAACGATCGGGCAGAATCCGGAACAGCTCTTGCATCTGCACGAGCACGTTCACGCCGGTCGATGGAGGACATGTGGCCAACGATCCGGAGGGCCCACAGCACGCCGCGAAGGTTACAGAAGGCGATCACCCGGTCACCTTCCGTAGCCTTCTCGCGCTGCGGGAGTTCCGGGCGATCTACGCCTCCCAGGTCATCAGCGTGCTCGGCGACTTCCTGACCCGCGCCGCGGTGACCGTCCTGGTCTATCAGCAGACCCACTCGGTGCTGCTGTCGGCGTTCTCGTTCGCCGTGGTCTACCTGCCGAACATCCTGGTCGGCCCGCTGCTGGCCACGCTCGGCGACCGCTACCCGCACCGGCGGGTGATGATCGCCTCCGACCTGTTCCGGATGGCGCTGACCGCACTGCTGCTGATCCCCGGCCTGCCCACCGCGCTGATCCTGCTGGTGGTGCTGGTGGCCAGCCTGGGCACCCCCGCCGGGCAGGCGGCCCGCTCCGCGCTGTACCCGCTGGCGGTCGGCCGGGACCGCCTCACCCTGGCGCTGGTCACCTCCAACAGCACCGTGCAGATGGCCCAGGTGGTCGGCTACCTGACCGGCGCGGCGCTGGCGGTCGGCCTCGGCCCGCGGGTCGCCCTCGGCGTGGACGTCGCCACCTTCGCGGCCTCCGTGCTGCTGGTCGCCGCCGGGGTGCAGACCCGGCCCGGCGCGATCAGCCCGGAACGTCGCCGACACCTGCTGACCGAGACCGCCGAGGGTTTCCGGCTGGTCTTCGGGCATCCGGTGCTGCGCCCGATCGCGGTGGTGGTGCTCACCACCGTCGCCTTCAGCGTCGTGCCGGAGGGCCTGGCCGCCTCCTGGGCCGCCGAGGCCACCCCCAAGGGCATCCCGCAGGGGATCGAACAGGGTCTGATCATGGCGGCCGCGCCGCTCGGCTTCGTCGCCGGCGGCCTGCTGTTCAGCCACCTGGTCCCGGTCGAGCGACGCTGGCGGCTGCTGCCGATCCTGGCCGTGCTGGTTCCGCTGAGCCTGGTGCCGGTGCTGCCCGGCCCGCAGGGCACCACCGTCGCGGTGCTGACCGCTCTGTGCGGGATGGCGGCCGGCGCCGCCCTGCCCGCCCTGAACGCCGCGTTCGTCCTGGTCCTGCCGCTCAGCCACCGGGCCCGCGCGTTCGGCGTGATGAGCAGCGGGGTGCAGGCCAGCCAGTTCCTCGCCGTGCTGGTCACCGGCGTGCTGGCGGACCACGTCCGGATCCCGCTGGTGGTCGCGTCGTGGAGCGCCGTCGGGGCGGTCGCGGTCGCCCTGATCGGGCTCCGGTGGCCGAGCCGGGAACGCTTCGCCGCCGCCGAGCGGGAGGCGGCCGCCGAGCAGGCCACGGCGCCGGTCCCGCAGCAACCGTCCCGGCCCGCGGGGCAGGCCGAACCGGCCACCTGAGCCGCGGCTGGCAGGATGGTCCGGTGAGCTCCTTCTACGACGAAGTGGGCGGCGAACCCACGTTCCGCCGCCTGGTCGACAAGTTCTACGAGGGCGTCGCCGAGGACCCGCTGCTGCGCCCGATGTATCCGGAGGAGGATCTCGGCCCGGCCGCCGACCGGCTGACCCTCTTCCTGATGCAGTACTGGGGCGGCCCGAACACGTACTCGGCCGGCCGCGGCCACCCCCGGCTGCGGATGCGGCACGCCCCCTTCCCGGTCGGCCCGGCCGCCCGGGACGCCTGGTTGACACACATGCGCACCGCGGTCGACTCGCTGGATCTCGACGACGCGCACCGCACGACCCTCTGGAACTACCTGGAGCACGCGGCGAACTTCATGGTGAACACGATGGATCCCGTCGAGCCACCTCGATGATCGTGACGCGGCCGCCGGTGACTCGTTGATCGGTTGTCCGTCCACTCACCGGGAGCCGCCCCATGCGTCGTCGCCTGCTGGCCGTCGCCACCGTTTTCCTCGCCGCGCTGGGAGGTTCCCCGCCGCCGGCGGTGGCCGACATCACGCAGTCCGGCATCGTCTCGGCCAACCCGGTCGACTGGACCCCGCACGTACTCGACGGCACCGTCTGGGCGCTCGCCGTCGTCGGTGACACGGTCATCGTCGGCGGCGCCTTCACCCGGGTCGCCGACGCCGGCCGGCACACCACCCTGGCCCGCAAGAACATCTTCGCGTTCGACCTGAACGACGGCACGATCCGCTCGTTCGCCCCGGAGGTCGACGGCGCGATCTACTCGCTCGCCCCCGGCGCCGACGGCACCGTCTACGCCGGTGGCGCGTTCAAGACCGTGAACGGCGCCTCCTCCCGCGGGCTGACCCGGCTCTGGCTGGGCAGCGGCAACCGGGACACCGGATTCCGCGCCCACGTCAACTGGGGCGACGTGCGGGCCCTCGCCACCCGCGGCGACGACCTGTACGCCGGTGGCACCTTCTCCGCGATCAACGGCACCGAGCGGGTCGGCCTGGCCCGGATGAACGCCGAGTCGGGCGCGGTCGACCGGGGCTTCGACGCCCGCCTGTCCGGCCCCGGCCTGAGCCGCGTCCGGGTCGAGCACTTCGACGTCACCGCGGACGGCCGCAAACTCGTCGCGGTCGGCGCCTTCCTGCGGGCCGGCAGCGCCGACCGGACCCAGATCGCCCTCTTCGACGTCGGCGGCTCCGCGGCCCAGCTCAGCGGCTGGTACACCGACGACTACAAGCCGCAGTGCATGAAGGGCTTCGACACCTACCTGCGGCAGGTCAAATTCTCGCCGGACGGCTCCTACTTCGTGGTCGCCGCGACCGGGCGGGCCTCCTCCGCCCAGAAGCTCTGCGACTCGGCGGCCCGCTTCGAGACCAACCGCACCGGCGGCCAGCATCCGACCTGGGTGCAGCGCACCGGCGGCGACTCCCTCTACGCGGTGGCGATCACCGGGCCGGCCGTCTACCTGGGCGGACACCAGCGCTGGTTCGACAACCCGTACGGCACCGACGGCAACGGTCCGGGGCCGGGGGCGGTCTCCCGGCCGGGCATCGGGGCGGTCAGCCCGATCACCGGGAGGGCGCTGTCCTGGAACCCGACCCGGGCCCGCGGCGTCGGCGTCCGCGCCTTCCTGACGGTGCCGCGCGGCCTGCTGGTCGGCTCGGACACCGATCAGCTGGGCAAGGAGTACCACGGCCGGATCGGCATGTTCCCGCTCGACTGACGATCGTGCAGCGGATGCCGCGGCTCCCGTTCGGGCCGCGGCATCCGCGCGTGAAACGACACATCAACTTCAAGATCTTGATGTCGTGCGCTGCGGCCGACAACTGATCGCCGCTCCCGCCGAGGGTCCCTGCGGGCTTCGCTGGCCGCTACGCGTCCAGACCGCGAAGCCCTCCGGTCCTACATCCGCGGGTGGTCACCGAGAACCAACCCCGCGCCTGCCCTCCCCGGGCGCTTCCCCGCATCCTGCCCCACGTCGCAGCCCGCGAGGCGTCCGCCAGGGCAGCCCATGGCGCGCCCGTCAGATCAGTCCGCGCCTGTCAGCGCAGCTCACGGGGCAGCCGCCAGAGCAGCCGACGGCGCGCCCGTCAGATCAGTCCGCGCCCGTCAGCGCAGCTCACGGGGCAGCCGCCAGAGCAGCCGACGGCGCGCCCGTCAGATCAGTCCGCGCCCGTCAGCGCAGCTCACGGGGCAGCCGCCGGAGCAGCCCACGGCGCGCCCGTCAGAGCAGGGCGCCCTCGTCGTGGAGCCAGTCCACGAACGACGTGGCGACCGCGGCGCCGCAGTCGAGCAGCTCCACCAGCAGCGTGTCGTGGGCGCCGGCGGCCAGCGGCACCTGCAGCTCGGCGTAGATCGGCAGCTGCCCGCGCTCGGTCGCGTCCCCCACATAGGCCTTGCAGAACCGGCGGGTGTGGTTCCACTCGTTGACCACCCGGTAGGCCCGGTCGGCCCAGTCCGGCGGGACGGTCGCGTGCGGACGGGCCCGCATCACCAGGATCTCGTCCTCCGGACCCTCCAGCGTGAACAGCACCGCGTGCCGCTCCCACATGGCCAGGAGGCTGCCACCGCCGTCGGCGAGGAACCGAATGTCGAGCAGGTCGAGGGCCTTGCCGATGCGGGCCAGCGTGACCGGCTCGACCACCTCGGCGGAGCCGGAGACGGCCGACAGATCGGACGGGGTCGCGCCGCGGCCGAGCTCACGGTCGGGGGTGCGGCTGAGCTCGCACTCGGGGACACGGTCGGGGGCGGCGCCGCGACCGGGCTCGCGGTCGGCGCCGCGGCTCAGGTCGTTGTCGGACGGCACCCCGGTCCGGCCGGGCTCGCGCTGAGCCGGAACTCCGACGCGGACGGTGCTCTGCACCGCCACCTCGCCGCCGGTGTCCGGCTCGTTCGCCGCGGACGATCCCGGACGCCATGACCACCAAGGCATCGTGTGCACCTCGCTCCCCAACAGACCCGCTGCCGGACGTTGCAGTAGATCCGAGGGCCGACGGTACCCGTCCGTTTCCTAATGGTCATCCCCCCAACGGGAGGCCGAAACCAGAAGAACGATGTGGCCTCACCCTTTCGGGTGACTCGACATCGGCATAACGGTCAATTTGTGGGCGCTCTGTCGCCACGCGACTCCATATGGTGCCGAAATTCCCACCCAGGACCCCGCTGTGCGCACGCGGGCGTCCGCCGGCTCGGCGCCGCGAGGACCGAGAAATCCCATTCGCGCCACCGCCTGGACGAGCCGCTGGGACACCTCGACCGGACCTGCTCCCTCCGGGGTGACGACAAGCGCGACGTGGTCCAGGAGCGCGTCGCGGACCGCCCGCTGCCCGACGGCGCGCCCGGCGACCCCGCCCGCGGTCACCTCGCGCAGGGTGCCGGCGGCCGCGGCGGCCAGCCGGGTCAGTTCGGCGCCGGCCACCGACTCGACCGCGGTGCTCGCGGCCGGCGGCAGCGGCCAGCGCCACCGGGTGTCCCGGCGCTCCGGCAGCTCCGCGCCGCCGGCGGCCAGCACGGCCAGCAGCTCCGCCGCGGACACCGTGGCGTCGCCCGGCCCGGGTCCTGCCACCTCGCGGGTGACCAGCACGTCCCACGGCAGGTGGGCCCAGAGCGCGGTGCGGCCGGCGGTGGAGCGCAGCCGCACCGGGGCGCCCGGGTCGAGCCGGGTCAGCCGAGCCAGGAACGCGCCGGCGTCCGGCACCCCGAGCAGGCCGTGCCCGGACATCAGGCCACCTCGACGTAGGGCTTCAGGAAGTCGCGTTCGGCGTCGGTCAGCCGCCGCGGGTGCCCGGCGGCCAGGTGATAGGGCACGCACACCGATTTCGCCCGGCTGGCCAGCACGCCGTCGTCGAACAGCTCGTACGACACGGTGAACGCGGCCGCCCGCAGCTCGGAGATCCACATTTCGACGCGGACCGGCTCGCCGAAGTCCACCGGGCGCAGATAGTCGATCTCGTGGCGGGCGATCACGATGCCCTCCTCGAACGAGCCGAGGCCGTGGTTGCGCGCCCCGACGAAGAACATCGCCACGCGCGCCTCCTCGTACAGGGTGAGGAAGCGCGCGTTGTTGACGTGCCCGTACGCGTCCATGTCGGACCAGCGCACGGGCACGTCGTAGGTGAATCGCCTACTCATGATCCCACTTCGGTGGTGACCCGCGGGGCCGGCTCAGTCACGGGTGAGCTTGCGGTACGTCACCCGGTGCGGGCGGGCCGCGTCGGCGCCGAGGCGGTCGATCTTGTTCTTCTCGTACGCCTCGAAGTTGCCCTCGAACCAGAACCACTTGTCCGGCTCCTCGTCGGTGCCCTCCCACGCGAGCATGTGGGTGGCCACCCGGTCGAGGAACATCCGGTCGTGGGAGATCACCACGGCGCAGCCGGGGAACTCCAGCAGCGCGTTCTCCAGGCTGGACAGCGTCTCCACGTCCAGGTCGTTGGTCGGCTCGTCGAGCAGGATCACGTTGCCGCCGATCTTCAGCGTCATCGCGAGGTTGAGCCGGTTGCGCTCACCACCGGACAACACCTTGGTCGGCTTCTGCTGGTCCGGGCCCTTGAAGCCGAAGGCCGCCACGTACGCCCGGGAGGGCATCTCGACCTTACCGACCATCATGTGGTCGAGGCCGTCGGAGACCACCTCCCACAGCGTCTTGGTGGGGTCGAGACCGGCGCGGCTCTGATCGACGTACGAAAGCTTGACCGTCTCACCGATCCGCACCGAGCCCTCGTCCGGCTGCTCCAGCCCGACGATGGTCTTGAACAGCGTGGTCTTGCCGACGCCGTTCGGGCCGATGATGCCGACGATGCCGTTGCGCGGCAGCGAGAACGACAGGTTGTTGATCAGCGTGCGGCCCTCGAAGCCCTTGGTCAGGCCGTTGACCTCGATGACGGTGTTGCCCAGGCGCGGGCCCGGCGGGATCTGGATCTCCTCGAAGTCCAGCTTCCGGGTCTTCTCCGCCTCGGCGGCCATCTCCTCGTACCGGTCGAGCCGGGACTTCGACTTGGTCTGGCGGGCCTTGGCGTTGGAGCGCACCCACTCCAGCTCCTCGGTGAGGCGCTTCTTCATCTTGGCGTCCTTGCGGCCCTCGACCGCCAGGCGCGCCGCCTTCTTCTCCAGGTACGTCGAGTAGTTGCCCTCGTACCCGATCGCCCGGCCGCGGTCCAGCTCCAGGATCCAGCCGGCCACGTTGTCCAGGAAGTACCGGTCGTGGGTGATCGCCAGGACGGTACCCGCGTACTTGGCCAGGTGCTGCTCCAGCCAGCTCACGCTCTCCGCGTCGAGGTGGTTGGTGGGCTCGTCGAGCAGCAGCAGGTCGGGCGCCTCGAGCAGCAGCTTGCACAGCGCGACCCGGCGGCGCTCGCCACCGGAGAGCTGGGTGACGTCGGCGTCCGGCGGCGGGCAGCGCAGCGCGTCCATCGCCAGCTCGAGCTTGGAGTCGACGTCCCACGCGTCGAGGTGGTCGAGCTCCTCCTGGAGCTTGCCCATCTCGTCCATCAGCTCGTCGGAGTAGTCGGTCGCCATCTGCTCGGCGATCTTGTTGAACCGGTCCAGCTTGGCCTTGGTCTCGGCGACCGCCTCCTCGATGTTGCCGAGGACCGTCTTCGCGTCGTTGAGCGGCGGCTCCTGCGCGAGCATGCCGACGGTGTAGCCGGGCATCAACCGGGCCTCGCCGTTGCTCGTCTTGTCGAGCCCCGCCATGATTTTGAGCAGGCTGGACTTACCGGCGCCGTTCGGGCCGACGACACCGATCTTGGCGCCCGGCAGGAAGCTCAGCGTCACGTTGTCGAGCACGACCTTGTCGCCGTGCGCCTTGCGCGCCTTTTCCAGGACGTAGATGTACTGGGCCACGGTGTGCCCTACCTCCGAGATCGTGGATTTCTCATGCCGGAATCAAAAGGCAATCCTTCCAGGTCGGCTCACCGTCGCCTACGCCAACCCCGCCGGTCAGTCGCCGACCACCCGCTGTTCCGCCTCGGTCCCGTCCGACTTGGTGACCAGCAGCCGCTCCCGGTTGATCGAAAAGGTGTTGCCGTCCTGCGGCGCGACCGCCTGGAAACTGCCGTCGTCCTGCCTCGTCACTCCGGCCAAAAACAGCGCGGTGACCCCCTCCTTCCACGGCGCGGCGGTGCCACCGCGGTTGGCGTGGTAGAACAGCCGCCCCCGGTCGTCCTGGCAGATCCAGATCACCGTCTTGCGCTCGGTGGTGACGCGGAACACCTGCAGCAGGTCGCCGGTCGCGCCGTTGCGGTGCCCCATCTCCTGGGTCTGGTCGGGGCACAACCCCTCGGTGGGCAGCAACGACGGCCCGTCGGAGGCGTCGGTGGTGGCCGAGGCGGAGGGCCTGGCGGTGCCCCGGGCGTCGCGACGCTCGCTGAGCAGATACCCGCCGATCATGCCGATGATGGTCAGCAACACCGTGGCGATCACCACAGGAAAGAAGATCGGCCGCCACGGCTGGGAATGATCATCGAGGGGTGTCACCGGGACAGGATGGCATCCAAGTCAAGACCCCGAGAGCAGAGTGGGTACGTTCCTTGGTGGCTACGCACAGTAGGCTCGCTAGGGGAACAGAAACCACCCGGAGGTGTACTCAGCGTGGCCCAACGAAGTTCCTTCGTCGTCGTCGCCAACCGTCTGCCCGTTGACGAGGTCACCCTGCCCAGCGGGGAGAAGCAGTGGCGGTCCAGTCCGGGAGGCCTGGTCACGGCGTTGCATCCGGTGCTCACCGAGCATCGCGGCACCTGGATCGGATGGGCGGGCGGCGACGGACCGGCGCCCGAGCCGTTCGATCTCGAGGGCATCCACATCCACCCGGTGCCGTTGAGCGCCGACGAGCTGGAACGTTATTACGAGGGTCAGTCGAACGCGACGATCTGGCCGCTCTACCACGACGCGGTGGAGACGCCGGCCTACAAGCGCCGCTGGCGCGACTCGTACCGTACGGTCAATCAGCGGTTCGCCGAGGCGGCCGCGGACGTCGCGGCCGAGGGCGCCACCGTCTGGGTGCAGGACTACCAGCTCCAGCTGGTGCCCGCGATGCTCCGGGAGATGCGGCCCGACCTGCGGATCGGCTTCTTCCTGCACATCCCGTTCCCGCCGATCGAACTGTTCATGCAGATGCCGTTCCGGGCCGAGATCCTGCGCGGTCTGCTCGGCGCCGACCTGGTCGGCTTCCAGCAGCGACTGGCCGCGCAGAACTTCGTCCGGCTGGCCCGGCACCTGCTCGGCCTGCGCTACGAGGGCCAGTCGATCCTGGTCGACGGCCGGCGGGTGAAGGCCGGGGCGTTCCCGATCAGCATCGACACCCGGGACATGGAGCGGCTGGCCGCCGACCCGGCGGTGCAGGCCCGGGCCAAGCAGATCCGCGCCGAGCTGGGCGATCCCAAGACGGTCATCCTCGGCGTCGACCGGCTGGATTACACCAAGGGCATCGAGCTGCGCCTCAAGGCCTTCCGCGAGCTGCTGGCCGACGAGAAACTGCAGGTCGGCGACGCGGTGATGGTGCAGGTCGCAACGCCGAGCCGGGAGCGGGTCGAGCATTACCAGACGCTGCGGGTCAAGGTCGAGCGTGAGGTCGGCCGGATCAACGGCGAGTTCGGCAAGGTCGGCACGCCGGCGGTGCACTACCTGCACCAGTCGGTCGACAAGCAGGAGCTCGCCGCGATGTACGCGGCCGCCGACGTGATGATGGTGACCCCGCTGCGGGACGGGATGAACCTGGTCGCGAAGGAGTACATCGCCTGCCGCGGTGACACCGGGGGCGCCCTGGTGCTCAGCGAGTTCGCCGGCGCGGCCACCGAGCTGCGCCAGTCGTTCCTGTGCAACCCGCACGACCCGGACGGGGTGAAGGACGCGCTGCTGCGGGCGATCAACGCGGAGCCGGCCGAGCTCAAGCGGCGGATGCGGGTGATGCAGCGGCATCTGCGCACCCACGACGTCGCCCGGTGGGCCCGCACGTTCCTGGACGAACTCACCGTCGACGACGAGAGCTGAGGCGATCTCTCCGGCGCCGGGCCGCTGCGGCCCGGCGCCGATCATGGAGTGGTACGTCGTCTGCCGCCGCCCTCTCGCCTCAGCGCGGCTCAGCCGGCTGCCGGGGTGAACCCGGCCGTCGCGCTCACCACCTCGCCGATCACCACGACCGCCGGGGGCCGGATGCCGGCCGCCGCCACGTCCTGCGCGACCGCTCCCAGGGTGCTGCGCAGGGACCGCTGGTGCGCGGTCGACCCCTCCTGGATCACCGCGACCGGGGTGGCCGCGTCCCGGCCCTCGGCGATCAGCCGGCCGGCGATCTTCGCCAGGTTCTTCAGCCCCATCAGCACCACCAGGGTGCCGCGCAGCCGGGCCAGGGCGGCCCAGTCGACCAGTGAGTCGGCGTGCTCCGGCGGAATGTGCCCGGAGATGACCGTGAACTCGTGCGCCACCCCGCGGTGGGTGACCGGCACGCCGGCCAGTGCGGGCGCCGCGATCGAGCTGGTCACCCCGGGCACCACCAGCACCGGGACGCCGGCCTCGGCGCAGGCCAGGGCCTCCTCACCGCCGCGGCCGAAGACGAAGTTGTCACCGCCCTTGAGCCGGACCACGAATCTGCCCTGCAGTGCCCGGTCGACCAGGATCCGGTTGATCTCCTCCTGGGCGGCCGACGGCCCGTACGGGATCTTGGCGGCGTCGATCAGCTCGACCTCCGGCCGCAGCTCGCCCAGCAGCATCCCGGGGACCAGCCGGTCGGCGACCACCACGTCGGCGGCGGCCAGCAGGCGGCGGCCCTTCACCGTGATCAGCTCCGGGTCGCCCGGCCCGGCGCCGACCAGCGCGACGCCCTTGAGCTCGGGGGCGACCGGGGGTGCCGCCTCCAGCGCGTGCGCCACCAGGTCACGGACCGCCATGGCCCGCCGCCGGTCACCACCGTCGGTCACCGCGACGGTCACCTGGCCGTGCCGGGTGACGGCGGGCGTCCAGGCGGTCGCGGCGTCCCGGTCGTCGGCGCGGACGCAGAAGATCCGGTGTTCCTCGGCCGCGTCGCTGACCTGCGCGGCCGCCTCCGGGTCGTCGACCGCGACGTGGACCAGCCAGGCGCCGGCCACGTCGGCCGGCTCGAAGCGCCGCGGTGTCCAGCGGGCCCGGCCGGCGTCGACGTACGCCTGCAGCGCCGGGGTGAGCACCGGCGAGACGATGTCGACCCGGGCGCCGGCCGCGATCAGCGCGGGCACCCGGCGGGTGGCGACCGAGCCGCCGCCGACCACCAGCACGCGACGGCCCTCCAGCCGGAGGGCGAGGGGATAGAGGCTCATGTCGTCTCCTGGGCTCTTCCGGTCACGGTGCGGCCGGTCACTTCTCTGAGACCCCCGCCGAATCGAACGTGGCGACCTCGTGCAGAACCCGGACCGCGGCCGCGACGATCGGTAGGGCCAGCACCGCGCCGCTACCCTCGCCGAGGCGCATCCCGAGGTCGATCAGCGGCTCCAGGCCCAGGTGGGACAGGGCGACGGTGGCACCCGGCTCGGCCGAACGGTGCCCGGCGACCATCGCGGCGACCGCGTCCGGGGCGAACGCGGCGGCGGCCAGCGCGGCCGAGGCGGCGATCACCCCGTCCACGATCACCGGCACCCGGGCGGCGGCCGCGCCGAGGATGAAACCGGTCAGCGCGGCGTGCTCCAGGCCGCCGACCGTGGCCAGTGCGCCGAGCGGGTCGGCCGGGTCCGGGGTGTGCCGGGCCAGCGCGGCCGCGATCACCTCGGTCTTGCGGGCCAGGGTGGCGTCGTCGATGCCGGTGCCGCGCCCGGTCACCACGGCCGGCGCGCTGCCGGTGAAGACCGCGATCAGGGCCGCGGCGGGCGTCGTGTTGGCGATCCCCATGTCACCGGTGAGCAGGCATCGCGCACCGGCGGCGACGAGCTGGGCGGCGACCGCGGCGCCGAGCTCGACGGCGGCCCGGGCCTCCTCGCGGGTCAGCGCCGGCTCGACGGTCATGTCCCGGGTGCCGCGCCGGATGTTGGCGTCCAGCAGGTTGGGCCCGCCGTGCAGCGGGATCTTCACCCCGGCGTCGACCACCATCACGTCCGCGCCGGCCTGCCGGGCGAACGCGTTGACCACCGCGCCGCCGGCCACGAAGTTCGCCACCATCTGCGCGGTGACCTCCTGCGGCCACGGGGTGACACCCTGCGCGTGCACGCCGTGGTCGCCGGCGAAGACCGCGACGGTGGCCGGCGCGGGCAGCGGCGGCGGGCAGACCCCGGCCAGCCCGGCCAGGCGCACCGACAGCTCCTCCAGCGCGCCCAGTGAGCCGGCCGGCTTGGTCAGCCGGGACTGCAGCTCGCGAGCGGCGGCCATGGCCCGCTCGTCGGCCGGGCGGATGGCCGCCAGGGTGGTCTCCAGGGTCACGGTCGCTCCTCGCTCACATCGCCGATCACTTCTCGCAGAGTCTGCACGAATCGGTCCGTGGTGGCAGTGTCGCGCACCGCTATCCGGAGCCAGTCGGGGCCCAGGCCCGGGAAGGTGTCGCCGCGGCGCACCGCGTAGCCACGTTCCCGCAGGTGGGTGCGTATCCGATCGGCCCCGGGCAGGCGTACGGCAACAAAAGCGGACGCCGGATGACCGGCGACCGTGACCTTCGGCACCTCCCGCAGCCGTTCCACCAGGTGGGCCCGCTCGGCCGCGAGCGCGGCCGCGATCTCGCGCTCGGCGGCGACCGCGATCGGCGAGGCACAGGCCGATGCCGCCGCCAGCGCCGGCGTGGAGACCGCCCAGAGCGGCTGCGCCGCGGCGAGCCGGGGCAGCAGGGCGGCCGGACCCAGCAGGTAGCCGATCCGCAGACCGGCCAGGCCCCAGGTCTTGGTCAGGCTGCGCAGCACTACCAGCCCGGGCAGGTCGCGACGCTCGGTCAACGATTCCGGTTCGCCGGGACGATCGTCGCGGTACGTGGTGTCGGCGAACGCCTCGTCGACCACCAGCACGCGACCGGGCCGGGCCAGCCTCGCCACGTCCGCGGCCGGGTGCAGCACCGAGGTCGGGTTGGTGGGATTGCCGACGAAGACCAGGTCGGCGTCGTCCGGGACCAGCCCCGGGTCGAGGCAGAAGCCGTCCGCCTCGCGCAGCAGCACCCGCTCGACGGTGTGCCCGGCGTTGCGCAGCGCCGCCTCCGGCTCGGTGAACTGCGGGTGCACCACGACCGGCCGGCGGGCCCCGCGCAGCGCCTGGGCGAGCAGCACGAAACCCTGCGCGGCCCCCGCGGTGAGCAGCACCTCGGCCGGGTCACGCCGGTGCCGGGCGGCGATCGCGGCGGTCGCGGCGGTGGCGTCCGGATAGGCGGACAGCCGGGTCAGCGCCTCCCGGATCGGGTCGGCGAGCCAGTCCGGCATCGCCTGGTGGCGCACGTTGACCGCGAGATCGATCAGGCCGTCGCCCACCTCCGCGTCGCCGTGATGATCAAGGTCGTGGGTCACCGGGACAGCATGCCGCACCCGTGTTCTCCCGCGGATTCCTGGGGAACATGAGGCGATTTGTCATACCTTCGAAGGGTGACTGACCGACGCCCCACCGTAGCCGGAAGAGTCGCCCTCCTGATCCGTGCCGGGCTGATCGCGGGCCTGGTCATCGCCGGCCTCTCCTATCCGTTCACGGCATTGGCCGGGATGGGCGTCAAAGCCGGCACCGACGCCCTGGACAACATGCCGGAGCAGCTCACCGAGGTGCCCGCGGCGCAGACCACCTACGTGTACGCCAAAGACGGCAAGACCCTGCTGACCATGTTCTACGAGGAATACCGGCGTCAGGTGCCGCTCAAGGACATGTCGCCCTACATCACCCAGGCCATCGTGGCCTCCGAGGACACCCGCTTCTACGAGCATCACGGGGTCGACGCGAAGGGCGTGGCCCGCGCGTTCGTCGCCAACCAGCAGGCCGGCGGCGTCTCGCAGGGCGCGTCGACGCTGACCATGCAGTACGTCCGGATGGCCCTGCGGGACAGCGCGAAAACCCCGAAGGAGGCACTGGAGGCCACCGAGCAGACCGCGGCCCGCAAACTGCGCGAGATGCGGCTCGCCGTCGAGGTCGAGCAGCGGCTCAGCAAGCAGGAGATCCTGCAGCGGTACCTGAACGCCGCCTACTTCGGGCACCGGGCGTACGGCATCTACGCGGCCTCCGAGGTGTTCTTCTCGAAGCCGGCGAAAGACCTCACCCTCAACGAGGCGGCACTGCTGGCCGGGTTGGTCAAGGCGCCGTCCGCGTACGACCCGGCGACCAGGGACCAGGACGCCGCCCTGCAACGGCGCAACTACGTGGTCGACCAGATGCTGAAGATGGGCTCGATCACCGAGGCGCAGGCCACCGCCGCCAAGAAAGCCAAGATCAAACTTCGGTTGAGTACGCCGCCGAACGACTGCGTGTCGGTCTCCGACGAGCACAACGACTGGGGCTTCTTCTGCGACTACTTCAAGAACTGGTGGCGGGAACAGCCCGCGTTCGGCCGCAACGTCCTGGAACGGGAGGAGAACCTGCGCCGCGGCGGCTACCGGGTGGTCACCACGATCGACCCGGCCGTGCAGGGCTACGCGATCAGACACGTGCTGGACAAGGAGGGGCGCAACAGCCCGTTCGCGCACGGCGAAGTGGTGATCGAGCCCGGCACCGGGCGGGTGGTCAGCATGGCGGTGAACCGCCGGTACTCGCTGCAGCAGGACAACAACGGCAAGCACAGCGACCGGAACCAGCGGGACGTCCGCGGCAACTATCCGAACACGGTGAACCCGCTGCTCGGCGGCGGCGACATGGCCGGCTACCAGGCCGGCTCCACCTTCAAGATCTTCACGCTGCTGGCCGCACTGGACGCCGGGCTGCCGCTCTCCACGTCCTACTACGCCCCGGAACGGTTCGTCTCCAAATACATCACCGCGCCCGGCCCGGCGACGTGCGGCACGCACTGGTGCCCGAAGAACTCCAGCAAGTCGATGACCGGCGAACAGACCATGTGGAGCGGTTTCGGCAAATCCGTCAACACCTACTTCGTCCAGCTGGAACAGCGGGTCGGCGCGGAGAAGGCGGTGGCGATGGCCGAAAAGCTCGGCCTGAAGTGGCGCACCGCGGTCGACCGCACCCTGGCCACACCGGAACACGCCGCCGGGTGGGGCGCGTTCACCCTCGGCGTCAGCGACGCCACCCCGGTCGAGATCGCCAACGTGTTCGCCACGGTCGCCGCCGAAGGCAACTACTGCGAGCCGCTCCCGGTCATCTCGATCCGCACGCCGGACGGCCGGGACGTCACCTCCAGGGGCCGGAAGGTCGCCGATCCCCGCTGCCACCGTGTCTTCAGCCGGGACGTGGCCCGCGCCGCCACCGACGCGGCCCGCTGCCCCACCGGTTACGGCGCCGCCCGCGGCAGCTGCGGCGGCTGGGGCACGTCCGAGATGGTGTACGCCACCATGGGCCGGCCGGTCGCCGGCAAGAGCGGCACCACGGACAACAACAAGACCGCCTGGTTCAGCGGCTTCACCCCGCAGCTGGCCGCCTCCGCGTTCGTCGCCGACCCGGACAACCCGGAGCATTACGTCGGCTCGGGCCGCTCCACCATCTCGAAATACACGGTCGCGGAAACGTTGCGGGACGCCCTCAAGGGCCGGCCCGAACTCGACTTCACCCCACCGTCCGACAAACTCGTCTGGTAGCCCCACCGGCCACCAACCCGACCCGCTCCCACCAGGGCCGCCGCCACCCGGCGGCGGCCCTGCCCATCCCCGCCGACATGCCGCGCCGTCGCCATCCCGGCACTGCCCCGCAGCCCGCGCCGCATCGCATCGCCAGGCCCGGCGGTCCCGCCCGCACCACGCCGGCCCCGCCGGTCTTGCGCCGACCGCAGCGGCCCCGCCTGTTCCGCCTGCCCCGCAGGCTGAACAACGCCGCGGCCCAACTGCCCGACCGCGCGCCGATGTCGGGCTCGCCTCGCGCTCTTCCCTCGCCCCTGTCGGGCGCGGCGGCTTGCGGGTCCTCCGGTCAGGCGGAGCGGGGGCAGAAAGCTCCGGTCAGGCCGGACGGGCGGCGGGGGGCTGGTCGTGGCGGAGGCGGGCCGTGGGGACGTCGCGCATCCGGGGTGGCCGCCAGGACGGATCGCGGCCGGCGAGGGCGAGGGCGCGGGGCAGGTCGTCGTCATCCGACGGGTCGATCGGGACTCGTGGGCCGAGGAAGCCCGGGGTACCCTCCGGCGGGCCGGCCGAGAGGAACGTGATCAGCGTGGCCAGGACGCGCGGATCGGCCGCGAAGTCCTGCCCGGTGGCGCGTGCCAGGTCCCAGCCGTGCATGACCAGCTCGTTGGCGGCGACCGTGCCCAGCTCGGCGGCGGGCATGGTGACCCCGCCGGCCCGGGCCGTGCCGCGCCAGGCGGACGGGTCATGCCACGCCGTGGCGAGCTCCTCCAGCAGCACCGGCAGGCGGCTGCGCCAGTGCGGGGACAGATGCTCGGCGGACGGCGCCGGGGGCGGGCCGGTCCCGGACGCGTCAGCGCCCTTGTGCGCGGCGTCGGTGAACGCCTCGGCCAGCCGCATCAGATGATCGAGGAGGGTCGCGACGGACCAGCCGGGGCAGGGTGTCGCAGCGGCCAACTCGCGGTCGTCGACCCCCAGCAGCAGAGCTTTGAGCCGACGAACCGGCGGGTCCAGATCCAGCGGCAGGCGAGCGGCCACGGCGTTCTCCTTCGGTTGTCGTGCCCCTCACGTTACGAGGGAGGTACGACAGTTTCCGGACCGTCGCCCGCCGTTTTCGCACGCTGGGCCGCTTCCGGCGGCCGATCCCGGCGGACCGGCCGCGTGGGTCAGGAGGAGATCGGGATGTCCGACGTCGGACGGGTGTCCGGCACACCGCCCGGGCCCTGGGCCGGGCCGGAACCGGGCGCCCCGGGAGCGGAGTCGCCGGACGTCCGGTGGATCGGGCCGCCGGCAGCCCCCAGGACCGGGACGGCCCCGGACGCTCCGTGGACCGGGCCGGCGTTGGGCGACCCCGGTCCCGTCCGCGGCACGATCTGCCCGTTCGCGCCGGTCACCCCATGACCGGGACCGTTGTGCCCGCTACCGCCGGTCACTCCGGGACCTGGACCGTTCTGCCCGTTCACGCCGTGCGGACCGGGAACACCGGGGCCGGCACCGTTGAGCCCGGACCCGCCGTGGCCGGCACCGTTCGACGGCGCCATGCCCTGGCCCGCGCCGTTCGGCGCCCTGCCTGCGGCCGCTGCGGCCGGGTAGGACTGCCCGTGATACGGACCGGCCGGACCCATGCCGGCTCCGGAACCGTCGGGCCTGCCCAGGCCGGGGATCGGCCCGGTGGCAAGGGTCAGGTCCAGCGTCGGCCCGGAGGGCGGCATGCCCGGGGAGGCCCCCGCTGCGGATGCACCGGCCGAGTGGTGCGCGGAATCGCCGGGCCTGGACGGCCGCTGGCCGCCGCTCAGCGGGGAGTGGGAACCGGGCCCCGGGACGGAGCCGGGCATCTGCGGTCCGGCCGCAGCCATCGACGAGTGCTGAACGGGCATCGGGGACCCCGGCCCGGAAGGCGCAGGCCCGTACCCACCCGGCTGCGGGGACGACGCCGAAGCCGGCGACCCGTGCCCGGCGGTCTGCGGGGACGCCACGGCGGGCCCAGCGGACGGCGAGCCATGCCCGCCCGGCTGCTGCGGGCCCGGCCCCGCGGATGGCGCCCCGTGCCCGACCGCCGGCGCGTGGCTCGACGACGGACCGTGGCTGGAAGAGGCGTGGCCCGACGACGGACCGTGGCCCGAAGAGGCGTGGCCGGCCGGCTGCGGCATCGGGCTGCCGGACTGCGGCCCGTGGCCGGACGGCTGGTGGCCCGGCCCGCCCGGCTTGACCGGTCCCGCGATCGCGGCTGCCACCAGGCGTTTCGCGATTTCCGGGGCGGCTGCCCAGTGCAGGCCCAGCTGGGAGGCGTGGATCTGACGCCAGACGAAGCCCTCCGGGTTGCCGCCCGACCAGGTCCACGCCGGGGTGGCACCGGCGCGCGGCGCGACCACAGCGCGGTGCTGCTTGTATCCGGTGATCCGGGCGCCGGCCGGGGCGAGGACCGAGCTGGCCGGGGCGGTGGCCTCCCGATAGCCGGCGACGGTCTGCTCGCCGGTGGTGCCGGTGATGTCCAGCACCCCGCACATCGGGCGGCCGTCCAGGTCACGGCCGAGCCAGGGCAGCGCCACCCCCTCGGCGATCACCGGCCAGCCGTCGCGGGCGAATTGCGCCACGTCGGCACAGAGGTGACGGTTGGCGGAGAGTTCCTCGGCGTACCCCTCAGGAAGACCGGAACCGACGATCAACGCCCGCGTGCCCGGCGGCAGCGACTCGTCGCGGAGCGGGTCCACGACGATCACGTCGGCGCCCGCGGCGGTCAGCAGCTCGGCGGTCTCGACGTACGTGTAGGGGGCGCCCGGACCACCCGCGAGGGCGATCACCGGCCGCATGTCGGCGGGCTCGCCGGCCGCCTCGGCC
This sequence comes from Actinoplanes sp. SE50/110, assembly GCF_900119315.1. Lineage (NCBI taxonomy): Bacteria > Bacillati > Actinomycetota > Actinomycetes > Micromonosporales > Micromonosporaceae > Actinoplanes > Actinoplanes sp. SE50/110. The sequence continues at coordinate 1,350,475 of NZ_LT827010.1, read as the reverse complement.
GGCGTCCAGAGCGGGCCCGGCACCGGCGGGGCCGCGTTGGCCAGCGCCATCAGCCGGTCCAGGTCGAGTGACTGGGCGACCGCCTCACCGAGCCGGCGCACGGCGCGACCGGCCTCGACCGTGCGGTGCGCGACCGGGACCAGCCCGTGCGCGCGCGACGGCAGCACGTTGGGCAGGTCGCCGCGGCGCAGCGCACCGAGCACCGGCATGCCGATGTCGTCCAGGGCGCTGCGCAGCATCTGCTCGTGGCGCGGCGAGGCGACCCGGTTGAGGATGACGCCGCCCAGGTGGACCATCTCGTCGAACATCCGGAACCCGTGCACCATCGCGGCCAGCGAGTGCCCCATCGCGGCCACGTCGACCACCAGGGCGACCGGGGCGCGCAGCGCGGCGGCGACCGCGGCGGTGCCGTCGATCTCCGGCTGACCGGTGAGACTGTCGAACAGGCCCATGGCGCCCTCGATCACCGACAGCTGGGCCCCGGCGGCACCGTGCCCGAACAGCGGCGCGATCCGCTGCGCGCCGACCAGCCGCGGGTCCAGGTTGCGGCCGGGGCGTCCGGCCGCCAATCCGAGGTACGCCGCATCGGTGTGATCCGGGCCGACCTTGAAACCCGCCGTCGGCAGCCCGCGGGCGGCCATCGCGGCGAGCAGACCGACGGCTATCGCGGTCTTGCCGTGGCCGGATGACGGCGCGCTCACGACCAGACGGGGCTGGGCGGTGATCAATGTTTCCCCCGAGGGTTTCGCGGACCGGCGGTCACGTGCTATTGGCCGCCGGAAGTTCGCACAGTACCCGGCTGCGGCGGAGGCTACCGCCTCGCCGGGTAGCCTCGGGGGGTGTACCGGTTCCTGCTGACACCCCGCTGGCTGGCCACCGCCGTCCTCGCCGTGGTCGCCTCGGTGATCATGGTGATGCTCGGCAACTGGCAGCTCCGCCGGTATCACGAGCGCAGCGAGATCAACGCCCGGATCGACGCGGCGGACTCGACGCCGGCCGTGCCGATGACGTCGAAGCTCGCCGCACCCACCGTGCAGGGCACCCCGGGCGCCTCCCCCGGCAAGGCTGTGGCCTGGACAAAGGTTACCGTCACCGGCCGCTACGACCCGGCGCACGAGATCCAGGCCCGGGGTCGCACGGTCAACGGCGACGTGGGGTTCGAGATCGTCACCCCGCTGATGCTGGCCGACGGCACGGCCGTGCTGGTCGACCGCGGCTGGGTGCCGCCGGCGGCCGCCGGAGCGCTCGCTCCCCCGCAGGCGCCGCCCGCACCCACCGGCCAGGTGACCGTTGTCGGACAGGTTCACCTGTCGGAAAGTCGACCTGCCCCGATCGAGCGACGTGACGGCCGGTGGGACACCCGCCGGATCAACGTGCCCCGGCTCGCGCACGAGCTGCCATTTCCCGTGTACGGGGCGTATGTGCTGCTGACCTCCCAGACGCCGGCCAACGATCCGGCCTTCGCGGCGGTCCCGATCGATCACGAGGACGCCTGGCAGAACGGTGGCTACGCCGTCCAGTGGTGGTTGTTCTCGGTCATGGCCCTTGCCCTGTGGGGCTATCAGGCGCGCCGGGAGGCGCACGGCGTCAACGCCCCGGCCGGCGAACGCCCCGAGCCGGCCGGCGAACCGGTGGCGTCCCCCGCGCCCCGCACCCGGGACCGCGTCGCGGAGGTCGAGGCCCGCCGCGCGAAGAAGGACCGCCCCCGCGACCGCGTCGACGACGCCGACCAACGCCGCGCGAGCAAGGACCGCCCCCGCGACCGCGTCGACGTCGCCGACCGACGCCGCGCGAGCAAGGACCGCCCCCGCGACCGGGTCGAGGAGGCCGACCTGCGGGCCGCCGCGGGGAAGGCCGCGGAACCGGTCGATCGGGTCGAGGAGGCGGACCGTCGCCTCGCGGCGCAGAACGGCGCCGATTAATGTCCGGGTCATGACCTTCCCGCCGGACGACCCCTGGGGCACCCCCACGCCGGCCCCGGCCGGGCCCCCGCCGACTCCGCCCGTGCCGCGGCCGCAGCCCGCGTCGCCGTATGAGCCGCCCCGGCAGAGCGGCCCGGTCATCGTGCAGATCGCCGAGATCGAGGTCACCTCGTCGACGATCCGCACCCCGGCCGGCGACTTCCCGCTGGCCGGTTCCCGCTGGCAGGTCAATGAGTTCTGGGTGACCTTGCGCCGCACCCCGCTCTGGGCCAAGATCGTCGGCTTCGCCGGCATGTGTTTCACGTTCGGCCTGAGCCTGCTGCTGTTGCTGGTCAAGGAGACGGCGCCGCAGGGCACCGTGCAGGTCACCGTCACCAGCGGCCCCCAGCAGTACGTCGCGCGGATCGCCGTCAACGACGAGCAGGACGTGATCACGATCAATCAGCAGGTCAACTACGTGCGGAGCCTGTCCGCCCTGTGAGGCCGGTGTGCCGCCCTCATCCGCGCAGATCTCCGCCGCCGGCGGCGACCCCGTTCAGGAGGTCACGGCGCCGCCCCCGATCGCCCGGACCGCGTCGATGGTGTCCGCCTCGGCGGCCGGCTTGTCGTCGCGATAACGCAGCACCCGGGCGAAGCGCAGCGCGACCCCGCCCGGATAGCGCGGCGACGTCTGCACCCCGTCGAACGCGATCTCGACCACCTGCTCCGGCCGGACCCGCACCACCCAGCCGTTGTCGTCGACCGCGAGTTCCTTGAACCGTTCGGTCTGCCAGCGCAACAGCTCGTCGGTGAGGCCCTTGAACGTCTTGCCCAGCATGACGAACCCGCCGGTCTCCGGATCCCGGGCGCCCAGATGCAGGTTGGACAGCCAGCCGCGGCGCCGCCCGTGTCCCCACTCGACGGCCAGCACCACCAGGTCCAGGGTGTGCCGGGGCTTCACCTTCACCCAGGCGGAGCCGCGGCGGCCCACGTCGTACGGCGCGTCGGGAGCCTTGACCACGACGCCCTCCTGTCCGGCGGCCAGGGCGGCGGCGAACGCGGCGGCCCCCTGCTCCTGCGTCTCCACGGTCTGCCGGCCGACGATCAGCCCCGCCGGCAGTGCGTCGGCCAGCGCGGCCCAGCGCACCCGGCCGGGCTCGTCCAGCAGATCGGTGCCGTCCAGGTGCAGCAGGTCGAAGAAGTACGGCACCAGCACGGCCGCGGCGTCGGTCCCGCCCGTCTTCGCCCGGGTGGCGGCGCGGCTCGACGTCTCCTGGAACGGGCGGGGCCGGCCCTGCTCGTCGAGCGCCATCGCCTCGCCGTCGAGCACCACCTCGCGCAGCGGCAACGCCCGGGCCGCGGCGACCACGCCGGGCAGGCGTTCGGTGATGTCGTCCAGGCTGCGGGTGAAGACGGCCACCTCGTCGCCGGAGCGGTGCACCTGGATGCGGATGCCGTCGAGCTTGGTGTCGACCACCGCCGGGGTGCCGGTGGCCAGCAGAGCGGCGGCGATGTCCGGCGCGCTCTGCGCGAGCATCGGGGTGAGCGGTGTGCCCACCCGCAAGCTGATCGCGGCGAGCGCGGCCGCTCCCCCGGTCAGGGCCGCGGCCGCGACCTGCTTCAGATCGCCGGACAGGAGCAGGGCGCGGCGTACGCCGGTGACCGGCACCGCCGCGGCCACCGCGATCGCCTCGGTCAGCAGCCCGGCCTGCGCGCCCTGGCGCAGCTCCCCGCTGAACAGCCCGGTCAGCAGCCGCTGCTCGTCCGCGGTCGCCGCGCCGAACAGCGCGCCGAGCAGCTGCCGCCGCCGCGCCTGGGAGCCCGCTCCCGCGACCGTGGCGATCTCGGCGATCGACGCGTCCACGCCGGCGACGGTCAGCGTCGGCTCCAGCGCCGGGGCCGGCCGCTCTCGCAGGCCGGCGTAGCCGACACCGGTCTGCCGCTGCCGCAGCTCCCCGGCGAGATACGCGGAACCGGCCGCGATCTCGTCCGGCTCCAGCCGCCGCAGCGCGTGCGCGAGCAGCTCGATCTTCGCTTTCCGCCCGCCGGTCGCCGCAACCGCCGCCGACGTGGCCGCAATGTCAAGAAACCGCACGATCCCCATCCTGGCAGCCCACCCGGCCGCCCGCCGCGGCGAAGCCGGCCATTTCCCCAACCTTGGCCGCCACCCATCGATCCCGGCACCGCCGACCCACCCCGGCACAACCGGCCTACCCCGGCGCAACCGGCCTACCCCGGCACAACCGGCCTACCCCGGCACAACCGGCCTACCCCGGCACAACCGGCCTACCCCGGCACAACCGGCCTACCCCGGCGGCGCCCGGCCATGCGGCGCCATCCGGCAGCTAGCCGGCGGCACTCCGCTATCCGCCGCTGCCGGCCCACCCCGCCGCCACCCGGCTGTCCGGCGCTGCTCGCCAACTCCAACGCCACCCGCCTACGCGGCGCGCTGCTCGTCTATTCGGAAACCTCGGGCGCGGACCGCCTCTGCAACCCGGGTCAGCTCGGTGTCGATGCCACACAGTGCCTGGGAGAGCTCGTCGAGATGCTCGGTGAGGGTGGCGTCGTCCCACCCGGAGACGTCGACGTCCCCCAGAGCCCGGACCGCGGCACGCAGCCGCGCGATCGACTCGATCCGATCGCGAGTCCGAAGCCGATCCAGAGTGGCGCGTGGCCCGGCGGGCTTGGGCCGGGTCACGCTGCCGTTCGGAACAGCACCTATCGAACGCATGTTCGAATCCTATCAGGACCCGCCGTCGATCACACCGCCAAGGCGTGTCGGAAAGTCACCTCCGCCTCGGCCGGCGTGGCGCGGCCCGCGACGAAGCCGTCCGGGCGGACCAGATAGAACAAGCCGGGCTGTAGCGGGGTGGCCGGTGCGGCCGGGAAGACGTGCACCGGGAGGCCGAGATCCGGGGCCTCGGTGCCCTCGACGCCGCCGTACCCGTGGATCTGCCAATCGGCGGTGCGCAGCACGGCGAAGTTCGCTCCGGTCCACGGCAGGCGGCGGCCGACGACCGGGTCCCGTTTGCCGTCCGGGGTGCGCGCCTGCGGACCGATCGGATAGTGGATGCGGGTCTGTGAGACGTACTGGAACAGTCGGGACCCGCCGGAGGTCCGCGGCAGCGCGCGGGCCGCCATCGGGGCGATCAGCGGGATCATGGCGGTCCGCACCACCCGGCTCAGCGTGCGCTGCGAGGTGATCGCCTGGAAGAGCCGGTCGGTGGTGGCCACCAGCGTCTTGGCGACCGGGCGGCGCTCCGCCTCGTACCGGTCGAGCCAGGTGTCCCGGCGGCGGCCGCGCAGCACGTCGGCGAGTTTGAAGGCCAGGTTGTGGGCGTCCTGCAGACCGGTGTTCATGCCCTGCGCACCGATCGGCGAGTGGACGTGCCCGGCGTCCCCCGCCAGCAGGAACGGGCCGTCCCGGAAGGCGGCGGCGACCCGGTGATGCACCCGGTACGTCGCGAACCAGCGCGCCTCGGTGTAGGTGACCGCGAACAACTCCCGCAGCCGGCCGCGCACGTCGTCCTCGTCGAGCGCGGAGTCGCCGTCGACGTCCCGGACGATGCCGATCAGCCGCCAGTTGTCCCGGCCGGGCATCGGGAAGGCGAGCAGGAAGTCCCGCCCGCCCGGCCGCACGTTGACCGCGCCGCCGACCAGACCGGCCGCCGCGGCCGCATCCAGCACGTAGAACCGATGCGCGTTGGTGCTGCCCTCGAACGCGATCCGGCGAGCCTTGCGGACCGCCGAGTTGGCCCCGTCGCAGCCGACGCAGAACCGGGCCTGGACGGTGTGGTTGCCGACCTTCGCCTCGAGTCCCCTCTCGACCTGGGTGACCGCGGTGACCGGGGTCTCCCAGATCACGTCACCGCCGAGCTTGCGCAGGTGGTCGTAGAGGATCTCCTCGTTGCGGCTCTGTTCGAGGACCTCGAGGAACGGGTACGGCGTGGTGCCGCGCCCGAGCGCCCCGAGCGGCACCCGGCCGAACACCCGGGAGCCGCTGCCGGGCGAGATCGCCTCCGCCCGGTTCGCCGCGTCGAGGATCTGGTCGCCGATGCCGAGCTGGTCGTAGATCTCCAGGCTGCGCGCCTGCACCACGAGGGCCCGGGACTCGCGGGTCGGACCGTCCTTGCCGTCCACCACGAGCACCTGCACCCCGAGCCGGGTCAGCCAGTTGGCGAGCATCAGCCCGGTCGGGCCGGCGCCCACCACGAGGACCTCACACGACAGCTCGGTCATCAGCGACTCCGTCCTAGCTCACTTCGTCAGGTTCTCCGCAACGTTCTTGAGCAGCAGCACCTCGGCGAGGCAGACCCGCTCGAACTCGCCCAGGTGCAGGCTCTCGTTCGGCCCGTGCGCGGCGGAGTGCGGGTCCTCGACACCGGTTACCAGGATCGTGGCATCCGGGAACAGCTCCTGGAAGGTGGCGATGAACGGAATCGATCCACCGACACCCATGTCGACCGGCTCGGTGCCGTCCCACGCGGACCGGAACGCGGAACGGGCGGCGTCGAAACCGGGGCCGGTCGCGTCGATCACGCAGGGGTCGCCGTCGCTCTCCAGGGTCACCTCGACGTGCGCGCCCCACGGCACGTGCTTCTCCAGGTGGCTCTTGACCGCGGCGTACACCGATTTCGGGTCGTCACCCGGAGCGACCCGGACGCTGACCTTGGCCTTCGCCGAGGCCTGCAGCGCGTTGGCCGCCTCCAGGGTGCGTGGCGCGTCGATGCCGAGCACCGAGATGGACGGCTTGGTCCAGATCCGGTCGGTGATCGTGCCGCGGCCGATCAGGGTGACGCCGTCGAGCATGCCGGCCTCGTGCCGGAACCGGTCCTGCGGGTAGTCGACGCTGGCGCCCTCCCGGCCGACCAGACCGTCGACCGCGACCTCGCCGTCGTCGTCGTGCAGCGAGCTGAGCAGGCGGGACAGGGTGATCAGCGCGTCCGGAACGGCGCCGCCGAACATGCCGCTGTGCACCGCACCGCGCAGCACCTCGACCTCGACGAACAGGTTGACCAGGCCGCGCAGTGAGGTGGTCAGCGCGGGCTGGCCGATGTCCCAGTTGCCGGAGTCGGCGATCACGATCACGTCCGAGCGCAGCTCGTCACGGTGGGCCTGAATGATCGCGTCGAGCGAGTCCGAGCCGTACTCCTCCTCGCCCTCGACGAAGACGACCACGCCGACCGGCAGCCGGTCACCGAACGCGCGCAGCGCGGCCACGTGAGCCATCACCCCGGCCTTGTCGTCGGCGGCGCCGCGGCCGTAGAGCCGGCCGTCCCGCTCGACCGGCTCGAACGGGTCGCTCGTCCACAGCTCGGGGTCACCGGCCGGCTGGACGTCGTGGTGGGCGTAGAGCAGCACCGTCGGGGCGCCGGGCGGGGCGGGCTTGCGGCCGATCACCGCGGGCTGGCCGCCGTGCCGCACGATCTGCGTGTCGAGGCCACAGCCGCGCAGCAGATCGGCGACCGCCTCGGCGGAACGCTCCACGTGTGAATGGTCGAAACCCTCGAAAGCGACGCCCGGGATCCGCACCAACCGTTCGAGGTCGGCGCGGACACCGGGCATCTGCTGCGCGATTGTGGCGCGCAGTTCGGATTCAGTCAGGCTCATCGCCCGATCGTAATCAGCTCGCTTCGCCGTCGCCGCCGTTGCCGTCGCCCCGGGCCCGGCGCCGGGCGTCGCTCGCCCAGTTCATCGCCCGGCCGGCAGCCGCGCCGGCCATGTCGGTCGCACCGTCGCCGACCCGGCGCAGCAGCCCGACCAGCGGATCCTGCGAATTGGCGAAGTCCTCCCGGTACGACTGGGCCGCCGCCTTGGCGTCCGCGCTGAACGACGAGTCACCATCCGAGTCACGGTGCGGGTAGTCGCCGCTGAGGATCTGCGCGTACGCCCCCGAGTCGATCCACTTGCGCAGCTCGGCGGCGCGGGCGACCGGGAACGGATGCGTGCTCCAGGCGGTCATGCCCAGTTTGTGGATGCTGTCGCGGATGTCGCCGCCACCCTCGTACTCCGCGGCCTGCTCCAGGAACGCGGTGGTGTCGATCTGCGACAGGTCACCGCCACCCGCCAGTTTCATCAGCAGCCGCAGCGAGGCGGACGGGTCCTGGCCGGCGAGCAGGCCGGCCCGGTCGGCGGAGAGCTCCGCCTTGCGCCACCACTCCAGCATCCCCGCGATGATCGCCCGCAGCGCGATCGCCCCGACCGGGACCCAGCTGATGTTCGCCGCCCAGTTGGTCAGGATCATCATGATGGTCTTGTAGACGGCGTGGCCGCTGCGCACGTGCCCCAGTTCGTGCCCGAGCACGGCCCGCAGCTCGTCGTCGTCCAGCTTCTCCACCGCGCCCGTGGTGATCACGATGAACGGGCGGTCCAGCCCGATCGCCGAGCCGTTGATCATCGGCGACTGGGTCACGTAGAGCTCGGGCAGCTCGGCGATGTCCAACGTGCTCGCGGCCTCGGTGAAGCGCTGGTAGACCCGCGGATACTGCCGGTGGTCGACGCGGATCGAGCCGGCCAGGTAGCTCAGCCGGAAACCGCGCTCGTTCCACATCCCGAAGAACGTCTTCACCACGTCGTCGAAACCGCGCAACTCACGCAGAGCGGACAGGGCCCCCCGATCGGCCGGGTGCTCCCAGGCCCGGGAACTGATCCCGGTCAGCGTCACCCGGCGGCGCACCGGGCGGTTCTCCTCGTCGGTGGTCATCGATCACACCCCGTCCTCGTGGCACACACTGGCCCGCGCGGCGACTGCCGCGCCGGACCCAACGTACGCCCGGAACGCAACGGTGTCGTCAGGGTCCGACCCCTACGGGGCGCCCGGCGGCACGAACGGCATCCCAGGTGGCGGGCCGTTTTCCAGCAGCCGCCAGAGCGCCGCGGTGTCCAGGTGCTCGGCCACCAGGTCACCGAGCACGTCCAGGGCCCGGGCGCGGATCGCCGCATACCGGGTGTCCGGGGCGACCGTGAAGCCGTGCCGCCCCGCCTGGGCGGCGGCCGCGGTCAGGAATCGGCGGCGGAACTCGTCGGACTCGAACGTGCCGTGCCAGTGCGTGCCATACACGTTTGCGCGTACCGCACCCTCGGGCCGGCCATCGGCGTACCGCAGAAACGCCTCGGGAGCCTCCCGGGTGACCTGCCCATGGTGGATCTCGTAACCACCCACCGGCGCCCCGAGCGCGGACCCGGCGCTGCGGGCCAGCGTCTTGCGGGCCGCGAAAGTGACCTCCACCGGCAGCAGGCCCAGCCCCGGCGTGACGCCGCGCCCACTCTCCACCTCGTCGTCGATCGTCCCGGCCAGCATCTGGAACCCGCCGCAGACTCCGACCAGCGGCTTGCCCGCCGCGGCGTGCGCGGTCACCGCGTCCGCCAGCCCGGTCTCGCGCAGCCAGGCCAGATCGCTGACGGTCGCCTTGGAACCGGGCAGCATCACCAGATCGGCGTCGGCCACATCGCCCGGCTCGACGGTCAGATGCACCCGCACGCCCGGTTCGGCGGCGAGCGCCTCGGCGTCGGTCGCATTCGAGATCCGCGGCAGGCGGATCACCGCGACCCGCAGCCACTCCCGGCCGTGCGGCGGGCCCGGTCGGCCCAGCACGGTGCCGTAGGCTAGCGAATCCTCGGCGTCCAGCCAGACGTCGCGGTGGAACGGCAGCACACCGTGCACCGGGCGGCCGGTGACCGCGGTGATCATGTCGATGCCCGGCTGGAGCAGGCCCAGGTCGCCGCGGAACTTGTTGATGACGAAGCCGGAGACCAGCGCCTGGTCCTCGGGCGAGAGCAGGGCCAGCGTGCCGAAGAACGCGGCGAACACCCCGCCCCGGTCGATGTCGCCGACCACCAGCGCCGGCATGCCGAACCGGCGGGCCAGACCCATGTTGACGAAATCGCCGTCCCGCAGGTTGATCTCGGCGGGGCTGCCGGCGCCCTCACAGATCACCGCGTCGAAGTCGGCACGAAGGTCGGTCAGGGTGGCGTACGCCGTCTCGGCAAGCTTGGGCCGCAGCGACCGGTAGTTGCCGGCGGTGACCGTGTCGATCGCCTCGCCGAGCAGGATCACCTGGCTGGAACGGTCACTGCCCGGCTTCAGCAGGACCGGGTTGAAGCGGAGGTCGGGGGGCAGGCCGCAGGCCTCGGCCTGCATGGCCTGGGCGCGGCCGATCTCGCCGCCGCGGCCGTCCGGGGCCACGACGACGACCGAGTTGTTGGACATGTTCTGGGCTTTGAACGGGGCGACCCGGACGCCGTTGCGGTGCAGCCAGCGGCAGATCCCGGCGGTGAGGATGCTCTTGCCGGCGTCCGAGGTGGTGCCCGCGATCAGCAGCGTGTTCGCCTGACGGCCCCGTTGGGGCCCCGCCCCCGCCCCCACCGCCACCACCGGATCGCTCATCGGGATCCGTCCCGCCCGGCGCGCCGCAGCGCCGCCCCGAAACCACCTCTGACCAGCGCACCACCGGCGGCGAGCAGCATCGCCGCCGCTCCCACCGCCGCTGACACCCGCGCCGCACGCCGCAGATGTACGGCGGACGGCCGCGGCCCGTCACCGAGGAACGGCCGGGTCTCGCTGCGTCCGAAATAGACGTTTCGCCCACCCAGGCGCACCCCCAGTGCTCCGGCCATCGCGGACTCGCACTGCCCCGCGTTCGGCGACGGATGATCCCCCCGATCGCGCCGCCACACCCGAGCCGTCTCCCGCGGCGTGCCCCCGCCGATCGGCGCCATCGCGATGGTCAGAAGACCGGTCAACCGCGAAGGACCGAGATTGAGTACGTCGTCGAGCCGCGCCGCCGCCGTCCCGAAGCGGGCGTAGCGGGCGGACCGGTGCCCCACCATCGCGTCCAGCGTGTTCGCCGCCCGATAGCCGAGCAGCCCGGCCGGCCCGAGGGCGGCTCCCCAGAGCAGGGGGGCCACCACCGCGTCGGAGGTGTTCTCGGCGACCGATTCGACCGTGGCCCGGGCGAGTTCGGTCTCGTCCAGCGCGGACGGGTCACGGCCGCACAGGTGGCCGAGCCGCCCGCGGGCCGCCACCAGGTCGCCCGCGGTCAGGTGTCGGGCCATCGTCCGGGATTCTCTGCGCAGTGTGCGGCCGCCGAGCACGGTCCAGGTCGCGGCCGTGGTGAGGGCGAACCGGGCGGCCGGCAGGTGGCGGGTGGCCCGCCCGGCGGCCAGCCCCGCCAGCACCGGCACGCCGACGGCCACCGTGGTGAACAGGACGCCCGCCCGGCGGTCGGGACGGTAGACCCGTCTTTCCAGGGCGGCCGCCGCGGTGCCGTAGCCGGCGACCGGGTGGAAGCGGCGCGGGTCGCCGAGCGCGGCGTCCAGCAGGTATCCGGCGATCAGCCCGGCCGCGTCCGCGGTCCACCGGTTGAGCACGTGGTTCCTTTCGCTTGATGCGTGACGCTCCCGGTCAGCCTGATTCTTCGGTCAGCCTGACCCGCTCGGTCGGCGTGGCGGTCAGCGGCCGAAGGGCGTCAGATCGAACGCCCAGACCGCCAGCGCGGCCGGACCGGCCTCCTCCGGGTAGGGCACCGGTTCGAGGGCGCCCCACTGGATCGAGCCGGGGGCGCGGTCGACCAGGAATTCCACCACGATGGCGTGCAGGTCATCGGTCACCTGGTAGGTGACCGGGAAGACCAGATCGCCCGGTTTGCGGGTGCTGACCGAGCAGCGCAGCTGGCCTGCTTCCGGGTCATGCCAGACGAAGAACGTGGCGGTGCCGCGGTGGCCGGAGCCGGCCACCTGTTCCCGCAGCGCGGCCGCGGTCTCCTCGAAGGCGGTCACCACCTCGTCGGGCGACATGCCCATGCGTTCGTGCGGTGGCGCGCCGAACCACGTGGTGTTGACGTATTCGGCGTCCTGATCCTCGGGCGTTAGCACCATCGTCTCTTCGGCGACGGCGCGGATGTCCTTCAGCATCACCACTTCAGTCTGCCGGTTGTGGTTGTCCTGAGACCAATCGGGCCGCTCCGCCTGGCGGCCGGGAGAAGCGGACCGATCGGCCCATCCCGATCGAGGGAATCGGGTTTTGTCGACGAGATCGTCACGTGCGGGTTTCCCGCACCGGCGGCCCGGCCTCGGACCCCTTTCCGGCCGGGCCGCCGGGCGCCACACACCGCACCGGACGCAGGGAGGCCCGGCGGGCGGCGGCGGTGCGGGAAGGTCTCAGGCGGGGACCGGCTCGCGCCTGACCCGCCGGGTGCGACGGACCTCGGTGGTCACCGGGTCGGCCGGCGGCTCCTCGCCGGGCTCCTCGGTGGGCTCGTCGGTGGGGTCGGTCAGGCCGGCCACCACTTCGAGGAAGTCCGGCTCGGTCTCGCCGGGCAGCGGCTCGGGAAGGCCTTCGCCGAAGCGGACCGGGACCTGCCCGTCGGTGACCGGGTCGGCGGGCTCGCCGCCGACCATGGTCTCGGCCTCGGTGTCCTCGACCACGGCGAGCGCGGCGAGCGCCCGGGTGCGGTAGAAGCGGGCCCGGCCGCGGGACAGGTCGAGGCCGACGGCGAGCGCTTCCAGCTCGTAGGCGACCCGCGGGTTGGACTCGTCGTCGGTCCAGTCCCGGGTGTAGATGCGGCCGTACACGATGACCGGGTCGCCGACCCGGATGGAGGCGGCCACCCCTTCGGCGAGGCGCCGCCACGCGGAGACCCGGATCCGCAGGGTGTCGCCGTCGACCCAGCGGTTGTTGTCCCGGTCGTACCGGCGGGAGGTGGCGGCGACCCGGAAGTTGGCCACGAGCTGGCCGCTGGTGTTGGTGCGGCGCCATTCGGGTGCGGTCAGCACGTTGCCGACGATGGTGGTGTAGGTGTCGTTCATCGTTGTCTCCTTGACGTCGATTGCCGCGGACGTGATGAGACTGGCGGGTGCGGCGCCTCGGCGGGGATCTGCCTGTGGACGGCGCGGGAGTGTGGACAACAGCCGGCGGCGTGGTGGATCTGATATGGCGCGCCGCGGCGTACTCATGGGTAACCTGTGGTGGTGGAGATCGACGTCCTGGGCCGGCCGTATGAGCGGCACACCATCGAGCTGGGCGCCGACGACGAGGGCCCGGTCGTGGCCACTCTCGTCCGGCGGCGCGCCGAGCAACCGACCCGCCGGGCGGTGCTGCACGTCCACGGGTTCGTGGACTACTTCTTCCAGACCCATCTGGCCGACTTCTTCGTCGAGCGCGGCTGGGATTTCTACGCCCTCGACCTGCGGAAGTACGGTCGTAGCCTGCTGCCGCACCAGACGCCGAACTTCGCGCGGAGCATGACCGACTACTTCCCGGAGCTGGACGAGGCGGTCCGGATCATCCGCGAGCAGGACGGCCACGACCAGTTGCTGGTCAGCGCTCACTCCACCGGCGGGCTGATCACCTCGTTGTGGGCGCACACGCGGCGTGGCCGGGGTCTCGTCGACGGCCTGTTCCTGAACAGCCCGTTCTTCGAGTTCAATCTGCCCTGGGTGATGCGCCGGCCGGCGTTGTCCCTGGTCGTCGCGATCTCCGGGCGCACCCCTTACCGGATTCTGCCGACCGCCGGGCTGGGCCTCTACGGACAGAGCATTCATCAGGACCATCACGGCGAATGGTCGTACGACCTGGCCTGGAAGCCGATTCTCGGTTTTCCCATCCGGTTCGGCTGGCTGGCCGCGATCCGCCGTGGCCAGCGGCGCCTGCAGGCCGGTCTCGACATCGACGTGCCGGTCCTGGTGGCCTGCTCGGACCGCACGTACCGCGGCCGCGAGTGGCACGACGACGTCCACGTGACCGACTCCGTTCTGGACGTCGACCACATCGTCCGCTTCGCGCCGGGCCTCGGCCCGCGGGTGACGATCGCCCAGTTCAACGGCGGTAAGCACGATTTGACCCTGTCCGGCAAGGAGGTCCGCGCCGAGGTCTTCACCGAGCTGGCCCGCTGGTCCGAGGCGTTCCTCGCGGCCCCGGGCACCGCGGAGGTCACGATCCCGCCGGCCCCGGAGGATCAGGGCGGCCGGGCGATCCTGCTGGAGGCCGCGGAGGCCGCCGTCGAAAAGGCCGCCGACGAGGCGGACGACAAGTCCGGCACGACCGCCTAGTATGTGCTGGCCAGCGCTCGTAGCTCAGCGGATAGAGCACCGGACTTCTAATCCGATGGTCGCAGGTTCGAATCCTGCCGGGCGCGCACAGTAAGCCCTATCAGCAAGAACGTTCATGTAAGCCTCAGCCCCACATCCGGGCGCGACCCGATCCAGCACTGGATTAGGTGATGAGGCGAGACAGTCAACGGCTATGGGACAGCTACGCCCGTACCCTCAGGGCACGTAACCGGCCCTCTCGGACTGTGGAGAGCTACCTCCTGGCTGCCACGGAGTTGGACGCGCGCCTCGGCTGCACCGTGGCGGCAGCGACCCGTGACAAGATCTACAGCTGCCTGGGGAAGCGGCTCACCGACGTCAGTGCAACCCTGAGGCCCTTCCTTCAGAACATGGTGCGGACCCACGCAACTCCAGTGGTCAAAGCGACGAACACTACGATTGCTCCCATCCGCAGCCAGGGAACCGACTCGATCCTGCGATCGATGGCAATAGACACGCTGATCCCCACAGTGATTCCCAGCATCAGGCACATGAACGCCGTGAGCGCCCTCCTGGCCGGGCTGTCAACCTCCCAGTACAGCCAGAGGCCACCGGCTGTCGCCACGAACAGCAACAGGGTGAGGACGGTCAGCGGGAACGCTAAGCGCCAACGGAGAGATAGCCTCATGACCGGTTGATGCTTCCGCCTCGGGAGTCGTCTTCTTCGATCTTCCGGATCCGGATTGCCTCAGACTCGATCGAAAGCTCTTCCTGCGCACCACACATAACGAGCGCTCCGCAGGCGCCGCCGTGCTGGCCGCACTGACGCTCGTCGAAGCTGACGACCTGGACGCTGCCGACCGGCACCTCGATGCCGGACCCGGACTGCTGGGTCCGACGAGCCGACGCGGTGCCGATCGCGACCATCGGGGCCCGGCTTTCGGTGTGGAAATCTGCCGATGTGCTGCTCGTCGTGGAGGTCTCCGACGAAACCGTCCTGCAGGACCTCAACGTCAAGACCAGGTTGTACGGTGCGGCCGGCTACCCGGTCTACTGGGTGGTGACCCAGGAGCGGATCTTCGAGCACACCGGACCCACCGCGTCGGGTTATCGGACCCGGATCGAGTATCGGCCCGGGGACCGGATTCCGGTCGGCTACGCGAGCCTCGACCTTCCGGTCAGCTCGCTGCTCAGCGACGACTGAGGCGAGCCGGCCGGGAGGCCGCCAGCCGGCCGGCTGGCGGCCCGGGTGGTCAGCGGACCTGGATCCGGACCGTGTCGAAGGCGGGGGTCTGGTTGGCCCGCTCCATCATCGGGATGCGGTGCGAGCCGTCACCGGCCCACGAGGCGCACTGCGCGGTGCCGGCCGTCGGCAGGCCCGGGACCTGGATGGTCACCGTGTCCGGGGTGCGGCCGCCCTTGCTGTCCTCGGTGGCGACGAAGAACGCCGGCACCGGGTCGGGGGCCGGGGCGACGTTGGTGCCGGCGAGCATCCGGCAGGCGGTGTGGAAGTGGCCGCGGACGATGCCGTTCTGCAGCACGCTGGACTCGACGTAGTAACCGCCCTGGCCGGCCGCGAGGAAGCGGTCGCGGATCAGGTTGCGGGTGCTGACCTTGAGGGTGAAGGCGGTGTTCCGGTTGACCACGCGGGGCGCCTGGGTGATCAGCAGCGACGGGTTGTTGGCCGCCGAGCCGACCTCACCGAACTCGGTGGTGACGCAGCGGTCGCCCTTCTGGAAACCGTCGTGCCGGGCCAGCCTGCTCTTGTCGCAGTTGTTGGCGAGGATGCCCAGGTTGCTGCCGGGGGCCTGGTTGGCCGCGGCGGTGGTGGCGGCCGGGGCCGCGGCGCCGTTGAGGGTGCAGGCGGACAGGCCGGCCGCGTTCAGGTTGGGTTTCGGCGCGTTGCGGCCGATGGCCGTCTCGATCCGGCTGATGGTGGCGAAACGCTTGTCCTTCAGCGGGCCGAGGATGGCGTTCTGGATGAAGTTCGGGCCGCCCTGGCCCTTGGTGTCGACGATCCGTTTGTTGGCCTCGTCGATCTGTGTCTGCAGCAGGGCCAGGTTGCTCTTCACCTCGTTCTGGGCTTGCGCCGGGATGGCGACGTTGACCTTGACCTGGGGGCAGTTGACGGTGGGCGTGGACTCCGCGGCGGACGCGACCCCGAGGCCGATGCCGGCGAGGACCACCGCTACTCCCGTGACCGCGACGATCTGCCAGCGCCGCGACTTGCCGATTTCCGACGACCGATACATTGGCCTGCGCCTTCCCCGAGCAAAGAGGTACTTCGGCCTTCGATACGGGATCGCTCCCACAACGGATCAAAAGTTGGGAAGAGAAATGCTCGCCGCTCTGCTGTTCGCCGTCGCCGCGGTCGCCTTGGCGGCCGGTGTGCTGCTCGGATATCGACTCGGACGGGCCCAGTGCCGGGCTGCCGGACACCGGCATTCCGGCACCGGAACTCAGTAGCTGAGCGTCTCGGTCAGGGGCGGCCGGGCCGGCGGGGTCGCCGGCGACGGCGCCGGCCACCGCGACGCGCTGTCGCTCTCCTCCGGAGAGCTGATGGGGGCGACGCCCGAACCGGTCACCGAGAACGCGCCGTAGCGCCGGGCGGTACGCCCGGGCGGGGCCGGACCGCCCGGGCCGGCGTCTCAGGGACCCTCCGGTGGCCGGGCACGCGCCCGGGCCAGCCGGATCGCATGCCGCTCGACGAGCCCATGGGCGCGGCGCTGCGCCGTCGCCTGCCGGCGGGCGGCCCGCTCGGCCAGCTCGGCCCGCCGTCGCGCGGCGCGTTCCAGCATCTCGGGCATCCAGTCGGGCGCCGGGGACTCGGTCGTTGCGCGGTGTGCGGTGGTCATGGGGGGATCCTCCCGGCGGGGTACGACAGTTTCCGGTGCGGTGGCCCGGGCGGGCCGAGGGTGGCACACCAACCGGCGAAAGCCCCGCCACCCGGCGGGAAAATCCGTTTCGGTGCCGGCCGAAGCGCTGCCAGGATCCGCATCGCGCGTTGCACAAGCACGGGGACCGGCGAGCGACGAGTCAGCGCCGGCCCGGGACGAGGGAGGACTGCGAGGACCCCGGAGCGGCACCCCGCAAACCCCTGACCACCCGACCGGCTGTTGGGACCTGACCCACACCGCCCCGGCGCACCCCACCGGGGGGACTACGCTTAACGCCCTGTGAACTGGGCTTCGGCGTGGCGGCCCGGACGGTCGGTGAAATGACCGAAACCCAGGCCGACAAGGCCGAAACACGGAACGGAAGATGATGATCGACCAGGCCAAGGTTCGAGTCCTGCTGTTGGAAAGCATCCACCCCGATGCGGTGTCCCGGCTCGAGGCGGACGGCTTCGCCGTCGAGTCCGTGCCGAACGCGCTGGACGAGGCCGAGCTGGTCGAGCGCATCTCCGGGGTGCACCTGCTGGGCATCCGTTCGAAGACCAAGGTCACCGCGAAGGTGCTGGAGGCCGCCGACAAGCTGGTCGCGATCGGCGCGTTCTGCATCGGTACCGACCAGATCGACCTGACCACCGCCTCGTCGACCGGTGTCGCGGTGTTCAACGCCCCGTTCTCCAACACCCGCTCGGTGGTGGAGCTGGCGATCGCCGAGATCATCTCGCTGACCCGCCGGCTCACCGAGAAGAACTCGCTGATGCACGCCGGCATCTGGGACAAGTCGGCGGACGGCGCGCACGAGATCCGCGGCCGCCGGCTCGGCATCGTGGGGTACGGCAACATCGGCACCCAGCTGTCCGTGCTCGCGGAGAACCTGGGCATGTCGGTCTCGTTCTACGACACCGCCGACAAGCTGGCGCTGAGCAACGCGCACCGCTGCGCCAGTCTGGACGAGCTGCTGGAGTCCAGCGACGTGGTCACCCTGCACGTCGACGGCCGCCCGGGCAACGCCGGTTTCTTCGGCGCCGAGCAGTTCGCCAAGATGCGCCCGGGCAGCCTGTTCCTGAACCTGTCCCGCGGCATCGTGGTCGACCACCTGGCCCTGCGGGACGCGCTGCGCAGCGGGCACCTGGGCGGCGCCGCGGTCGACGTCTTCCCGAAGGAGCCGAAGGGCCGGGGTGACGAGTTCCTCTCCGAGCTGCGCGGCCTGCCGAACGTGATCCTCACCCCGCACATCGGCGGTTCGACCGAGGAGGCGCAGTCGGACATCGGCGGCTTCGTGGCGAACAAGTTGGCCAAGTTCCTCAGCGAGGGCAACACCACGCTGAGTGTGAACCTGCCCGGCGTGGTCCTGCCCGAGCAGCCCGGCCTGCACCGGATCGTGCACGTGCACGTCAACACCCCGGGCGTGCTGGCCCAAGTCAACCGGATCCTCGCGGAGCACAACGTGAACGTCGAGGGCCAGCTGCTGAGCACCCGCGGGGAGTACGGCTACCTGATCACCGACATCGGCAAGGGCTACAGCGAAGAGGTGCTGGAGCAGCTGCGCGGCATGGAGCAGACGGTCCGCCTGCGCGTGCTGTCCTGATACCGCTCCGACCGGGCCCTGCCGCGTGCGGGGCCCGGCCGGTCAGCCCGCCTCGACGCTGAGCAGCGTGACCGGGGCGACCGCGTTCACGTCATACCGTCCCACGGCGTTCCAGTCCTTCGGGGTCAGCGTGGACCCGGGCGCGACGTTGCGCAGGGTCCGCGTGCCCGCGGTGACGGTCGCCGCGCCGCCGCCCACCTTGACCCGGATCGGGGTGCCGGCCGGGGAGCGCAGGGTGAGTTCCTCGACCCCGCCGGTGATCTTCACGGGTACCGTCCCGGAGACCGCGGACAGGTCGAGCACGGCTCGCCGGGTGCCGCCGACCACCTCGATCCCGGTCACCTGACCCTGCCCGAGGTCCACGTCGCGTTCGGCGGCGTACCCGGAGAAGCGCAGTGACCAGCGGACCCGGGCGCTCAGCACGACATCCACTTCGCCGTCCGCGCCGGCGCCGGAGCGGGTCACCTGCAGGCGTACCGCGTCGCCGTCGACCTGCGGGCTGGGCAGCAGGGGCGAGTCGTCCGGGGTGCTGATCCGGAAGAGGTCGTCGCCGATGTCGGCGACGCTGAGCCGGGTCCGGTCGCTGGCCGCGAGCATCTCGAAGGACGCCGTGGACCGTCCGCCGAGCGGCGCGGTCACCATCCGGGACCCGCCGGGGCTGGTGGTGGCCGCGCTCAGGTGCAGGATCCGGGTGATCCGGGAATCCGGACCGGAGTAGAAGACCACCCCGGTCAGCGCGATGATCAGCACCGCGACGATACCGAGCACGGTCATCCCGGCGGTCACCACGGGGGAACGCCGGCGCGGGGGCCGCAGCGCGGCGGCCGCCGCCGCGGAGCGCGACGGGGTCCGCGGCACGCCCGGATTGTCCGACCGGACCATGCTCTCCCACGACCCGAAGTTGCTGTCCGGAATGGAGGGACGCGTCGCGGCCGCCTCCGGCGCCGCCCATCCCGCTGCCGCCGGCGAGGTCGGATCCGTCTCGGCGGCATTGCGGCGTACGATCGGCAGCCCGCCCGGGTCCACCGGACCCCCCGACCGGCCGCCGGCGTCGACCGCCGCGGGCCAGGAGCTCTGCTCCGCCGCGGGCCAGGAGCTCTGCTCCGCCGCGGGCCAGGAGCTCTGCTCCGCCGCGGGCCAGGAGCTCTGCTCCGCCGCGGGCCAGGAGCTCTGCTCCGCCGCGGGCCAGGACGCCGTCGAGGAGGAGGACGGGGAGGAGGCCCACGCGCCCTGAACCGGCGCGGCCGTCGTCCCGTCCGAGTCGGCCGTGTCACCGGACCCGCCCAGCGGCCGGTTCCCACTGATCGGCCCGGCGCTGAATCCGAACGAGGCCCGCCCCGGCCCGGCCGGCGAAGCCGGCCCGTATTCCGGTGCCGCGGGCGTCTCGCGCACCCGGTTCGTCGCCGCCGACGAGGACGAAGCCGCCGCCGACGAGGAAGAAGCCGCCACCGAGGACGAAGGCGCCACCGACGAGGAAGAAGAAGAAGAAGCCGCCACCGAGGACGAAGGCGCCGCCGACGAGGACGACGGCGGAACCGGGGCAGACGAAGCGGACGAGTCCGTGGAGAACGGCGAGCCGGACCCGGACGGGTCGGCGAAACCGGACGAGGACGACGGGTCGACCCACGCCGGCGACGGCCCCAAGTCCAACGAGGACCCGGTTCCCGCCGATGACCGGCCGGACGACGGCGCCGAGCTGGAGAAGGAGGGCGGCAGCGACGGCTCCGAAGGCGACGCCGCGTCGTCGGCCGCCGAGGTGCCGGGCGTGGCCGAGGACGAGGTCGCGAAGCCCGGGAACGTCTCGAACGGGGAGGGCGCCGCCCCCCGCCGATAGAGCCGATCCGGGTCCTTGGACCGCCGCCGCGGCAACTCCCCTGCTGACGGCGACGACTCGGGTGTTGACCCGTCGCTGGCGGTACGGTCCACGGCCGCTGTCCTTTCCCCTGCGGCGCCGTTACCGCGACGCCCGTGGGCGCCGTCACTCGGCGCCCGCAAAGGAATACGGAAAGCAGGCGTCCGCGGATGAGCCCGTTCGGTTATTTCACCGATGGTCCGGACGGACGAGACCGCGCCGGGTGGCGATCGCCACCGCTTCCAGCTGGGAGTGCGCGCCGAGCTTGGCCAGCACCGACTTCTGGTAGCCGCGGCAGGTGTGCACGCTGATGCCGAGCCGCCGGGCCACCGCCCGGGCGTCGAGCCCGGTGGCCATCAGCTGCAGCACCTCGTCCTCACGCGCGGTCAGCCCGCCCTCGCGGGTCACCGACACCGGCGGGGTGCTGCGCAGCAGCCGGGCCATGATGTCGGTGGAGACGGTCATCCCGCCGCCGTGCGCGGTCCGCAGCGCGTTGAGCACCTCGGCGAGCGCGCCGTTCTTGGAGATGTAGCCGGCCGCGCCGAAGGTGGTGGCCCGGCTGATCAGCCCCTGGTCCTCACGGGCCGTGAGGATCACCACACGCACGTCGGGTTGGCGGACCCGGATCAGCTGCGCGATGGCGATGCCGTCCGCATCGGACAGTTCCGGGTCGAGCAGGATGACGTCGGGTGACAGCTCGGACGCGAGGTGCAACGCCTCCTGGCCGGTCCGCGCGTGCCCCACCCACTGCAGGTCGGGCTGCCCGGCCAGGGCGTGTCCGAGCAGCTCGGCAAAGGTCTGGTGACCGTCGACGACGAGCACCCGGATCGCCTCGTCGTTCCCCATGTGCACCATCCTCCGTCAGCGGTCCGGCCCGGCGGGCCCCGCGCAGTCTAAGGACTACCCGCCATGTCGCCCGCCCTACCAACAGACGGCCGTTGTGCCACGGCGACGTCAGGTTGCCACCCGAGCGGTCGGGATGACCAGTCTTTCGGCCGAGGCGACCCCCCGCATTGGGGCTTGCCGACCGGCGGCGGGGGTCGCCACGATTCTGCATCATGTACGACATCCAGCTCTTCGGCCGCATCGAAGTTCGCACCCGGGGCATCCGCCTGGCGGGCGACGACTTCGGCGGTGACCGCCCGCGCCAGTTGCTCGCGCTGCTGGCGCTGCACGGCGAGCAGTCCCTTGTGGAGCTGTCCGACCTGCTCGGCGCACCGCCCGCCACGGTGAAGGCGGATCTCCGCGTGCTGCGGGACCGGCTGGAGCCGGGCGCCAGCGGCCGTGACTCGGTGGTCGTCGGCCGGCACGGGAGCTACCACCTGGACACCGAGCGCGTCCGGGTCGATGTCGCCACCTTCGAGAAGCTGCTGGCCGCCGCCGAGGGCCGCACCCCGGAGCGGGCCGCCCGCCCGCTGACCGCCGCGTCGTACGTGGCCGCCCGCCCGCTGCTGGAGGACGAGGACGCCGCCTGGGCCGCCGAGCTGCGGGCGAAGTACGACGCCAAGCGGCGACTCACCGCCACCGCCGCCTGATCGGGTAATTCCCGCGCACCGGGCGGCGGACGGGCGCACAATCGCCGGGTGCTCGACGCTCCGACCGCTCTGCTCCCGGTCCCGCTCGCCCCGGAGATCTCGCTCCACCTGGTCGACGCTCCGCTCGGCCTGTTCGATCTGACCGGCGGCGAGTTCCACAGCGACACCCCGCCGCCGTTCTGGGCGTTCGTCTGGGCCGGCGGCCAGGCCCTGGCCCGCTACCTGCTGGATCATCCCGCCGAGGCGGCCGGCCGCCGGGTGCTCGATCTGGCCACCGGCTCCGGGGTGGCGGCGATCGCCGCGGCCCGCTGCGGCGCCGCCGAGGTGGCCGCCTCCGACATCGATCCCGCCGCGGTCGCCGCCGCACACCGCAACGCCGCGGCCAACGCGCTCACCCTGGCTTCCGCGGTGTCCTCGCCCGATCTGGTGCTGGCCGGTGACGTCTATTACAGCCCGACGGTCGCCCCGCTGATCACCGCACAGTTGCGCGCCTTCCGCCGGGAAGGCGCCACGGTGCTGGTTGGGGACCCCGGGCGTGGGTATTTCCCGGAGAGACTCTTCACGCTCGTCACCGACTATGTGGTGCCGGTCCCGGAGAGCCTGGAGGAGACCGGTGAACTCCGCACCGGGGTGTGGCGGATGCGCTGAACCCCGCACGAAACCCGGATGCCTGATCCACGCAACAACTTGTACGCTACACGTATTGTCCCCGGCGCCCATGAGGACGGCAATCACGTGCAAGAACAGCAGAGCATCTCGAGCACCGCACGACTGTCCGACGAAATCATCCGGTTCATCCGGATGGGACAGCGTTTCCGAGGCATGCTCAAAACGGAGGATCTCGGCGCCGAGTTCTCCGCGTTGATGCTGCTGCTGCCCTTGCGGGCGATGGGCCCGATGCGGGTCACCGATCTGGCCGAGCTCAAACAGGCCGACCCGTCGACGATCAGCCGTCAGGTCGCCCAGCTGGTCAAGGCCGGCCTGGCCCGGCGGGAGGCCGATCCGGCGGACGGCCGGGCCTCCCGGCTGGCGGTCACCGAGACCGGCCAGGACGCCTGTGCGCGCCTGGGCGCCGCTCGCACCGCCCTGCTCGAACGCGCGCTGAACGACTGGCCGGCCGACCGGGTCGACACTTTCGTCCAGCTCTTCGAAGAATTCAACACGTCCGTCGAGGCGCTGCTGCGCACCGACCTCGGCGCACCACCACGGGAGAACGCGTGAGCCACCCCACCCCGACGGCCGCGAGACCGGCCGCGGAATTCACCCACCGGCAGATCCTCACGATCCTCGCCGGCCTGATGATGGGCATGTTCCTCGCCGCCCTGGATCAGACCATCATGGCCACGGCGACCCGGACCATCGCCGACGACCTCAACGGCTTCGACCTGCAGGCCTGGGCCACCACGGCCTTCCTGATCACCTCGACGATCTCCACCCCGCTGTACGGCAAGTTGTCCGACATCTACGGCCGTCGGCCGTTCTTCCTGTTCGCCATCGGCATCTTCATCGTCGGCTCGATGCTCTGCGGCCTCTCCCAGAACATGTACGAGCTGGCCGCCTTCCGGGCGATCCAGGGCATCGGCGCCGGCGGCCTGATGTCGCTGGCCCTGGCCATCATCGGTGACATCGTGCCGCCCCGTGAGCGCGCCAAATACCAGGGCTTCTTCCTGGCCGTCTTCGGCACCGCGAGCGTCCTCGGCCCGATCCTCGGCGGGTTCTTCGCCGGCGCCGACCAGCTGCTCTGGGTGGACGGCTGGCGCTGGGTGTTCTACCTGAACGTGCCGATCGGCATCGCCGCGATGGCGGTGGTCGCCAAGGTGCTGCACCTGCCGCACACCCGGGTCAACCACCGGATCGACTGGCCGGGCGCGGTCGCGCTGATCGTCGGTCTGGTGCCGCTGCTGACCGTGGCCGAGCAGGGGCGCACCTGGGGCTGGGACTCCGGCCGCTCGATCCTCTGCTACGTGATCGGCGTGGTCGGCCTGATCTCCTTCGTGATCGCCGAGCGGGCCTACAAGGACGAGGCGCTGCTGCCGTTGCGACTGTTCGGCAACCGCACGATCGCGGTCGGCACCGGGGCCAGTACGATCCTGGGCATCGCGATGTTCGGCGGTCTGATGACCGTCCCGCTGTACCTGCAGATCGTCAAGGGGTCCTCGGCCACCATGGCCGGCCTGCAGATGATCCCGTTCGTGTTCGGCATCATGTCCGGCTCGATCATCGCCGGTCAGCTGATCGCCCGGACCGGCCGCTACCGGATCTTCCCGATCCTCGGCAGCACCTTCATGGTCATCGCGCTGTTCCTGTTCTCCCTGGTCGGCGCGGACACGCCGCTGTGGCGCACCATGCTGATCATGGTGCTGATGGGCCTCGGCCTGGGCGGCAACATGCAGCCGATGATCACCGCGGTGCAGAACGCGGTCTCCCCGCGGGAGATCGGCGTCGCCACCGGCGCGGTCACCTTCTTCCGCTCGATGGGCGGCACGATGGGCACCGCGGTGTTCCTGTCGGTGCTGTTCAACGTGCTCCCGGGCAACATCAGGGACGCGTACGCGGACGCCGCGAAGAATCCGGAGTTCCTCAAGGCCGCGGCCGACCCGACCCAGCAGCAGCTGCTCAAGCAGGCGCAGGGCGGTGGCGGGCTGAGCGACACGTCGTTCATCAACAAGCTGACCGACGTGGTCGCGCACCCGTTCAAGGTGGGCTTCTCGGACAGCGTCCACGTGGTCTATCTGCTCGCCTTCGCAATCATGCTGGTCGGCCTGGTGATCGTCTTCTTCCTGCCGGAGATTCCGCTCGCCATGCGCTCCGCCCAGCAGCAGCGGGCCGATGACGCGGCGGCCCAGGGCGACGCCTCCGGCGCCGATCAGGGCACCGCGGGGGTCAAGGCCGGCACCGAAGGTTTCGCTCACTGACCCGACAGGTCACCGATTCGGGGGTACGCACGGCGCGCGCCGTTCGTACCCCCAATCGGTTTTGCCGTGGGGACGCTTAGGAACCACCGGTAGCGTGACCGCATGGCTGTTGTGAAGATCAACGCGATTGAGGTCCCCGAGGGCGCCGGCCCCGAGCTGGAGAAGCGGTTCGCCGCCCGGCACGGGGCGGTCGAGAACGAGCCCGGCTTCCTCGCCTTCGAACTGCTGCGCCCGGTCGCCGGCGACAACCGGTACTTCGTCTACACGAAGTGGGAGTCCGAGGAGGCCTTCCAGAACTGGTCGCAGGGCAGCGCCAAGGCTGCCCACGCCGGCGAGCGCGCCAAGCCGGTGGCCTCCGGCGCCTCCCTCCTCGAATTCGAGGTCATCCAGCACGTCACCAAGCAGGACTGAGGCGAGAAGTCAGGAGCGGTCGCGGGCAGCGGCAGCGGGCGGCTGACAGGTCAGCGCCGGTCGCGGGCAACAGCGGCGGGCGGATGACGGGTCAGGACTGGTAGCGGTCGCGGTCGCGGCAGCGGACGGGTGACGGGTGACGGGTCAGGACTGGTCGCGGTCGCGGGCAGCGGCGGCGACCAGCCGCTCGGCGACCGTGACCCGGTCCAGGCCGAGCCGCTGCGCGCTGTCGTGCAGGATCCGGTACGCCTCCTGCACGCCGCAGCCGCGCTGGGCAATGATCACGCCGACCGCCCGGTCGACCGCGGCGCCCTCGGTCAGTGCCTCCCGCCGGTGCAGCTCGCCGATCAGCACCTCGGCCTGGCCGGCCACCGCCATCACGGTGAGCAGCACCTCCGGCGCGACCGGACCGGGCGCGCCGAGCCCGACGGTGAGCGCGCCGACCGCGTGCCGGCGGACGTCGAGGGGAACCGACGCGACCGCCACGATGCCGTCCGCGCGGGCCGGGCCGGACAGCTCCGGCCAACGGTCGTCGGCCCCCAGATCCTCGCTGGTGACCAGGGTCCGGGTGCGGGCCGCCTCCAGCCCGGGACCGCTGCCGTCGGCGTACTGCCGCGCGTCGGACGTCTCGCCGGCGGACCCGGCGGCGGCGACGGTGATCGGTCCGCCCTCGCTGATCAGCGCGACCGAGCAGCGGACCGCACCGGGCAGTGCGGCGACGGTGAGCCCGGCCAGCCGGTCGAGTGCGGAGCGGACCGTGTCGGCGGTCAGCAGCCGGACGCTGACCTCGTGTAGCAGCCCGGCCAGCTCGACCGGGTGCGGCGCGGCGGCCGCCGCCGTGGAGGTGTGCCGGGGCCGCCGGCCGGCGACGAGCCTGCGGGCCTGGCCGGGCGGGGTGCCGCCACCCAGGGTGGCGCGCCGGCGGTTCCGGATGCCGCGCTGGGCGGCCGGTACGCGACGTTGCGGTACTGACACTCGACGGATACTGCCATGTCGATCCGCGTTCGGCTCGTTACGGTGCCCCGATCGGGGGGTCTTGCCCGTTTAAACCCACTCGGCCCCGAACGTGGAAAAAGACGCGTCCCCGGGGGGCTCCCCGGGGACGCGCGAGACGTTAGATGCCGGTGTGCAGGTCGCCTCGCGGCGAGTGGCTCAGCACGGCTCCAGCCGAACGGTATTCCGTGCAGGCGATGGGTGAGGCCCGGGGACACTGGGCACACCGGCATCCGTTCACAACCTTCGGCACCCGCCCATGATTCCGGGAGCCCTTGTGACCTGAATAACACCGCGGACGTTTGTCCGGCCCGGCGCCGGGTACCGATCCGCCGTGACCGAATCCGAGGAAAACCTACGCCTGGCCGCGTTCCTGGACGGCGCGTACCGCGCCGAGGAACGGATGAGCAGCGGCGATCTGCAGCGGCGGGCGATCGCCGAGGACCTGCCGGCGAGCCTGCTCACCCGGGTGGACGCGCTGCCCGAGGGCGAATACCTGCAGGACGAGGCCGCCGAGGCACTCAGCGCCCCGGCGATCTGATCACTCGGCCCGCTCCTTGGCGATGCTGTAGGCCATCTGCAGGAAGTCCGAGACAGCGGTCGCGGTGAACGCGGTGGCCACCAGCCGGGTCAGCCGGGGCGCCAGGACCAGCCCGCCGGTCAGGCCGGTGGCGATCCAGGCGGCCAGGCAGAACGGGCAGGTGATCAGCTCACCGATGCCGTGCCGCACCGGGCTGCCCTCGTCGCGCACCTCCTCGTTGAGCTCGGCCGCCCCGGCGGGCTCGGTGTACCGGGTGAACGGCGCCCGCAGCGGGCTGGTCACCGAGTCCTTGGCGATCAGCCGGCTGATCTTGTGGGTGGCAATCGAGAGCAGCACCACGTCGGTCATGGCCGGGCGTTCCGGCACCGGCTTACCGGTCAGCTTGGCGGCCGCCGCGAGGCTGGCCGCGAGCGTGCCGAAGGCGCCCATCGCCACCAGGTAGCCGCCCAGCGGCCGGTGGTCGTGCGGGGCGTAAGCGCGGGCCACCTCGGCGACCCGGGCCTGCAGGCTGGACATCGTGGGGGGTCCTTTCAAGCTGGTCAGAAGCCGGGCGGGTCCAGAACCGGGGTGGGGGAGACACGAGCGGGTCAGAAGGCCTGGGTCAGCCGCTCCGGGTCGACCTCACGACCGGGGAAGCGCGCCATGTACTCGGTCTCCAGCTCCGCGGTGCGCCGGAAATGGTTGTCCAGCGCCGCGTCCGGCCCGTGCCGCAGGGTCTGCAGCCGGGTCCGGTAGAGGCTGGTCAACTCCCGGAAGAGGTCGTCGTCGGCGAGTCCGGCCGGGTCGATCCCGGTGTCGGTGCCGGTCTCGGGTCGCGCTGTCGTCATGGTGCACCTCCAGCGATGCGGGCGAACGGGGACAACCGGTGGCTTGCCCGCGCGGGTCCGCGCCAAACCCGCCGGTAGGCTCGGGGGCATGAAAGGGCTGTGGTCTCCGGCGTGGATCGCCCGCCACCTGCTGGCGCTGATCCTCACCGCGGGCTGCCTCGGCCTGGGCTGGTGGCAGTACAGCCGGGCCACCGGCGGCAACTCGCTCAGCTGGGGCTACATGTTCGAGTGGCCGGTCTTCGCGGGTTTCGTGGTGTTCATCTGGGTCCGCGAGATCCAGTTGTTCCGCAAGCCGCGGGACACCGGGGCGGAGGCCGAGCCGGCCGAGCCGGAGCGGGTTCCGGGCGCCCCGGTCGCCGTGGGCCGGCCGGTGCGGGTCGCGGTCCGGCCCGCCGAGGCGGTGGCGGCCGACCCGGAGCTGGACGCCTACAACGACTATCTGACCTGGCTCGCCGAGCACCCCGGCGCCCGCCCGGCCGACTACCCCGGCCGCATCATCAAGTAGTAGAAGCTCGAAGGAGACCCCCGTGCGCGGCGCGCTCACCCGTTACCGGATCATTGCCTGGATCGTCGGCGTGTTCCTGGTCGTTCTCGTACTGGTCGGCATGCCGCTGAAGTACTTCGGCGACAACGACACGGTGGTCGCGGTGATCGGCCCGCTGCACGGTTTCCTCTACATGATCTATCTGCTGTTCAGTTTCGACCTGTCCCGCCGGGCCCGGTGGCCCTTCGGCCGGATGATCCTGGTGATGCTGGCCGGCACCATCCCGTTCTTCTCGTTCTGGGCGGAGCGTCAGGTGACCCGGCACTGGATGACTGAAGTAGCGTGGGAACCGGCCGTCAAATAACGCAGCGCGCGGGTCGAATAACAGCCCGTTATCGGGATTAAGTTCGCAAGACCGGCTATTCGCAGATTTCACGCGCGGAGGACTTGATTTTGTTTTCTGCGCCGATAAGTTGATGCGGTTGGTTCGGTCCGCAGCCACAAACCCTCCGGGTGGCGCCGGCCAACGCCGCTGAATCTCACGAGCCGGGGACCCATCTTTCCGGGGTGAATCCGCCACGCGCGGTAGGACGCCTCTTCCGAGTCCGAACCCGTCAGCTAACCCGGTAAGCGGCCATGAGCGGAAGAAAGGCCCCCTGACCAGTGCCACTCCCCCGTACCAGGCTCCGGGCGCTGGTGGTCGCGCTGACCGCGCTGGCGATCACCACGTCGGGCGCTACCGCCGCGCACGCGGCCCCGTCCAAGGACGAGCTGAAGAAGCAGATCGAGGCGGCTTCCAACAAGCTGGACGACGTCACCGAGGCGTACAACAAGACCCGCATCGACCTGAAGGCGACGCAGACCGACGCGGCCAAGCTCACCGCGTCCCTCAAGCCGGCCGAGGCGGCGAAGAACCAGGCCGTCACGAAGGTGAACGCGATCGCCGCGTCGTCGTACATGACCGGCCGGGTCGGCCCGATGACCCTGATCCTCGGCGGCAACCAGCATGACCTGCTGGAGCGGCTGAGCTACCTGGACCAGCTCAGCAAGTCCAACCAGGCGCAGATCGACAACTACACCGAGGTCAGCCGGACCTACACGTCTCGGCAGGCCGAGCTCAAGGCCACCGAGCAGAAGCAGGCGCTGCAGCTCAAGGAGCTGGACGCGCAGAAGGCCAAGTACACCAAGGATCTGCAGAAGCTGACCGCGACGCAGAAGGAACTGTACGGCAAGCCGACGCAGAGCTCCGGCTCGTGGACCGGCCCGATCCCGAAGGGCTCCGGTGACGCCGGGGTGGCGGTCGCCTTCGCGTACAAGCAGATCGGCAAGCCGTACGGTTTCGGGGACGAGGGTCCCAACTCGTACGACTGCTCGGGTCTGACCAAGGCCGCCTGGGCCGCGGCCGGGCACTCGCTGCCACACAGCGCGTCCGAGCAGCGATACGCCAGTGGTGTCACCTACATCAAGGCGGGCACCGCGGGGTTCGTCCCCAAGCAGGGTGACCTGGTGTTCTATCGCGACGGTGGCCACGTCGCGCTGTACGTCGGCAGCGGCATGGTCATCGACGCACCGCACGGTGGCGCCGACGTGACCCGCCGCACGATCAACATCATGCCCGTACAGGGATACGGCCGGATCTCGTAACACCGCGCACAGCGAGAAGGCCGGCACCCGCTCTCGGGGTGCCGGCCTTCTCTCGTCGTATCAGGGTCAGGCGGCCTGCAGGCCCTCGGCCCGGGCCAGCTCACGCAGCCGGCCGAGCGCCTGGATCTCCAGCTGCCGGATCCGCTCCCGGCTGAGCGAGAAGCGCGACGCCACCTCGGTCAGCGAGTGCTCCCGACCGTCCTCCAGTCCGTACCGCGCCCGCATGATGCCTGCCGACCGGTCGTCCAGGTGGTTGAGCAGCCCCTCGATCCGCTGCCGCTCCAGGGCGCTAAGCACGATCTCCTCGGGCGACGGCGCGTCGCTGTCGGCGACCAGGTCGCCCAGGTTGGTGTCGCCGTCGTCGCCGACCGGAGTGTCCAGGGACACGGTGTCCTGGGCCCAGCGGGTGAGCTCGTTGACCCGCTCGACGGTGACGCCGAGAGCCGCCGCGATCTGCTCCGGCTCCGGGTCGCCGCCGAGCTCACGGACCAGCTGGCGGGTCACGTTGCGCATCCGGTTGACGTCCTCGACCAGGTGCACCGGCAGGCGGACGGTCCGCTCCTGCTGGGCGATGGCCCGGCTGATCGCCTGACGCACCCACCACGTCGCGTACGTGGAGAACTTGTAGCCGCGCTCGTAGTCGAACTTCTCGACCGCGCGGACCAGACCGGTGTTGCCCTCCTGGATCAGGTCGAGCATCGGCATGCCCGAGCGCACGTAGCGGCGGGCGATCGAGACGACCAGTCGCAGGTTGGCGCGAATGAACAGGTCCTTCGCCCGGCTGCCCTCGGTGACGAGGCGCTCGAGCTCCTCCCGGCTGATGCCGCGGCGCTCCTCGCCCTGCTCGAGCAGGTGCTCGGCGTAGAGGCCCGCCTCGATCGCCTTGGAGAGCTCGACCTCCCGCGCGGCGTCCAACAGCGGCGTCCGGGAGATCTCGTGCAGGTAGACTCCGACGAGGTCGCGCTCCTCGGCAACCTGGTCGGTACGCATCACGGTGTTCTTCTCCACGTTGCCCACGGTCCCCTCATTGCCGTCACTAACCCTGTTACGGGCATTACCTGCGTCCATCAGCCCTCTCCCGTAACGTCCGCAGCTCGTGCATTGCGGTTGCTGACATCTACACAACAAATGGCTGCCTGCGCTGATTCCGCCTGGCCGATCGAAAGTGTCACGAATGCCTGGGTCTTACCTGAGAGCCCAGTGCGCGGTAGCTGAGCGCGGCCCGTACCGGACCGCCTTGCGGATAGACGGTTACCCGTCGCGCGCCTCATAACACCATCGGCCTCTCATCGTCCACAGCGACGGGCATCACCTTGAGTGCCGCGACGCTCGTCACCCTGGCGCTCGATACCCTGATATACGGGTGCGCCGCCCCTGGGGTTCACGTGCAGCATCGACCGGCTGCCGACGGGCCTGAATCAAACGCGACCGTCAATTGAGATCGCACCCCGCCGGCCGCACCCGCCGAACGGGACCATCGGTCACGATGCGGCACGGCGCGTCGCAGATCACTCGCCCATCCGGGTGACGCTCCCCGGACCGGTGACATTCGTAGCCGCGGCCTCGACGGGTGGGTGAAGTGAGCAACACCACACCCGGGAAGATCTTCCCCATGACCAATACTGCTCTGGTGACCGGCGGCACCGGCGGGCTCGGCGCCGCCACCGTCGCAGCGTTCCTGGCGGCCGGGTGGCGCGTGGTGGCCCCGGCCCGGCCCGGCTCCAGCGACCGGGTGCCGGCCGGTGCCGTCGCCGTCCCGGCCGACCTGACCGACCCGGCGGGCGCGGCCGCCGCCGTGGCGGCGGCCACCGCCGAGCCGGGCGCCCCGCTGACCGCGGTGGTCAATCTGGTCGGTGGGTATGCGGGCAGCGGCCTGATCGCCGACACCCCGGTCGACGAGTTCGAGGCGATGTTCACCGCCAACCTGCGTCCCACCTATCTGGTCACCGCGGCCGCCCTGCCGCACCTGGTGGCGGCCGGCGGTGGCGCGGTGGTCAGCGTCTCGTCGCGGGCCGCGGTGGCGCCGTTCGCGGGCGCGGCCGGGTATGTCGTGTCCAAGGCCGCGGTGCTGGCCTTCGCCGAGACCGTCGCCGTCGAGTACCGCCGGCAGAACGTGCGCAGCAACACGGTGCTGCCCAGCGTGATCGACACGCCGGCGAATCGGGCCGCGATGCCGGACGCCGACCACAGCCGCTGGGTCGACCCGGAGTCGATTGCCGCGACCATCCTGTTCCTCGCCTCGGATGCCTCCGCACCGACCAGCGGCGCGCGCATCCCGGTCTACGGCCAGGCCTGACGAGCCGGATCAGGCCGGGAAAGACTCAGCAAGCTGCCAGGCCGACACGGCGGCGCCGGTCACGGCGGAGGCGCCGGCCAGCACCAGGCTCCGTACCCGGAGCGGGCGCTGAACCGGCGCCGCCGGCCGGCCCAGCGCCCGCTGAACGGCGTCGAAGACCTGGTCGGGCGAACCATTGGCATCAATCACGGTAAATTCGGCAAATTCCGGCAATTGGCGGTACGCCATATCCGCGGCCGTCAGATATTCCAGTGACTCGCTGTCCCGGCCGCGCAGCTCGATCCGCGCTCTGGCCACGCCCGGATCCACGGCCAGGAACAGCGTCACGTCCGGCCGCGGGAACACCCGGTAAGCCAGCCGCGCCCGGCGCTCGGCGGCCGCCGTCCCCCGGTGCGCCCGCACGCTGGCGTACTGGCAGACCGCGTACCGGTCCATCACGGTGACCTCCCGACGGACCGCTCGCCGCAGCAGCGTCCGGGCGATCGCGAGCCACCGCAACACCGACTCCATCAGCAGCAGGCCGCGGCGCCCGAGCAGCCCGACCGCGTCCTCCCGGCCGAGGCGTACGGCCAGCCGCCCGAGCCGGGCCCGGCCGCCGGCGTTCTGCCGGTAGCGGGCCGGCGTCCCGGCCCGGGTCATCGCGGCGGCGAGCATCCGGGCCTGGGTGGTCTTGCCGGAGCCGTCGATGCCGACCAGGGCGATCGTGCGCGGGCGAGCTGTCATGCCCACCGACGGTAGCCGGGGCGCGCACTGCGCGTTCCCCCTCGGCGGTGGGCGGAACGGACCACAATGATCGTCGAGGGTTCAAGGTGCGGCCACCGTGGGTAATGGTCACGAATTGGACACGGACAGGAGGTCACCATGCCGCACCGGGTCGACGAGGGGCTGGCCGGCACGATGAAACGTGTCGCCGCGACCCTGAAGACCGCGGAGATCCCCTTCGCGCTGGGGGGCAGTTTCGCCGTCTATGCCCACGGCGGACATTCCAGCGATCACGACGTGGACTTTCTGATCCGCGAGCAGGACAAGGAACGGGCCCTGCAGGAGCTGTCCGAGGTCGGCTTCGAGACGCTGGAGCCGCCGGAGGACTGGCTGGTCAAGGTCTTCGAGGACGGCCGGATGGTGGATCTGATCTTCCGCCCGGTGGAGACTCCGGTCACCGACGAGACGCTCGCCGACACCGAGCGGATCTCGGTCGAGGCGATCTACATGCCGGTGCTCTCGGCCACCCAGCTGATGATTCACAAGCTGCTCAGTTACAGCCAGCACCACTGCGATTTCGCCCAGGGGCTGCCGCTGGCCCGGTCGCTGCGCGAGCAGATCGACTGGGCCCGGGTCCGCCGGGAGACCGCGAAGTCGCCGTACGCCGAGGCGTTCCTCGTCCTGCTGGACCGGCTCGACGTCGTGCCGAACAAGTCCGACGAGGGTGAGGACTGACGATGACCAAACAGATCGACCTGGAGGCCGAGATCCAGCGGCTGCTGGCCGAGCACGACCGGATCGCCGAGCAGGGCGTGACCGTGCACCGCCGGGAGAACCTGCTGATGCTGGGCGGCGAGGTGGAGAGCGCGCAGCGTCGGGACGAGATCTGCCGGCAGATCAGCGCGCGCTACCCCGACCTGGAGATCGCCTGCGACATCGGCATCACCCGGACCCAGGCGCCCGCCGAGGTGGAGGAGATTTCATGATCCGGATCGCCGCCGTGGGCGACGTCCACGTGGACAAGGACGTGGTGGGCCGGTACCGGCCGGCTCTGGAGGAGCTGCCCGGCCGGGCCGACGTGCTGCTGGTCGCCGGGGACCTGACCCGGCACGGAACCCCGGAGGAGGCACGGTGCTTCGCCGCCGAGTTCGGTGACCTGGCCGTGCCGGTCGTGGTGGTGCTCGGCAACCACGACCATCAGAGCGACCAGCAGGACGAGGTGACCCGGGTGCTGACCGGCAGCGGGATCACCGTGCTGGAGGGGGCCGCCACCGTACTGGAGATCCGTGGGCATCGACTCGGGATCGCCGGGACCAAGGGGTTCGGCGGCGGCTTCGCCGGCGCCTGCGCGAGCAACTTCGGCGAGCGCGAGATGAAGGACTTCGTCGGGACCACCGAGCGGTACGCCGCGGCTCTGCGCGACGCGCTGCTCTCGGTGGAGTGTGACGCGCTGGTGGCGATGACCCACTACGCGCCGGTCCCGGAGACGCTGACCGGCGAGCCGCTGGAGATCTACGCGTTCCTCGGCTGTTACCAGCTGGGTCAGGCGATCGACGACGCGCCGACCGCGCTGGCCCTGCACGGGCACGCGCACCACGGCTCGGAACGCGGCCGGACCCCGGGCGGAGTACCGGTCCGCAACGTCGCGCACCCGGTGATCAAGCAGGCCTACAACGTGTATCAGCTGCTCACGGACACCGTGGACACCCGGAACGAGGAACTCGTCAACGTCTGATCGAGAACCAGGTTTCTGATTTTCGGACATCGGGTACCAGCAGCGACATGGACCTACTGCTCTGGATTCTCGCCGTAATCCTCGTGGTCGCCGGCATCCTCGCGCTGTTCCGGCGGCAGATCCTCTGGGGCGTTGTGCTGATCATCGTGGGCCTGCTGGTCGGCCCCGGCGGCGTCAGCATCTTCACCTGATCGGCACTCCCGCACCCCGACCCCCGGTAACCGTTTCGGCACCGTCTCACGTTCCTGAACGTGAGACGGTGCCGGTTCTCTTTGGTGCGTCGACGCACTGCGGGTGCGATGCGCGACTGCTGATTCCTGACTCACTACCCCGCGGACCATCGCCCATGTTTCGCGAGGTAGACCCGTGGCCGCACATATTCACCACTTCACCTATGGAGCCTTCAACCCGATCGCCGCGGCGCTGCTGGCGTACCTCGGCTCGTTCCTCGGACTGCTCTGCACCGAGCGGGCCCGGGGCGCGCACAGCCGGGGCCGGCGCAACCGCTGGCTGGCGATCGCGGCGTTCGCCATCGGCGGCGGCGCCATCTGGCTGATGCACTTCTCCGCCATGCTCGGCTTCGACGTGCCGGACAGCCCGGTCCGCTACGACCTGCCGACCACCCTGCTCAGCATGGTCTTCGCGGTGGTCACCGTCGGGATCGGGCTGATGGTGGTGGGGCACGGCGCGCCCAGCCCGGCCAAGACCGTCGCGGCCGGGTTCCTCACCGGTGGTGGTGTGCTGGCCATGCACTACACCGGCATGGAGGGCATGCGGATGTCCGCGGTGGTGCACTACGACCCGGTGCTGGTCGCCGCGTCCGCGCTGATCGCGCTGGCCGCCTGCACCACCGCGCTGTGGTTCGCGGTGTCGGTGCGCGGGCTGACCCGGATAGCCGGCGCGGCCGCGGTGATGGCGGTCGCGGTCTGCGGCATGCATTACACCGGGATGGCCGCGATGTCGGTCCGGCTGGACCCGTCCATCGTCCCGGCGGCCGGCGGCATCCGGCCGCTCACCATGATCGTGCCGATCACTTTGATCACCGCGGCGACCATCGTCGGGGTGGCGCTGAGCGCGCTGCAGGCGATGACCGAGGAGGAGTTCACCGACGGGGCCGGCACCCCGAAGCGCGGTATGCACGCCGAACCGCACCAGCCGTGGACGCTGCGGCAGGCCTCGCAGTTCGGCACCGGGGTGCGGCTGAGTCCGGCGGCGAGGGCGGTGGCCGCCGGCCGGGCCGCCGGCGCGACCCGGCCGTCGCCCGCGCCGCGCCCGGCGCCACGGCCGCCGACCTTCGACCCGTCGGTGGCCGGTGCCCCGCCGATCGTCCCGGTCGCGACCGAACCGACCGTCCCGGTGGCGCCACCACCCGCGCCGGTCCCGCCGGTGCCGATCCCGGACCAGGCGAGCGGCCCGGTGGCGGGTCCGGCCACATCCGGCACGTGAGGTTTTCCCCGTCGCGGCCGATGATCCGGTATACCTGATCCGCATGGCGCCACGGATGCTGCTCTCGATGCCGCTGCACGCGATCACCGAGGTGTACGGCGAGGAGGGGCTGCGGCAACGCTTCGGCCTGGAGCTGGAGTCGTTTCCGGCCGCCGACCGGGAGCGGCTGACCGAGGCCCTCGACCTGGCCGCCACCCTGCACGCCGACGATCGGCGGGTCCGTGAGCCGTACCTCAACCACCTGCTCCGGGTCGCCATCCGGATCATCCGCTACTACCAGGTGCGTGACGTCGACGTGCTGGTGGCCGCCCTGCTGCACGACGCGGTCGAGGACCATCCGGCAGAGCTGGCCGGCCTGCCGGCGGACACCGCGTACCCCAAGGCCACCGAGGCGGCCCTGGCCGTGCTCGCCCACCGGTTCGGCGCGCGGGTCTCCGAGCTGGTCCGGTCGGTCACCAACCCGGCCTACGACCCGGGGCGGGACCGGCACGAGCAGTACCGGGAGCACGTCACGGCGAGCCTGGACCGGGACCCGTGGGCGCGGATCATCAAGATCTCCGACTTCACCGACAACGGGGTCGGCGTGATCCACACCACGCTGGACAAGGCGTACCGCTCGGCCACCAAGTACCGCCCGCTGGTGCCGAAGCTGCGTGAGCTGATCGGGCGGCCGGACACCCCGCTCTCCACCCAGGCCAAGGAGCACATCCTGGACCAGCTGGACCTGGCCGAGGAGCGTTTCGCGGCCATCCTCGACGACTGACCGCACGGCGCTGCCTATGTTGGTGGCATGCCCTCCCACGATTCCTGGTGGCGCGACGCCGTCATCTACCAGATCTACCCCCGCTCGTTCGCCGACGGGAACGGCGACGGCATGGGCGACCTGCCCGGCATCACGGCGCGCCTGCCCCGGCTGCGCGAGCTGGGGGTGGACGCCGTCTGGCTGTCCCCGTTCTACGTCAGCCCGCAGCACGACGCCGGGTACGACGTGGCCGACTACCGCGATGTCGACCCCCGTTTCGGCACCCTCGGCGACGCCGACAAGCTGATCGCCGCCGCCCACGACCTGGGCCTCAAGGTCATCGTCGACCTGGTGCCGAACCACACGTCCAGCGAGCACCCGTGGTTCCGGGCCGCTCTGGCCGCGCCGCCCGGCAGCCCGGAGCGGGACCGCTACATCTTCCGGGACACTCCGCCGAACAACTGGCAGAGCGTCTTCGGCGGCCCGGCCTGGCGGCAGGTCGCCGACGGGCAGTGGTATCTGCACCTGTTCGACGTCTCGCAGCCCGACCTGAACTGGGACCACCCGGAGGTCCGCGCCGAGTTCGTGGCGATCCTGCGGTTCTGGCTGGACCGCGGGGTCGACGGCTTCCGGGTGGACGTGGCCCACGGCCTGATCAAGGACGCCGAGCTCACCGACTGGACGGCGCCGGCCACGGTGCTCGGCGGCCTGGAGCCGGCCGGTCCCCCGCCGCCGATGTGGGACCAGGAGGGGGTGCACGAGATCTACCGGGAGTGGCGCGCCGTGCTGGACGGGTACGACGGCGGCCGGATCCTGGTCGCCGAGGCCTGGGTGCAGCCCGAGGAGCGGCTGGCCCGCTACGTCCGGCCGGACGAGATGCACCAGGCCTTCAACTTCCCGTATCTGGAGGCACCGTGGCAGCCGGCCGAGCTGCGCGCGGTGATCGACTCCTCGCTGGCCGCCACCGGTGCGGTCGGCGCGACGACCACCTGGGTACTGTCCAATCACGACGTGGTGCGGCACGCGTCCCGGCTCGGTTTCCCGCCCGGCGGAAAGCGCAAGCCGGGGATCGGGATCGGCGACCCGCAGCCGGACACCGGGCTGGGCCTGCGCCGGGCCCGGGCGGCCACCCTGCTGATGCTCGGGCTGCCCGGCTCGGCCTACCTCTACCAGGGTGAGGAGCTCGGGCTGCCGGAGCACACCACGCTGGCCGACGAGTTCCGGCAGGACCCGGCGTGGGAGCGGTCCGGGCACGCCGAGCGCGGCCGGGACGGCTGCCGGGTGCCGATCCCGTGGGAGGCCGACGCCCCGTCGTACGGTTTCGGCCCGGGTGACGACAGCTGGCTGCCGCAGCCCGCGCTCTGGGCGGAGTACGCCCTGGACCGGCAGGTGGACGTGCCGGGCTCCACCTACGAGTTGTACCGCTCAGCGCTGGCCGCCCGTCGTGCGCACCGGCTGGGCGGCGGCACGCTGGCCTGGTCGGCGACCGAGGGTGCCGTGCTGGCGTTCCGCAACGGCCCGGTACTGGTGCTGACCAACTTCGGGGCGGAGCCGGTCACCCTACCGCCCGGCGCCCGGGTCCTGCTGAGCAGCGAGCCCCTCGACGCCGACGGGCGGATCCCCAGCGATGTCACGGTCTGGGCGCTGGCCTGATCGCTTGGCCAGCAGGGCGGCGTGGGTGGCCGCCATGTCCACCGCGACCGTCCTGCTGGCCAGCCAGTACATGATCCCGGTCGGGATGAAGAAGAACTGGAACGAGGCGAGCCCGACCGCGTAGTTCAGCGGCGGCGGGAACGCCCCGGCCAGCCGCTGGAAGGCCACCCCGACCAGCGCGTTCCCGCCGGCCCGACCGGCCCCGTTGACCAGGTTGCCCAGGCTGTAGACGGTGCCCCGGTGCTCGGGCGGGTTCACGTCCGAGATCATCGCGAACCAGTTCGGCGAGTTCGCCGAGGTCAGCATCAGTGCGAAGACCGCGGTGGCCAGGCAGGCGGCGACCGTCGGCTCGGTGACCACATTGGTCAGCACGCCGCGGATCACCGCGCCGGTGCTCGCCCGGTCCGGCACCCGAATCGTCATCGGGACGAGGAACAGCACCACATAGAACGGCACGGCGGCCAGGATGCCGACCGCGGCGACCAGGGCCCGGCCGCGCGGTGTCCGCCGTTGCAGCCGGTCGCCGGCGAGCCCGCCGAGGATCGACAGCGCGGCGCCGAGCTGGAAGACCGTCGCGAAGACACTGCCCACCAGGACCGCGGTCGGTGTGGAGTAGCCCTGGTCCTCGGCCCGGGCGCGGAACAGCACCGGCAGCCAGACCAGCGAGCCGAAGGCGATCTGCGCGGTGCCACCCTGCAGGATCAGCCAGATGTTGGTGCGTCGGCCCAGGATGATCGGCAGGTGGTCGTGGTGGATCCGCTCGTCGTAGTCGATCCCGGCCAACTCCGGCTGGCTGTCGCCGCGCGGCACGTTGTAGGTGAACAGGTACAGCGCCGTGGCGATGCCCCCGGCGACCGCGGTGACCAGGAACGGCCTGCGCCAGTCGGCGTGCCCGAGAATGCCGCCGGCCAGCGTGCCGGCCAGCGTGCCGACGCCCTGCGACAGTCCCCAGAAACTCATCACCAGGCCCCGGCGCCGCGGTGAGATCAGGTCGCTGACCACCGAGAAACTGACCGAGGCGACCGCGCCCAGGCCGACCGCGGCGAGCACCTGGGCGCTCAGGAACGCGCCGTACCCGCCGGCCAGCCCGGACCACGCGGTGCCGCCGATCCAGATCAGCGTGCCGGCGATGAGCACCGGTTTGCGGTCGGTGCGGTCGCCCGCGTAAGCCCAGCCGATCGCGGCGACCGCGCTGATCCCGAACATGACCGTGGTGGCCAGCGCGATCCGGCCCTCGCCGACCCCGAACGCGGCGCCGATGCTGCCGTACAGCGGCGGCACGATGCCGATCGCCACATTGTCCAGCGAGGCGAGGATCACGAACACCACCACGCTGTACGCGCGGTGCGCGGCACCTCCCCTGGCCTTCACACCGGTAGAGGTTAGCGACTGTTCGGCCCGCGGTCAGGGCCGCGTTGCCGGGACGACCACGGTTTTCGATGATCGGGTCGCATGCTGATCGTGCGGATCGCCGATTTCGTCCATCCCACCTCGGCGGCCTCCGCACGGCGCGGACGGCTGTCGGCGGAGCAGGACCCGCGGCTGAGTCTCGCGGCGCCGGCCGCGGTGCGCGCGGCCGGGTGGACGCCCGGCCGGTGGAGGCCGGCGACGAGCCGAGGCGGCCGGCGCTGGTGCCGACGCCGACGATGGTCTCGTTCGACTGCACCTGTCCACTTCGGTGAACGCCCACTGCGACGAAACTTCCCGAGAAGATGATCGCGGGGGTACGACGTGCCCGGCGTACCCCCGCGACCCGCAGAGACTCTCAACGGCTCCGGTCCACCACCCTGTCCTGGGCGGCCGCGTACTGCTCCCGGATCAACGGCACCGCGTCGTCCTGGAAGACCTCCGGGGGCTCGGCGGACCAGGCCGGCGGGGTGTCCCCACCGGCGACCACCCAGGCCGCCTGCCGGGCCGCGCCGTCCGCCACGTACTCCCCGGGCGGCGGGACCAGCACCGGTTTGCCGAACAGCGCGGGCGCGATCCGACGCACCGCTTCGCTGCGTGCCCCGCCGCCGACCAGCACGATCCGGTTCGCCGCGGCGCCCTGGCCGACCAGCGCGTCCAGGCCGTCGGCCAGCGCGCACAGCATGCCCTCGACGGCGGCCCGGGCCAGATGCGCCGGATCGGACGTCTTCAGGGTCAGGCCGTGGATCGCGCCGGTGGCGTCCGGCCGGTTCGGGGTCCGCTCCCCCTCCAGGTACGGCACCAGGACCAGGCCGTCCGCGCCGGCCGGGGCGGACAGCGCCAGCCGGGACAGCTCGTCGTGCGAGACGCCGAGCAGTTTCGCCGCGGCGTCCAGCACCCGGGCCGCGTTGAGCGTGACCACGATCGGCAGGAACCGGCCGGTGGTGTCGGCGAACCCGGCCACCGTGCCGCTCGGGTCGGCCGGCGCCGCGTCCGACGAGACGAACACCGTGCCGGACGTGCCGATCGAGACGATCACGTCACCGGGCAGCGCGCCGGTGCCCAGGGCCGCCGCCGCGTTGTCGCCGGCGCCCGGGCCGAGCGGTGCGCCGTTCGGCAGGTGCCCGGCGATCCCGGTGGGGCCGAGCACCTCGGGCACCCGCAGGTCCCGGCCGAAGCCCAGCTCCAGCAGGTCGTGCCGGTACCGGTCGGTGCTGGCCGACCAGTAGAGGGTGCCGCTGGCGTCGCTGCGGTCGGTGCGCAGGTCGGCCAGGTCGGTGGAGCCGGACAGCTTCCAGGTCAGCCAGTCGTGCGGC
This sequence comes from Actinoplanes sp. SE50/110, assembly GCF_900119315.1. NCBI lineage: Bacteria > Bacillati > Actinomycetota > Actinomycetes > Micromonosporales > Micromonosporaceae > Actinoplanes > Actinoplanes sp. SE50/110. Next base: position 1,309,569 of record NZ_LT827010.1, on the reverse strand, counting down.
AGGCAGACCGCCGCCACCCGGTCGGCCAGGGCCGGCTCGTGCCGGGCCAGCCAGCGCAGCTTGGTCAGGGTGAAGCTGGCCACCGGCACGATGCCGACCGCCTCGGCCCAGGCCGCGCCGCCGCCGAGCTCGGCGATCAGGTCGGCGGCCGCGCCGGCGCTGCGGGTGTCGTTCCACAGCAGCGCCGGGCGGACCACGTCACCGTTCTCGTCGAGCACGACCATGCCGTGCTGCTGGCCGGCGACCGAGGCGGCGGCCACGTCGTCCAGGCCACCCGCCTCGTCGATCGCCTGCCGCAGCGCGGCCCACCAGGCGTCCGGATGCACCTCGGTGCCGTCCGGGTGCGCCGCCCGGCCCTGCCGGACCAGCTTCCCGGTCTCGGCGTCCCGGACGACGACCTTGCACGACTGCGTCGAGCTGTCGATCCCGGCCACCAGCGCCATGGTCAGCGCGCTCCGAGCAGGTGCTCGATGGCGAGCTGGTTGAGGCGCACGAAGCCGTAGCCCCGGGCGCCGGCCGCGTCGGCGTCGAAGTCCTCGAACGCGCTGTGGTCGGCGAGCAGGTCGGCGTACGTCTCGCCGGGGTTCAGCGTCGGCGCGGCCAGCTCGGCGACCTTGGACGCGGCCAGCGCCTCCTGCACCTCGGGGTCGGCGCGGAACGCCTTGGCCCGCTCCTTGAGCAGCAGGTACATCCGGATGTTGGCCTTCGCCGACTCCCAGACGCCGGTGACGTCCTCGGTGCGCGACGGCTTGTAGTCGAAGTGCCGCGGGCCGTCGTAGGCCTGGCTGCCGTCGGCGCCGTTCTCCAGCAGGTCGACCAGGGAGAACGCGCTGAGCAGGTCACCGTGGCCGAAGACCAGGTCCTGGTCGAACTTCGGGCCGTGCTGGCCGTTCAGGTCGATGTGGAAGAGCTTGCCGTGCCACAGCGCCTGGGCGATGCCCTGGGTGAAGTTGAGACCCGCCATCTGCTCGTGGCCGACCTCGGGATTGATGCCGAACAGCTCGGGCCGCTCCAGCTCCTGGGTGAACGCGATGGCGTGCCCGGCGGTGGGCAGCAGGATGTCGCCGCGGGGCTCGTTCGGCTTCGGCTCGATGGCGAAGCGGAGGCCCCAGCCGCGGTCCTCGGAATACTGCGCGAGCAGGTTGAGTGCCTCACGGTACCGGTCGAGGGCGGCCTTGACGTCCTTGGCCGAGTCGTACTCGGCGCCCTCGCGGCCGCCCCACAGCACCAGGGTCTTGGCGCCGAGCTCGGCGCCGAGCTCCATCTGGCGCATCACCTTGCGCAGCGCGTAACGCCGGACCGAGCGGTCGTTGCTGGTGAAGCCACCGTCCTTGAACACCGGGTGGAAGAACAGGTCGGTAGTGATCATCGGGACGGTCAGGCCGGTCTCGTCCAGCGCCTTCTTGAACCCGGCCACGATGCCGTCGCGGGTCTGCGCGTCCGATCCGAACGGCACCAGGTCGTCGTCGTGGAACGTGACTCCGTACGCCCCGATCTCGGCGAGCTTGTACAGGGCCTCGACCGGGTCGAGCGCGGGACGGGTCGCCTCGCCGAACGGGTCACGTGCCCGCCAGCCGACGGTCCAGAGTCCGAACGAGAACTTGTCCTCACGAGTGGGCTGAAGCGACATCGTAACCTCCGCGATTTGTTTATTGGTTGAATTATTTGGCGGGGGTGTGGCATTGTCAAGGGCGTGACGGCCCGGCTCACCAGCAGATCCAGCACGCCCGTCCGGCAGTCAAGCGTCCGCGCCCATAATCTCGCGCTGGTGCTGGACACCGTGGCGAACAGCGCGGATCCACCGTCCCGGGCGTCCGTCGCGGCCCTCACCGGGCTCACCCGTGCCACCGTCTCCGCGCTCACCGACGACCTGATCGCCGGCGGCCTGCTGGTCGAGCGGGACCCGCCGCCGCGCACCGGGGCGGGGCGCCCGGCCGCCGGGCTCGCGCTCACCGCGGCCGGCCCGGCCGGGCTCGGGCTGGAGATCAACGTCGACTACCTCGCGGCCTGCGTGGTCGACCTGACCGGTGCGGTCCGCCAGCGCCTCACCGAGCACGCCGACCAGCGCCCGGCCGGTCCGGCGGCCGCGCTCGCCGCGCTGGGCCGGCTCGGCGCCCGGGCCCGGCTCGCCGCCGAGGCGGACGGCCTGGTGATCGCCGGCGCCGCGCTCGCCGTGCCCGGCCTGGTCTCCACCGGCCTGATCCCGGCCGGCCCGGGCGCGGCCGGACCCAGCGGCCCCGGTGCGGCCGGGCTGGTCCGGGTCGCGCCGAACCTCGGCTGGCAGGACGTGGACGCGCCGGCGCTGCTGCGCGGCGTCCCGGAACTGGCCGACCTGAGCATCGCCGTCGACAACGAGGCCAACCTCGCCGCCCTCGGCGAACTGCGGGTCACCGGCGGAAACCCCGACTTCCTGTACGTTTCGGGCGAGGTCGGGATCGGTGCCGGCCTGGTCATCGACGGCGAGCTGTACCGCGGCGCCCGCGGCTGGAGCGGCGAGATCGGACACGTCACCGTCTATCCGGACGGCCGGCCCTGCCGTTGCGGCGCGAACGGGTGCCTGGAGCAGTACGCCGGGCAGGAGGCGCTGGCCGCGGACGAGCCGCTGGCCGCCGCCGCACTGGGGATCGCGCTGGCCGCCGTGGTCAACCTGCTCGACGTGCCGGTGATCGTGCTCGGCGGGGCCTACGCGCCACTGTTCGACCGGCTGCGCGACGGGATCGAGGCGGAGCTGCGCCGACGGGTGCTGACCTCGGGGCTGGCGCCGGTCACGCTGCGCGCGGCGCGACTCGGGGCCGAGGCGGCGGTGCGCGGGGCGGCGGACGCGGTGATCCGGGAGGTCCGGGACGATCCGGCGCGCTGGCTACGGCGTACCGCGTAATCGTGTTGCGCACCGGGACGGGAAACGGCCGCCACCCCTCGCGGGATGGCGGCCGTGGGACGACCGGGGGACGGCGGGTTACTCGACGCCGGTGCGCGAGCCGATCGCCTGCAGGAAGATGCCGGTGATCTGGGTCGGGTCCTTGGCGAGGAACACGCCGCTGCCCTTGACCACGTTGCTGATCTTCTCCAGCTCGGTGCGGTCGACGCCGTCACCGATGCCGATCAGCACGAGCCGGACCGGCTTCGTCGGGTCCTGCGCCTTCTTCAGATAGGCCAGCAGGGTGTCCTGGTCGATGCCGTCGTCGTTCTCGTTGACGCCGTCGGTGAACAGGATGACCGAGTTCGCCTTGCCGGCCTTCCAGTTCTTCTTCGACGTGTCGTAGGCGTCCCGGATCGTGTCGTACAGACCGGTGTTGCCGCCCTTCTTCGGGTTCAGCAGCGGGATCGTGGCCTGCACGTCCTGCCGTCCGGTGCTCAGCGGCGTGATCGGGATCAGCTGCTTCCACGGCCTGGTGCCGTCCATGTCGGTGGAGAACTCCCACACGCCGACCGCCCAGTCGTCGCTGAACAGCTGCAGACCGGTCCGCGCGGCGGCCTGGGTGACCACCGCTTTCGACCGGTTGCCGGCCTGCGGCACCGGGTCGTTCATCGACCCGGAGACGTCGAAGACGGCCAGCACCCGACCGGCCTGGGTGGTCGCGTTCCAGGTGCCGACCACCTTGCTGACCGACGCGGCGTCGACACCCGACGCTGCGGTGCCGCCGGTGTCACCGCCGCCCGCCGTGTTGATCGCCGGCGACGCCTTCGGCGCGCCGACCGGGGCGACGAAGCCGGCGCCGTACGTGCCGTCCGGCGCGCGCAGCCCCTGCCCCGCGAGCCGGCTCTTGAACGAGCCCGAGGTGAGCTGGGTGAGCAGGCCCTGCGCGGCGCTGATCTTCTGCCCGTCGACGACCTGCGGCAGCACCGAGTACGGGTAGTCGAGCGGCACCGAGGGACCGTCCAGATAGACGGCGGTCAGCTCGACCGGCGGACGCTTCGCGTTGTACGAGATCACGTCCTCCTCGGAGAGCGGGGCGGCGCCCAGACTCTCCTCGAGGGTGTCCTGATCGGTCGCCTTGGGGAACTGCTCCAGCAGTTCGTCCCGCAGCTCGGACCGGTTCTTGGCGAGCAGCGTGAGCGCCTGGACCTGCGCCTTGACCGCCGCGTCGCCGGTGCCGACGTTCTGCGTGACCGCCATCAGCGCGGTCAGGCCGGAGGCGTCCCGGGCCGGGTTGACGATGCCGAACTTCGGCCCGTCCGCCGACTTGAGACCGGCGGACAGCAGCGCGGTCAGCGGGACCTTCTGGCCCTCCAGTTTCCTGGCCACCGCGATCGGCTGCGGCATGGCGACGACCAGCGGGCTCTGCGCCACCGAGGTGACCTTGGTGGGCTGGAAGCCGGAGGCCTCGTTGCGCAGGCGGAGCTGCCAGGTGGACGAGTCGGGGATCCACACGTCCGGCACCTGGGTGGCGCCCGACGCCTGCCCGAGGCCGGCCAGCACGACACCGTGCTGCGCGGCGATCGCGCTGGCGACGTCGGCCGGGTTGACGGAGGTGACCGCGACCGCGACGCAGACGCCGTTGACGTTGCCCCCGTCCTTGGCCCACGCGTTCGCGGCGTCGGTCACAGCGGGTGCTATCTCAGGAGCGGCCGCGACGGACAGACTGACTGATCCGCTGCAGCTCGAATCGACGAGCCGGCTATAGGCGAACCAGCCACCGGCGACGGCGAGAACGATCGCCATCGTTCCGCCGACGACGCTCGCCCCTTTTAAGTTGAAGTTTCTACGATGGCGGCCAGACACGCGCTCCATACTGCGCAAACCAAGACCTGAATGCCATATACGTTCGGTCGAAACTTACTCAGATTGGCGCTTGCCGATCTAGAAAACACTGAGCGTAGTGGGGCCATCTCGATCAGTGCCGCTTTCGAGCACCCGCGCGCCGGTTGTGTCCGTAAAGATCACGGACGTGCCCGGGTGCCCGATCTAGCCTATGGCCTGATCATCGGCGGACTCCACCGAAGCAGACAGGTGGGACTCGGCTCACCGGTCGGCTCGCCTTGCGGAACGGGAATTCCGCTGTCCGAATCGATCCGGAAAACCGTTACCGTGTGTGAACGTTCATTGGCTACGTAGAGGTGATCGCCAATCACGATCATGTGCCGTGGCCACACCCCGCCGGTCGATGTCTCGGCCACCACGGCAGCGCTCTCGCCGTCCCACGCGAAGGTGGTGACGGTGTCCGGACCGCGGTTGGCCAGATAGACGAACCGGCCGTCACGCCCCGCGATCACCTCGGACGGGAAGACGCCGCCGGTGACCGCACTGGCCGCCGCCGTACCGCGCAGCTCCCAGACCGGGCCGCCGGCCGCCCGATACCAGCTCAGCGTGCCGGCCAGCTCACCGGCCAGCAGCAGCGCGCCGTCCGCGGAGCGGGTCAGGTGCCGCGGTCCGGTGCCCGGCTTCGCCTCGACGGCCGGCTCGGGCGCGCCCAGGCGGCCGGAGACCGGGTCGAGCCGGGATCGCCACACCGTGTCCGAACCCAGATCGGAGATCAGCACGTCGGGGCCGGCCGGAGCCGGAACGACCATGTGCGCGTGCGGGCTTGCCTGGCGCTCCGCGTCCGGCCCGGAGCCGGACAGGGTGAGCAGATCGCTGCGCTCCCCCGGGACGCCGTCCGCGTCCAGCGGATGCACGGCGACCGAGCCGCTGGTGTAGTTGGCCACCACCAGGTGCCGGCCGTCCGCGGTGACCGCGAGATGGCACGGGTCGGCGCCGCCGGTGGCCCGGACCGCGAGCGGGATCAGGGAGCAGTCCGGCGCGACCGAGAAGGCCGAGACGGTGCCCTCGTCCAGCTCGTTCACCGCGTAGAGCACCGGGAGGGTGGGATGCCGGGTGAGAAAGGACGGGGACGGCGTGCGGGCAGCCAGGCCCAGCCGGGTCAGCTCGCCGCCGGCCGGATCACGCCGCAGCAGCGTGATGCCGTCGCCCTCACCCCCCTTGTCACCGGTGTAACAGCCGACGAAGACGTACTCAGCGTTCGCGCCCATACCCCGATCCCATCACAGCGGGCCGACGAAACCTGGCAGGCTCCTCATCTTGACCGGTACAGAAGGCGGGCTTACTGTACCGGTATAGAAGACGCCCCGAGGAGGTCCCCATGGAATTTCCCGCCGCCTACCTGCGCGGACTCACCGAGACCCACCGCGAGCTGTACAGCGCGTTGCCGGACGCCCCGGTCGTCGCGGACCGGCCACGCCGCCGCTTTTTGCGCCGGGCCCTGCGCGGCATACCGTTTGCTGGTGCCCAGGGTGACGTTGCAGACCATCGCGGACCGGGTCGGGGTGAGCCGCATGACGGTGTCGAACGCGTTCTCCCGGCCCGATCAGCTCTCTCCCACGCTGCGCCGCAAGATCCTGGACGCGGCGCAGGAGCTGGGGTATGCCGGGCCTGACCCGACCGCCCGGGCCCTGGCCAAAGGCACCACCGGCGCGGTCGGCATCCTGCTCACCGACTCGCTGCGTTACGCCTTCACCGACCTGGTCGCCGGCGGCTTCCTCGGCGCCATCGCCGAGGAGCTCGCCCCGACCGGCCTGGCCATCACCCTGCTCACCTCGGCCGGCGCCGGCGACCTGATTCCGGCCCGGGACGTCGCGATGGACGGCGCCCTGATCTACTCCTGCGACCCGGCCTCACCCGCGGTCGCCTGGCTGCAACGCCGCCGGCTGCCGATGGTCTTCGTCGACCAGACCCCGCTCGACGGCTACGCCAGCGTCAACGTCGCCGACCGGGAGGGCGCCCGGGCCACCGCCCGGCACCTGCTCGACCTGGGGCACCGGCGGATCGCCTACGCCATCGCCGGCATCCACGGCGCGCACGGCGTGATCACCGACCCGTCCACCCTCACCGAAGGCCACGCCTCGGTGCAGCGCCGGCTCGGCTGGGACGACGTCCTGCACGCGGCCGGCCTGCGGCCGACCATCATCCGCGAGCCGTTCGAGCAGGTCGGTGCGATCCGCCGGGACGCCCGGGAGCTCCTGTCCGGCCCCGACCGGCCGACCGCCTTCCTCTGCTTCTCCGACGTCACCGCGGCCGGCGTCCACCAGGCCGCCGGCGACCTCGGCCTGCGCATCCCGCAGGACGTCTCGATCACCGGCTTCGACGACGGCCCGACCGCCACCCAGCTGCGGCCGGCGCTGACCACGGTCCGTCAGGACGTCGAGGAGAAGGGCCGGGTCGCCGCCGCCCTGCTCACCGCCGCCCTGCGCGGCGAGCCGGCCCCGGCGCCGGTGATGCTCGCCGCCACCCTGGTGATCCGGGAGAGCACCGGCCCGGCTCCGGCCTAGGGCGCGGCGGTCGCGTACTGGCGGCGCGCGACGTACTCCACCAGCTCGATCAGCACGTTGCGGGCGGCCACCTGGTCGCGGGCGTCGAACATGACCACCGGGACGCCCGGGTCCAGGTCGAGGGCGCGGGCCACCGCCTCGGGGCCGAAGCGGTGCTCGGCGTCGAACGTGTTCACCGCGACGACGAACGGGGTGCCGCGCTGCTCGAAGTAGTCGATCGAGGGGAAGCAGTCGGCCAGGCGCCGGGTGTCGGCCAGCACCACGGCGCCGAGCGCGCCCTGGGACAGCTCGTCCCAGAGGAACCAGAAGCGGTCCTGCCCGGGGGTGCCGAACAGGTAGAGCTGCAGGTCCTCGGTAATCGTGATCCGGCCGAAGTCCATGGTCACGGTGGTGGTGGTCTTGCCCTCCACACCGGACACGTCGTCGGCGCCCTCGGCGCCGGTCAAGATCTCCTCGGTCTGCAGCGGACGGATCTCGCTGACCGACCCGACCATGGTGGTCTTGCCGACACCGAAACCTCCGGCGATCAGGATCTTGAGCGCGACCGGGATGCGTGAGCCGCCGGTGCGGTCAGAGCGCACGGAGTCCATTGACAACCGCCTTGAGTACGTCGACGTCATGCGGCTGCGAGGCCGCCGGGGGTTCGTACAGCGAGATCAGACCCGCCGAGCGTAGATCACCGAGCAGAACCCGGACCACGCCGATCGACAGGTCGAGCTGGGAGGCGAGCTCCACCACGGAGATCGGCTCCCAGGCGGCCGCCACGATGGCGTGGTGCTCGGGCTGGAGCTGGATGCCGGGCGCCAGGTCCGGCACGGTCGCGACCACGAAGGCGACCAGGTCGAAGTCACCACCGGACGGGGCGACCCGGCCCTGGGTCATGGCGTACGGGCGGACGACCGGGCCGGCGTCCTGGTCCATCCAGTCGTGACTCACCCGCTGTCCATCAGAGGCCATCGGGCGCCGACAGGGTGCGCTCCGGGGCGCTCATCGTCTGGCCGACCCGGGTGACCAGCATCGCCATCTCGTAGGCGATCAGGCCCAGGTCGGCGTCGGCCGACGCGAGCACCGCCAGGCACGCCCCCTGCCCGGCGGCGGTGACGAAGAGGAACGCCTCCTCCATCTCCACCACCGTCTGCCGGACCGCGCCGGCCTGGAAATGCCGGCTCGCGCCCTTCGCCAGGCTCTGGAAACCGGCCGCCATCGCCGACAGGTGCTCGGCGTCCTCCCGGCTCATCGCGGCCGAGGCGCCCAGCATCAGGCCGTCCGCGGAGAGCACCACGGCCTGCTGTGCGGTCGGCACCCGCTCCACGAGGTCGTCGAGGAGCCAGGTGAGGTTCGCGCTCTGCTTCGTCGTCTGTGCCACTATGCGTCCTTCTCCGGCCGGTACACGTCATTCCCCCCGGCGCTCTCGCCGCCGTTGTTCGCCTCTTCAGCGTCTCTGGATGCCTGGATCCGGCCCCGCGTCGTCCCCCGCTGCAGGGCACTCATCAGCGTACGTACCTGTTCGGGTGTGCGTTCCGGCGCGGTGGAGCGCGGCGGCTCCACCACCGGGTTGCGCAGCTGCGGCGCCAGGCTGGCCTGCCGGACCCGCTTGGGCAGGCCGTCCAGGCCGAACTGCGCGGTCACCTCCTCGCCACCGCCGTCCACATCGGCCGGTGGCGCCGACACCGGTGCGGCGAACATCGGCGCGGCCGAGGTCGGCGCGACCGGAAGCGGTGGCTCCGGGGTGGTGAACAGCGGCGCGGCGGAGGTCGGCAGCACCGGCCCCGAGTTGCGCGGCACCGCCCGCGATCCCACGCCGAGCGCGCCGGCCACGTCGCCGAGCCGGCTCGGGGTCGCCTCCGGCGGCAGGCCCGCCGTCGTCTCCGGGGCCCGCCGGACCCGCTTGCGCTGCACCAGGCCGTCCGGGGTGAGACCGGAGGCGACCGAGCTGGGCGTCGGGCCGCCGGCCTCGGGCTCGGTGCGGTGCCGGCCGTTCAGGCTCTCGACCTTCGCCGCGGGCAGTGACTCGCCGTTCACCCGGGGTGCCGGCAGCGCCGGACGGGTGGTGGCCGCGGCCAGCGGGGCGGTCAGGTCACCGGTGACCTCGCCACGGCCCCGCGTGCCCGCCGGCTGCGGCGCCTCGGTGATCAGCTCGGCCGGGACCAGCACCACCGCGGTGATCCCGCCGTACGGCGAGGCCTGCAGCGACACCCGGATGTGGTGCCGGTCGGCCAGTTGCGCCACCACGAACAGGCCGAGCCGGGCGCTGTCGGCCGGGTCGAAGTCGGGCGGCTCGGCCAGCCGCCGGTTCGCCACCTCGATGGCGTCGGCGGTCATGCCCAGGCCACGGTCCTCGACCTCGATCACGTAGCCGTTCGGCAGCAGCTGGCCGGAGACCTGCACCCGGGTGTGCGGCGGCGAGTACGACCCGGCGTTCTCGATCAGCTCGGCGAGCAGATGGATCACGTCGCCGACCGAGCGGCCGAGCATCGCGGCGGAGGCCACCGAGCGGATGTCGACCCGCTTGTAGTCCTCCACCTCACTGATCGCGCCGCGGATCACGTCGATCACCGGGACCGGGTTGCGCCAGCCCCGGCCGGGCGCCGCACCGGCCAGGATGACCAGGTCCTCGGCGTGGCGCCGCATCCGGGTGGCGAGGTGGTCGACCCGGTAGAGGTCCTCCAGCTCCTGCGGCTCGGTCTCCCGGCGCTCCATCCGGTCGAGCAGGGACAGCTGGCGGTGCAGCAGCGTCTGGCTGCGCCGGGCGATGTTGAGGAACACCTCGTTGATGCCGCGCCGCACGTTCGCCTCGTCGACCGCGGACTGCACCGCGGTCCGCTGCACGTCGTTGAAGGCCTGGCCGAGCTGGCCGATCTCGTCCTTGCCGTACTCCAGCGGCGGCGTCTCGACCTCCACGTCGACCGCCTCGCCGTGCTGCAGGCGCCGGACCACGGTCGGCAGCCGGTGGGTGGCCATCTCCAGGGCCTCCCGGCGCAGCTTGATCAGCCGGCCCACGATGGACCGGCCGACCCGCACCGAGACCCAGATGGCCAGCAGGAAGGCACCCAGGCCGACCAGGGCGGACAGTCCGAGCCAGAGGAACACGGTGATCGCCAGCGGGGTGGCGTCCGAGGCCACCTCGTCGACCGTGCGCAGCTCGAACGCCCGCAGGTCGGCCGACACCTGGTCGTAGGTGGCCTGCCACTCGGCGCCGGAGACCGGTGGCGTGCCCCCGGTGTAGCTCTGGTCGATCAGCTGGTTCTGCATGATGTCCAGCTGGACGAACGAGGATCCGGTGATCAGCCGGGCGTAGTCGCCGCGGGCCTGCTCCGGCATGTCCTGCACGCCGGAGGAGAGCAGGTAGCGGGAGGTCGCGACGAATTCGATGAGCCGGCCGCGGCTCTTCTGGTCGATCCGGCCGGCCGCGTTCGCCCCGGCGAGCACCGCATCGACCCGGCTCAGGTACTCCTGGCCGCGATAGCCGGCGATCAGGCCGCGGACCTCGCGGTCCACCTTCTCGTGGAAGAAGACCGCGGCGCTGGTGGAGACCTCGAAGCCGGCGTCCACCGTGTCGCCGTACGCGGTCATCATGTTCAGCACGTCGATGTCGCGGGTGTCGACCCGGCCGCGGACGCCGGTGAGCGCGCTCAGGTCGGCCAGCATGGTGCCGGTCCGGGCGGACAGATCGTCGCTCATCCGCAGGTCGCGCACCGCCGTGCGGAACCTGTCGATCGCCTGGTCGGTGGCGGCCCGCTGGGTGCGCAGATCGGTCAGCGGCGTCTTGCGGGCGGACAGGTAGACGGCCGAGAAGTGCCGCTCCCGCTGGAGCTGGGCGATCAGCTGCAGGCCCGGGTCGCCGAGCCGGTGCACCGCGTCGCGGGCGTTGAGCAGATCCATCGCCGGACCGGCGGTGGCCGCGGTCGCGAAGACCCAGAGCGCGAGAAGCGCGGCGAGCGGCACCGCGACCATCGCGATGATCTTCGATCTGATCGACCAGTTGCGGCTTCTCATCAAGCTCCGCCCGAGGGGTTCGGCAGGGACCACGGGGCACACCACGGGACCGGAAGCCGGCCGATCAGAAGTGGACGGCCGGACCCCGGGGAAGATGCGCCTCGGAAGAATACGTAAAGACGTCCGTCACAGCCAGCTTCTGGCCGATGGTAAAACTCCCTTCCATTCCGTTTGTCCACCGGAGACCGGAGTTGATCTCCGGTTGCCGGCCGTCGGGCTGCCGACGACCCGGCGAACGCAAGGTGATCATGCGGTGACGCCGACGCGTTCCGACCGGTTTCGTCGAACGCGATTGCCGATCGGGTCGATGTGGGAATACCTCCTGGGGAAGAAGGAGGAACCTGATGTCTCCCACCGCCACCATCGTTCTGATCGTCGTCATCCTGCTGGTGCTGGCCGCGATCGTGTTCGGCGTCCGGGCGGCCCGGCGCCGCCGGTTGCAGCAGACCTTCGGGCCGGAGTACGACCGGGTGGTCGCCGACACCGGCAGCCGCACCGAGGCCGAGCGTGAGCTGCTGGAACGGAAGAAGCGGCACGCGCAGCTGGAGCTCAAGCCGCTCTCCGCGCAGTCCCGGGCGAAATACTCCGCCGCCTGGGAGGAAGTCCAGATCCGCTTCGTGGACAGTCCGAAGGAGGCGGTGGCCACCGCCGACGAGCTGGTCACCCGGCTGATCGCCGAGCGCGGCTACCCGACCGGCGACTACGACGAGCGGCTCGCCGACCTGTCCGTCGAACACGCCGCCACGCTGGAGCACTACCGCTCCGCCCACGAGATCAGCCTGCGCAGTAAGAATGACGAGGCCGAAACCGAGGACCTGCGCCAGGCGCTGGTCCACTACCGGGCCCTGTTCGCCGACCTGCTCGGTGCGGACCCGGTGGCGGCCGGCACCGCAGTACCCGCCCCGCGACCGGCCACCGAGGACACCACCGCCACCGACCGGACCGCGCCCACCGAACCCGACGCCACCAGCCGCTGAGGAGCACCCACGATGCGCTTCTTCACCAACGAGGACAAGGACGACACCGACCGGGAGGACCGGGCGGACCGGGCCGCGGCCTTCCCGCAGCAGCGGGCCGGCTCGCCGTGGACCGACGCCCCGGCCGACGAGACGGCCGCGCCCGGCGCGCACCGTGACCCGGCCGAGGACGACACCACCCGGATCGACACCCTGCGGCCGGACCACGAGGACCGGGTCGCGGACACCCACGCCGCCGACGCCACGCAGGAGATCCACGACCACCGGGACGACGACGAGGACCCGGTGGACGTGGCGCTCGACGACCGCGGCACCTTCGACGACCCGGTCGTCGTCGAGGAGCCGGTCGTCGAGGAGCCGGCCGCCGAGGCGGTCCGGGACGAGCGCGCGGGCGACGAGAACCGGGCGACGCTGACCGAGACCGACCCGGTGGTCGCCGTGGCCGAGCCGATCGAGGCGGAACCGGTGGCCGAGCCGGTCGTCGCGGTCGCCGGCGTGCCCGGGCAGACGCCCACCGCCGCCGGGCCGTCCCCGTTCTTCCCCGAGTCGGAGACCCAGCCGCTGCGCGACCGCTGGCGCGAGGTGCAGCTGCGCTTCGTCGACGACCCGAAGGCGACCACCGGCGAGGCGGCCGCCCTGGTCGACGAGACCATCGAGAAGCTGACCAGCTCACTGCGGGCGCACCGGGGCTCGCTGGCCACCGGGGCCGACGACACCGAGGCGCTGCGGGTGGAGTTCCGGGCGTACCGCGACATCCTGGACCGCCTGCTGGGCCTCTGACGACCCGCGCGGAAAAGAGGGAGCCGGCCGGCTCCCTCTTTCGTCGTCTGTCCGGTGGCGCCGGTGTCCGCCTACTCCGCGGCCTCGACGGTGTCCGGGGACGGCGAGCCGGACACCGCTCCGGACCCGGCCGAGGGTGACGCGGAGGCCGAAGCCGACGCGGAAGCCGGTGGCGCCGAGGCCGACGCGGACGGGGAAGCGGACGAGACGGCGACCGACGGGGAGGCCGAGGCGGACGCCGAGGTGACCACCGCGGCCGGCGACGCGCGGTGGCGGGCGGGCCGGATCGACGGCGGCAGACTCCACCGGTCGGCCGGGTCGTCGGTGCCGGACACCTCGCCGGCACCGTAACCACCCTGATCGGTGACCGCGGCCGGCAGTTGATCGTGGATCACGACCGGTGGCCGGCCGGCCGGTGTGTGATGCGTACCCAGCTGCGCGCCCAGCCACAGCGCCGGGCCGAGCCCGACCCCGACGACGGCGCCGAACAGCGCCATCGGCCCCCGCTCCATGAGCGCCACCCCCAGTTCGTCACCAGCGATGGTCTCGCCCGGCACGCGCCTGTGCTACCCGTTTAGGGCGTACGCCAAGCCAACAACCGCTGAGGACATTGTGACCGGAAGGAGGGACAGAGTTACTGATTCGTCGCGGATGAGACTCGGGTCTTCGTCAGGAAGGCGACCGCGTCCTCCCAGGCCGCCCACCCACCGGGCAGTTCGTCGGTGTCCAGCGACGCGCGCAGCGTGACCCGGCCGCCGTCGTGCAGCTCGATCACCCAGCCGCGGCGCCGGCCGGGCATCGTGGTCACCGCCGCGACCTCGATGAACGGCAGGAACCGGCGGTCGCCGCCGCCGGCGGTGGCGGTCACCCCGGCCGCGGCGATCTCGTGCAGGCGCCGCCTGGCCTCCGGTCCCCGCCCCCGGGGCAGGCCGGGGACCAGCAGGAAACCGAGGTCGGTGACGAGCACGTCGGTCCGCCCGCCGTCCGCGGACAGGTTGATCAGGCCGCCGAGCACCTGCGCCCGGGCGGCCGGGCGGGCGCCGTCCGGCGCGGCCAGCCGCACCCCGAGCCGGGTCAGGTAGGCGCGGACCGCCTCGGCCTGCTCCGGATCGGCGGCGGCCGCGGCCACGTCGGTCAGGTTCAGGTGGGCGCCGTCCGCGGCGACCAGCTCGGCGGTACCGGTCCAGTTGTGCCGCCAGCGGGCGACGCCGCTGCGCAGCGCGGCCAGCGCCAGGGTGAGCGCGAGCAGATCGACGATCCGCTCGGCGGTCTCCTCCGGCGGCAGGCCCGGGAAGATCGTCGCGGCGGCGGTCCGCAGCCGCCCGTCGGCGGCCAGGCGCAGGATCCCCTCGGCGTCCGGCACCTCGGCGCCGACCGCGCGGGCGACCGCGGCCATCGCGGCCTCGGCCTCACGTTCCATCTCGGCCGTGCGGGCGACGCTGAGGAAGTCGTCCCACGCCATCTCGGTGCGGCCGTGCGGCGGGAAGGCGACGGCCTGCAGCGCCCGTCCGAGCCCGGGCAGATCGGGCACGAGATCCTCGGGGGCCGGCTGACCACTTTCGGCCGGAACGTCGGCGGCGGCCGGAGCCTCGACGGCGGCCGGGGAATCAGCGGCGGCCGGGGAACCGGCAGCGGCCGGGGAACCGGCAGCGGCCTCGGCAGAGGCGTCCCCTGCGGCCGGGATCAGGGCGGCGAGGCGCTCGGCGAGCGGCGGATGGGTGTCCCACGGTCCGCCCGGCTCGGCCCCCCGGGCCCGCAGGATCGCCACATCCTCGCCGCGGGCCGCGAGCACCCGCAGGAAACCGCCGAACACGTCCTCCGGCACATGCCCGGCGGTCCAGCCCGGCGCCACGTACTCGGCGTGGAAGAGCCGCTGCATCCCGGCGAGCACCGGCAGGTCGCGCAGGGCTCCGACGGTCGCGGCGACCCCGGCGTGCCCGGCCGCCACCCGGTCGGCGGCCAGCTCCTGCGCCCGGCTGAACGGCGCGTCCCACTCGCGGTAGACCCGGGCATAGGCCCGGAAGACGGCCGCGGCCGGGTTGCGGCCGCGGTTCCAGCGCGGCGCGATCCGGCCCACGGCGATCCTTCCGCGGTACGCCGTGGGAGCCCACCGCCCGAGCCGGGAAGACCCGTGTGCCAGTTCGTGCGCCACCGCCGCGCGCAGCCGCGCGGGGTCCCAGGCGAGCAGCAGCGGGAGCCCGAGGTAGAGGTCGCGCCGGCCGCCGAGCAGCCCGAGCGCCCGGGTCCGCTCACCGACCACCGCGGTGGCGTCGGCGACCACGGTCAACCCGGCCGGCGGGGTCACCCCGGCGGCGGCCGCGGCCGCGTCGACCAGGGCCCAGAGTTGCGGCGCGTCCGCGCGGGAGATCGGGACCCCGGCCGGCACCCGGTGCCGGGTGTACAGGGCCCGCCATGTGGCGTAGCCGAGCGCTCCGAAGGTGGCGATGCTCAGCGGCACCCCGGCGCGTACCGCGAACGCGGCGGGCAGCAGCGTCAGCACCGCCCAGAGCACGCCCAGCACCGCGGCCAGTTGCAGGCCGGCCACGATCAGGAAGCCGGTCAGGGCGACGGCCGATCTGGTGGCCGCTCGCGCGTCGTTGCTCAAGCCGCTCTCCTCCCACCGGTTCAGGTAACAGAGGGTACGGGCGGGAGGCCCGGCCCGATCAGGCCGAGGGCCAGTCGATCTCCGGGGAGCGGTGGTAGTTGACGCCCGCCGCGTCCCAGCGCGGGCCGAAAGCGGCCAGCCGCTCGCGGAACGCCGCCCAGTCCCGGCCGGCCTGCGGGGTCCAGCCGACCTCGGCGACCGCGGGCAGCCGGGGGAAGGTGAGGTACTGCACGTCGGCGACCGTGCGCAGGGTCTCCGACCAGAGCGGGGCGGCGACCCCGAGCAGGGCCTGCTCGCCGACTCCGGCGAGGCGGGTGGCCGGGTCCCACTCGTAGGACCGCCGGACCGGGACCAGCCCGGCCCAGTCCAGGCCGAGCGGGGTGTCCGCGGCGTACTTCATGTCGAGGTAGGTCCGGTCGGCCGGCGACATGATCACCTGGTGACCGGCTGCGACCGCGGCGAGCACCTGGGCGTCCTCCGGCTCCGGCCGCCAGTACTGCACCACGGTGCCCTCGGGCAGGTCGGTCGCGGCGATCTCGTGCCAGCCGATCGCCCGCTTGCCGTATTTGCCGGCCAGCGGCAGGGCCCGGGACAGGAACGCGTGGTAATCCTCGGCCGAGGTGGACAGGCACTCGTCGCCGCCGATGTGCAGGAACGGCCCCGGGGTGACGTCGGCGACCGTCTTGAGCACGGTTTCGACGAAGGCGTACGTCTCGTCCTTGCCGGCCACCAGCGAGCTGTAGCCGACCTCGGCGTCGGTGCGCGGCGCGACCGGCCGGCCGTCCGCGGTCAGTTCCGGGTAGGCGACCAGGGCCGCGTTCACGTGCCCGGGCATGTCGATCTCCGGGATCACGGTGACGAACCGCTCGGCGGCGTAGGCCACCACGTCGGCGTACTCGGCCAGGGTGAGAAAGCCCGGTCCGGTGCCGTCGCAACCGGTGCCCGGGCCGCCGCCGACCTCGGTGAGCCGGGGCCAGCCGGGAATCTCCAGCCGCCAGCCCTGGTCGTCGGTGAGGTGCAGGTGCAGGTGATTGATCTTGAACTGGACCAGCAGATCGAGGTGCGCCCTGATCTCGTCCGCGGTGAAGAAGTGCCGGGCCAGGTCGAGCATCGCGCCGCGGTAGGCGAACCGCGGCCGGTCCTCGATCACACCGCCGGGCAGCACCCCGTCGTCGGCCGCGAGCTGGCGCAGCGTCTGCACGCCCCAGAACAGGCCGGCCGGCTCGGCGGCGCGCAGCGACACCCCGGTCGCGGTGATCGCCAGACGGTATCCCTCGGCGCCGAGACCGTCCGTGTCGGTCAGTTCCAGGCGGATCGGTCCGTCGTCGGCGAGCGGGCCCAGGTGGGCGGCCACGGCGGCGGCCGCCGGCGGCGCGCTGACCGTCGTCACCGGAGTGATCGTGAAGGTCACAGCCGGTTCCGGAACCACCAGAGCGGGCGCCGGGATCACGTCACCGAGCCGCTTCGTCTGAGAGCGCACTCTGAAGACTCTAAACTGTTTCGCTATGGCGATCACTGTGCGTCATGCCACGGCGGGCGACGAGCAACCTTTGCACGCGCTGGCGACACTTACCTTCGGATTGGCCTGCCCGCCGGAGGCCAGACAGACAGACATCGATGAATTCATCGCCACCCACCTGTCCGTCGAGCGGTTCGCCGGCCATCTCGCCGACCCGGCCCGGATCCTGCTGATGGCGCTCGACGACGGATCGCCACTCGGTTATTCCATGCTGGTCCGCGGCCCGATCACGGACCCGGACGTGGCCGCCGTGGTGGACGCCGCGACCAGCGTCGAGCTGAGCAAGTTCTACCTGCTGGCCGACCGGCACGGCTCGGGCGCCGCCCACACGCTGATGACCGCGACCCTGGCGGCCGCGGCCGGCACCGGCGCGGCGTCGTGCTGGCTCGGGGTGAATCAGCGGAACGTGCGGGCCGCGAAGTTCTATGCCAAGCACGGTTTCGGCGTCGTCGGCGTGAAGCGTTTCCTGGTCGGCGAGCAGTGGCACGACGACCACATCCGGGAACTCAGATTTCGCTGATTCTTATATAAGCGAGGACTGAAAATTGACGCCGAAGTGTCGCACCCGATCGATACCTTCATGGTGCGGACCGGCGCCACGGGGGCGTCGGTCCGTCCACAGGCGAGTCACGTCCGCGAGCCGCGCAGCAGGGCCTCCCCGGCCGCCCGCACCCGGTCGTGCAACTCGGCCGGCGCCTCGATGGTGAACGGCACGGCGAGCACCCCCAGCACCAGTGTGGGCCAGCCCAGGTCGTCGACGTTCATCCGCATCCGGCACCGGCCGTCGCCGGCCGGTTCGAAGGTGGCCCAGTGCCCGGTGACCCCGCGCGCCGTCTCCGGATCGGTCTCCAGCAGCACCGCGACGTCGTAACGGCTGGGGATCGCCCGGATCCGCGCGCGCAGCCACGCCACCGGGTCGCCGCCCGGGATCTCCCGCGGGCGGAACCGGGCGCCGGTCAGCTCCGGGCCGGTGATCCGGTCCACCCGGAAGCTGCGCCAGTCGCCCCGGTCCAGGTCCCAGGCCAGCAGATACCACCGCCGCCCGAGCGGGACCAGCCGGTGCGGCTCGACGTGCCGCCGAGCGGCCGTGCCCTCGCGCGGGTCGTAGTCGAAGCGCAGCCGTTCCTCACCGCGCGTGGCCAGCGCGATCGTGGTCAGCACCGCGGCGTCCAGCACGGGGCCGAAGCCGTTCGCGCCCGGGCTGGTCACCGCCTGCAGCGCGTCGATCCGGCGGCGCAGCCGCGGCGGCAACAGCTGGATCACCTTGGCCAGGGCACGCACCGAGGTCTCCTCGAAGCCGGCCACCGCACCGGCCGCGGCGCTGCGCAGGCCGACCGCGATCGCCACCGCCTCGTCGTCGTCGAGCAGCAGCGGCGGCACCGCGGCGCCGGCCTGCAGCTGGTAGCCGCCGGCCACGCCGCGGCTGGCGTCCACCGGGTAACCCAGCTCGCGCAGCCGGTCGACGTCGCGGCGCAGGGTGCGCGGCGAGACCTCGAGCCGATCGGCCAGCTCGGCGCCCGGCCAGTAGCGGTGTGTCTGCAGCAGCGACAGCAGCCGTAGCATCCGGGCACTCGTGTTCGCCATGTCACCAGGGTGGCATCGATTGCGGACAGCAGCTGACCGCTACCGTGGTCGCAGTCGACGAAGGGGATGGACGGACGATGCTCGGTCGGGCGCTCCAGCGGCCGTTCCGGCAGCTCCTGGAAAGGCTCACCGGGCCGCCCGGAGCCCGGCCGGCGCTGCGGCACGGCAACCCGGACGCGGTCGTCGACTGCGCGGTCTATGCCGGCGGGCTGCGGCGCGCCGAGCCGGGGCAGCCGCGCCAGATGGCGTACGCGGAAGCCGCCCGGATGGCCCGGCGCCGCCGCAACGCCTTCGTCTGGCTGGGTCTGCACGAGCCGGACCGGCCGACCATGGATCAGATCGCCGAGGTCTTCGGCCTGCACGAGCTGCTCGTCGAGCGGGCCACCGGCGGCGGGCACCGGCCCGGCGTCCAGACGGTCGGCGAGGTGACCCGGCTGGTGCTGCGGACCGCGCGGTACGTCGAGCACGACCGGCTCACCGCCACCTCCGAGGTGGTCGAGACAGGCGACATCACCGTGCTGGTCGGCGCCTGGTTCGTGATCACCGTGCGGCACGGCCCGGTCGGCCCGCTCTGGCAGGTCCGGCAGGAGCTGGAGAGCCGTCCCGAGGTGCTGCGGCACGGCCCGTGGGCGGTGGCGTACGCGGTGGGCAGCCGCCTGGTCGACAACTACCTGGACGTGGCCGGGCACGTCGAGCGCGACCTGGAGCGCCTGGAGGAGGAGACCTTCAGCGTCTCGCGCGGCGCCGGGATCGCCCACATCTACCAGCTCAAGCGGGAGATGGTGGAGTTCA
Organism: Actinoplanes sp. SE50/110; assembly: GCF_900119315.1. Lineage (NCBI taxonomy): Bacteria > Bacillati > Actinomycetota > Actinomycetes > Micromonosporales > Micromonosporaceae > Actinoplanes > Actinoplanes sp. SE50/110. The sequence continues at coordinate 1,290,050 of NZ_LT827010.1, read as the reverse complement.
AGCGGGCGGTGCTGCCGCTGGCCGACCCGCTGGCCAAGCTGCTGGAGACCAGGGAGCTGCCGGCCGCGCTGCGTCCCTACCTGGTCGACGTGCGCGGGCGACTGAGCCGGGCGGTCGACCGGGTGGCCGGCTTCGACGACCTGGTCAATTCGATCCTGCAGGCCCGCCTCGCGCAGATCTCGATCGATCAGAACGACGACATGCGCAAAATCGCCGCGTGGGCGGCGATCGCCGCGGTCCCGACGGTGATCGCCGGGATCTACGGGATGAACTTCGAGGTCATTCCGGGATTGGATTCGCCATACGGATTCTCCGGCGCCATGACCGCGATGGCCGTCCTGGCCGGCGGCCTGTACTGGCGCCTGAAGCGGACCGGCTGGCTCTGAAGCGGGCGCACGACCGGGGGGAAGCCGGCCGTGCGCCCTCACCTCCCGGGATCAGGTCAGGGGTGACCACCGCCCTGCCCCGGCCCACCGTGGCCGCCACCGTGCGGGGCGCCGCCGGGGAGCGCGCCACCGCCGTGCCGGGAATCACCGGTGGGCCCGCCGGGGTGCCCGGTTCCGGGACCGCCCGGACCACCTTGACCCCCCGGCGAGTCGGAGCGCACGACCGGCAGCGAGAGCACCGCGGTGCGCGTCTGGGTGCGAGTGCCGAAACCGCATTCGCTGTACGAGATCGTGGTTCAGAGCCGGGCCACGTCACCGGCGAGCCGGAAGTCCGGGGTCACCCGGACGCGGGTGACCTCCGGACGCCGCGGACCGAGGGTGCGGCCGGTCGCGAAGAAGGCGGCCCGGCGGTTGCCGGGGTAGTCCACCCGGACCCGCTCACCGCGGACCTGGACCTGCGCGTCACAGACCGGGTGATCGGTGCGCCACGCGATGTCGACCCAGCCGGCGACGGCGGCGCGGATCGACGGGAGCCGGGTGGTGACCGGCCGGGGACCGCGCAGCGCCATCGGGACCGGCTGCGGGCCGCGGCGGACCGCCGGGACCGGCTGCGGGGCTCGGGGGGCGGCGGTGACCGGTGCGGCCGCGACCGCCGTCGCCAGGCCGGCCGCCGTGGTGGCCAGCGCGAAGGTTGCTGCGATTCGCCGACTCAGGTGCATTTCGAATCCTCCGATGCCCTTGTCTCCACCGGGCCCTGGTGGAGGCGGCCCGGCACGGAAGGACGATATGAGGGTTCATCAGACGCTTGTCCGTTTTCGACGGCGTTTTCCGGCGCGAATCCCGATTGGGACAAATCGCCAGAATAAGGTCAGCCGAAAAGGGGATGCCGGCCGGGACTGAAATCGCGTCGGCGGGGTAACGGCTGCAGACATGACAGAGAAGGCGGAAGACCTGGGAGAACCGGTCGCCTACCTGGTCCTCAAGGAGGGGGTGCCGGTCTACGCGCCCAGCGGCGACCGGATCGGCACGGTGGAGCACGTGCTGTCCGACGAGCCGGCGGACGTCTTCCACGGCCTGCTGATCAGCACGCCGGACGGGCGGCGCTTCGCCTCCGGCGACCAGGTGGCCGGCCTGTACGAGCACGGGGCGGTCCTCACCGAGCCGGCCGAGCAACTCGCCCGCTCCGGCGCCGACCTGCCCGGGGAGCGATCCGGAGGCACGCTCAAACGGGCGTGGGACTGGCTGGTCCAGCCCCACTGACCCGTTCGTCGCGCGACATCTACTTCGAGGCGCGGTCGCGGTACGTCCATGCGCCGTTGCCGAGGGTGCCCCGACCGGTCGCGTTCCTCGCCTGGGCGGCCTGCTGCGCCATCCGGGCCTCGATCCGGGCGTTGAGGTACTCGGTGGCGGCGCGGTCCTCCTCGTTGGGCGCGGAGGCCAGCGCGTACGCCATGCCCAGCAGGCCGAAGACCACGGTGATGCCGATCGGGATGAGCATCGACTGGGCGGTGGCGCCCTCGATCACGCCGGAGTGCCCCTCCGGGGTGACCGACATCGCGGACATGCCGGTGAAGTGCATGCCGTTGACCGCGACGCCCATCACCAGGGCCGAGATGAAGATGATCAGCGGCCTGCTGACCACCAGGGTGAGCCAGAGCGCGACGGTCGCGGCGACCACCGCGATCACCACCGACAGGATCACCCGGGAACCCGAGTAGTGGATGTCGCCGTACAGCCGCATCGCCGCCATGCCGGTGTAGTGCATCGCGGCCACGCCCAGGCCGGCCAGCACGCCGCCGGCCAGGATCCGCAGCTGCCGGGCGCTGGTGCCGAGCAGCGCGATGGCCAGGCCGGCGCCGACCGCCACGAACGACATCACCACGCTGGCGACGGTGAGGTTCACGTCGTACCGGATCGGGGTGCCGACCACCTCGAAGCCGAGCATCGCGACGAAGTGCATGGTCCAGATGCCGGTGGTGCCGATCGCCAGCGCCGCCAGCACCAACCACCAGCCGCGCTCGGCCCGGGTGCGCGCGGACCGCAGGCGCACCGCGCCGGTGAGGCCGAGCAGCGATCCGAGCACGGACAGCAGATAACTGAAGGCTGGGGTCACCCATCCGTGATCGAAGTGGTGAATCTCCGCCATGGTGCCGCGCTCCCTCTCCCGACGAGTTCCGCCGCGGTGCATCCTGCCCCAACCCCCGTCGCGGCCGTCACTGATTGTGAGCCACGTTTCGTTACGAGCGCACGAGCGGTTGATCTCGATTTGGGGCAGGGTTGAGGGCAGATCGGCTTAATCGGTTGAGTCGGACATCCGTTTGACGGAGAAGGCCGGGAATGCCGGACTCCCCGGTGGGTCAGGCGCCGGCGGGCAACAGCAGCCCCAGCGCGGCGGCACGCTGCGAGTGGAGCGTCTGCACGGTGTCCTCGGTGCAGCTGCCCGGCCGCTCGTCCATCACGCACAGCGTGCCGACGATGTGGCCCTCCGGCGAGTGCAGCGGCACGCTCGCATAGGAACGCACGCCGCTCACCGAGAACAGCGGCGTGTCCGCGTACTCCTCGTTCTCCCGGCTGTCGCCGATCAGCACCGGCACGTCCTCGGCCACCACGATGGTGTCCGGTGACCACTCGGCCGGCACCCCGCCCGCCTCACGGACCCACCTGGGCAGGCCGAACGACCCGGCCACCACCACCGTGTCGTTGAGCATCAGGGTGATCGCCGCGGTCGGCACCCCGGTCAGCCCGGCCAGCCGCTCGGCGAAGGCGTCCAGGCCGGCGGCGTGCGCCGGACGGGTCAGCAGGTCCGAGACGGCCAGCAGCCGGGGCACGTCGGCCAGCTGGGTGGCGGCATCCGGGTGGATGTCGGCGGGCGGCCCACCGTCGACGCGGGCGGCCAGCAGCTCACCGACCGCCTCCAGCAGCATGCGCGGACGTACCGGCTTGGAGATGGTGAGATCGCAGAGGTGCCGGGCCGCGGCCGGGGTGGCCGCGGACAGCATGATCAGGGGCAGTCCGGCGGTGGCGGCCTCGGCCCGCAGCCGGTCGGCCACCTCCAGACCGCTCATCCCGGGCATGTGGTGGTCGAGGATGACCAGGTCGGGCGTCTCGGCGCCGATCGCCTCCAGGGCGGCCGCGCCGGTCGGGACGGTCCGCACCGAGTGGTCCGCGTTGCTCAGCACGGTGGCCAGCAGTTCGGCGATGTCGCGGTCGTCCTCCGCGATGACGATGGACGCCATGATCTGCTCCCCTCGGCCTGCTCCCCGATCGCCCCGACTGTAAACCCGCCTCTCCCCCGGAATCCGCGGAATCAGCCGAGTCCGGTGGTTGCCGATATTTGCTGCTCAGCAACGTTGTCACGCGGCGGTGGGCGTCGGCACGGCGACCGGATGACCGGCCGCCCAGGCCAGTTCCGCCGACCGGATCCGTGCCAGCAGCGCCGCGATCCAGGCCAGCTCGGCCGCCACCAGCCCGTGCCAGTAGCCGTCCGGGAGGGTGTGCAGCTCGGCCATGTCGGTGGACCCGGCCGGACGCGCCTCCTGCTCCCTGGTGAGCCGCTCGGCCCGCGCCGACAGCAGGGCCACCGCCCGCTCCGCCGGCAGCGCCCCGAGGCAGGCCACCGCCAGCGCGAAGTCGACCGAGGCGACCGGTGTGTCGCGCAGCCCGGATTCCACCCGCGCCCGGAAGTCGGCGGCGCCGCGGTCGGTCAGCTCGTACACGGTGCGCGGCGGGCGGTTGCCGACCCGGCCCGGTTCGCGCGCCGCCACCAGGCCAGCCCGGTGCAGGAACTTGAGCAGCGTGGTGACCGTGCTGCGGGTCGGGGTGAGCTGCGCGTGCCGCTCCCGCAGGCGGGTGCCCAGGTCGTACGCATGCGCCGGCCGCTCCCCGAGAAGCTCGAGAATCGGCAGCACCAGACTGTTCCGTGAGGCATCCAGCGGCATGAAACTACGTTATGGGCGTATACACCTAGAGACAACCCAATATTGCCCTGGATCTGTCGAAAACGCCGCAGTTCGGCGGTCGGGATCCTTCCGTAGGGTGGCTCGGGTGGAACCCTTGACGAACTGGGCCGGCAACATCACCTTCGGCGCGCGGCGAGTCCTGCGCCCGCAGACCGTCGACGAGGTCCGCGAGCTGGTCGCGGCCGCGGCCGAGCTGCGGGTGCTGGGCAGCGGTCACTCGTTCAACCGGCTCGCCGACACCACCGGCGACCTGCTCTCGCTGGCCGGCCTGCCGCGCATCGTGGAGATCAGCCCGGACCGCCGCACCGTCCGCGTCGACGGTGGCATCCGGTACGGCGAACTCGCCACCCGCCTGCACGCCGAGGGCCTGGCCCTGCACAACATGGCGTCGCTGCCGCACATCTCGGTGGCCGGGGCGGTCGCCACCGCCACCCACGGCTCCGGGGTGCGGCACGGCAACCTGGCCACCGCGGTCGCCGGCGTGGAGATCGTCCGCGCCGACGGCGAGCTCATCCGGCTCCGCCGCGGCGACGCCGACTTCCCCGGCGCGGTCGCCGCGCTCGGCGCGCTCGGCCCGGTCGTCGCGCTCACCCTGGACGTGCAGCCCACCTTCGAACTGCGGCAGTACGTCTTCGACCACCTGCCGGTCGCCGCGGTCCGGGCCGACCTCGCCGACATCCTCGCCGACGGCTACAGCGTCAGCCTCTTCACCCGCTGGACCGGCACCGACATCGACCAGGTGTGGCTCAAACGGGAAGATCCGATCACCGGCGACACGTTCCACGGCGCGCGGCTCGCCGACGGGCCGCGCCACCCGGTGCCCGGCATGCCCGCGGAGAACTGCACCCGGCAGGGCGGGGTACCCGGCCCCTGGCACGAGCGGCTGCCGCACTTCCGGATGGAATTCACCCCCAGCAGCGGCGAGGAACTGCAGTCCGAATGGCACCTGCCCCGCGAGGCGGCGGACGACGCGCTGCGGGCGGTGGCCGAGATCCGCGAGCGGGTTGCGGACGTCCTGCAGATCTGCGAGGTGCGTACGATCGCGGCCGACCAGCTGTGGCTCAGCCCGCACTACCAGCGGGACAGCGTGGCCCTGCACTTCACCTGGATCGCCGACCCGGAGGCGGTGCTGACGGTGGTCGCCGACCTGGAGAAACTGCTCGGGCTCCTGGGCGCCCGACCGCACCTGGGCAAGATCTTCACCAGCGCGCCCGAACCGCCCCGGGTGGCCGACTTCGCCGCACTGGCCGGACGGTTCGACCCGACCGGCAAATTCCGCAACGAGTTCCTCCGGCGGCTCCTGCCGTGACCGCGCCGGCCCCACCCGCGGGGCGAGAAGCGCTTCGGAGGCGGCCGCATGACCGCCCCTGACGGTGGTGCCGGCTTTCCCGGCCGGGTCGACGCTTCCCCCTCCTCCACGCCGCGCTCCGATCCCGCGCAGCCTGCTGCCGCCGCGCCGCCTGCTGCGGACACGCCGCTTGCTGCCGCCGCGCCGCCGGCCGTCATCGCGCCGCCGGCCCTCACCGTGCCGGTCGAGCCGACCGCGGCTGCCGCCTCTGTCGTGATCAGCGCGTTTCGGGCGGAGGCGGACGCGCTCGGGCACGTCGCCTCGCGCTGGACCGGCGAAGACTGGACGCGACCCACCCGGTGCACGCCGTGGAACGTACGCGAATTATTCGCCCATATCCGGATAGTTCTCGCCTGGCTGCCCGGCATGCTGGACGCTCCGGCGCCGGGGGCGGCGGACACCTCCGCCGCGGCCTATTACCGCCCCGACCACCGCTTCTCCGCGGACACCGACGCGACCCGCATCCGCCTGGCCCAGCAGCATGCCCCCGGGCTGGACGTCCGCGCATTCCGCGGCTTCACCGCCGACCTGGCCGACCGCTGCGGCACCGAACCCCCCGGCCGCGTCGTGCGTACCCGCCACGGCGACGCCATGCTGCTCACCGACTTCCTCATCACCCGGGTCGTCGAACTCGCCGTGCACGGCCTGGATCTGGCCGACGCCCTCGCCCGACCGGCCTGGCTCACCCCACCCGCCGCGGACGTGGTCCTCGGGCTGCTCTTCGGCCGACCGGCCAGTGAGCTGCCCGGCCCGGCTGACGGCCTGCTCCGCCAGGCCACCGGCCGCGCCCCGGCCGGCCTCGACCTGACCGGTCTGCGGCCGCTGACCCTGGGCTGAAGGCTTCACCCTCCACAGACGACTCTGCGTCTCCACCCGCCGGTCGCCGCCTCACCGCTCAAGATCCTCGTGGGCCGGCATGAAACGCAGCGCCCCCGGTGAACCGTGGCAGCCCGCGCCCTGCCGGTCGTTGCCGGTGACCGGCTCGGTGACCGTGCCACCCGGAGGTGCGATGACGATCCGCCTTACGTGACACTGGCCTGGTGACCGAAGCCAGCCCCGACCAGCCGCCGACCCCGGCGTCCGCACCGCGGCCTCCCGACGCGGTGCCCGCGGCCCAGCCACCGTCCGCCAGCGCTTCCCGCCCCTCCGCCGGCCGTGCGGGTTCCGGCGGCCAAGCCCCGGTCACCGAGGAGCCTTCCCTGGCAGCGTCGGCGGGCGAACCGCCGGCAGCGCACCCCGGCAGCCAACCGACCGACGGCATGGACCACCAACCCACCGACGGAGCGGACGGCCAACCGACGGCGGGCTCGGGCGGTCAGGCGGTGGTGCGGCGTCGGCGGCCGATCGTGACCGCGCTCTGGGTGGCCGCGCTGGCGGTGATCGGTTTGGTGGCCTGGGTTCAGAGCAGGCCGTCGTCGCCGGATGCCGAGCGGGATGCGGCGCTGGACGGCCTGTTGACGTTCGGTGGGCCGGCCGGGTGGCAGCTGTCGCAGGATCCGGGGGTGCCGGCCGCGGGGGGCTTCGCCTGGACTCAGCGGGATGGGCGGCCGGTGCTGCTCGGCGACAACGGATTCACCGTGGTCTGGTCGGTTTCGCCGGCGACGCCGGACGCCTGCACGGCGCTGTCCACCTGGACGACCAGCCGGATCGGGGACGAGGCCGCGACCCAGGTCGCCACGGCGTGCCCGGCCGCCCTGGCACGCAAGGACGGCGCAGAGCGCGTGTTCACGAGCTACCGCACCGATCCGGGTAAGCACGGGCGCTACCTGTTCGCCGCACGCGTCGGGGGCGGGGCGCTGTTCGCCGGTTTGACCTACGAGCGCCCGGGCGCGGCGCAATAGCCCCCGGTAGCGGCCAGAAACCCGGGAGCGGCGCAACAACTCCCAGCCGCGGTCAGAAACCCGGGCACGGCGCAACAGCCCCCGGCAGCGGCCAGAAACCCGGCGGCTTCCGACCCATCTGCCGCGGTCAGGTGACCGGTGGTGTGCGGGCGAAGGCTTTCCGGTACGCGGAGGGCGACGTGCGCATGAGGTGGGCGAAGTGGTGGCGGAAGGTGACCGCCGCGTCGAAGCCTACGGTGGCGGCCAGTGTTTCGATCGGGATGGTGGTGGTTTCGAGCAGGGCCAGGCTGGCGTGGATGCGCTGGGCGATCAGCCAGCGGATCGGGGTGGTACCGGTCGCTCGGGTGAAGTGGCGTAGGTAGGTGCGGGTGGACATGTGGGCCCGGCGGGCCAGAACGTCCACGCTGATCGGCTCGGCCAGGTGCGTGAGCGCCCACTGCATGCTGCGGGCCAGGCGGTCGTCGGCCGGGTCGTCCGGGACCGGGGCCTCGATGAACTGGGCCTGGCCGCCGTCCCGGTGCGGCTGGACGACGAGGCGGCGGGCGACCGCGTTGGCGATCGCCGGGCCGTGGTCGCGGCGCACCACGTGCAGGCACAGGTCGAGGCCGGCGGCGCTGCCGGCGCTGGTCAGCACGTCGTCGTCGTCGAGGTAGAGGACGTCCGCGTCGACCTGGACGGACGGGTGCCGGGTGCGGAGGGCTTCGGCGTACCGCCAGTGGGTGGTGGCGCGGCGGCCGTCGAGCAGGCCGGCGCCGGCCAGAGCGAACGCGCCGGAGCAGATCGACATGATGCGGGCGCCTCGGGCGTGGGCGGTGCGCAGGGCACCGATCAGGGCCGGGGACGGGTCGGCCCGGACGTCGGGCACCCCGGGGACGATCACCGTCTCGCCGCCGGCGAAGGTGTCCAGACCGTGGTCGGTGTGCAGGGCCGCACCGCCGATCACCCGGACCGGGCCGGGGGTTTCGGCGCAGATCGTCAGCTCGTACCAGGGGCGGTCGAACTCGGGACGGGGCAGGCCGAAGACCTCGGTGACGATGCCGAGCTCGAACATCGACATGCCGTCGAAAGCCAGCACGGTGACCGACGGCCCACGCCGCCGCGGCATCGGGAGCGAGCACTCCGATGGTGAAGACGCCGGTGGGGCGGCGGCCGGGAGCGGAGGCATGGCGCGATCTTAGCGGTGGATGGCATCAGCGCCACTGGGGTCGGCGGGGTGGCGACGGCACGATCAACGGCATGACGAACACCGATGCGATCGCGCACTTCTCCCGCCGGCTGGCTTTCGAGACCGATGTCAGCGACGTGCACGCCGACCTGAGGGACGGCATCGCTGGGCTGGTGGTGGTCGACTCGCGCAGTGACGAGGCGTGGCGGCAGGGGCACATCCCGGCCGCGGTGCACCTGCCGACCGGGCGGATCGCGGCGCTGGCGGCGGAGCTGGTTCCGGCCGGGAGCACGGTGGTCACCTACTGCTGGGGGCCGGGGTGCAACGGGGCGACCCGGGCGGCGCTGGAGTTCGCCAGGCTCGGGTATGCGGTGAAGGAGATGATCGGCGGCTACGAGTACTGGGTCCGGGAGGGTTTCCCGGTGCGGGACGAGAAGGGCGAATGGTCCCGGCCCGCCGATGAGCTCGCGGCTCCGGCCGGCGCGACCTGCGGCTGCTGAGACCCGCGGACCGGAACCGGGGTGGGGGCGTCAGCCCTTGATCGCCCCCACGATCACGCTCAGTCTTACCAGAGATCGATGCATCCACGTATCCCCATCGCGCGGATCGTCGCCCTCAAGACACCTCGTCGTCATCTTGTGACGACGATGACCATGCCGTGATCGCTCAAATCGGACCCGGGGGTCGACAATCGCCGATACGCATGACCACTATGTAGCGTCACTTCGATGGCCACTCGCCATCGCGGGTCGTACGGCCCGCGTGTGTTCCGCGGGTGGCACCAGTCACGGGGGAAGTATGTCTGCAAGAAAGCTGCAGGCTGGGCTGCTCGCAGCCGGCCTGGCTGTCGGAATATTGGTCGCACCGGCCGCGCCCGCCACGGCGGCACCCGCCGCGCCGGCCGCGGCCGCCGCCTCGGTCACCGACCCGACGAACCTCGCCACCGACGAGGACAAGGTCAAGGCCGCCGGCGCGATCGGCGTCAACCCGGGCGTCGACCTGCTCGTCCTCAACGACCAGGGCTTCGTCTTCGCCCTCTACCAGCGCGCCGAGGCCGGGCCGTACGTCAAGGCCGAGGCGCTGCGCAGCTACCTGTCGTCCGACCCGCGCGCGGCGTACACCTTCATCGTCACCGGCATCTTCGTGGCGGCCAACGACGACGCCCAGGCCAAGATCGCCGAGACGGCCGCGCAGGCCCGCCGGCGCTCGGTCGCGGTGACCGTCGGGCTCGACTCGTCCGACACCGCGCTGATCGAGAAGAACGACCGCGACTTCATCTTCGCGGTCTGGCAGCGGGTCACCGCCGGCACCCACGTCTGGACCACCGCCCAGGCCGCGATCGCCGACGGCACCACCCAGACCGACTGGGACACCTTCCTGAACACCGGCGCGGCCGCCGCCGCCGATCAGGACATGCGCGACGCGATCGCGAAGGCGGACGAGCAGCTCGCCGCGCAGCTGCGCGCCAAGCAGCTCGCCGACGCCAAGAAGTCGCTGCTGCAGCTCCTGCTGCTGCAGGTGACCGACGAGCTGGTCAACGCGCCGAACCGGCAGTTCGTGCTGTTCGTCCACAACAACGCCAAGGGCTCCGAGGTCTCCCTGGCCTCCCAGGTCGCCCTGAACGCCCCCGACGACCAGCTCGACAAGGCGCTCAGCGACTTCATCTTCACCGGCGGCGCCGCCGCCAACAAGCGCGACGAGGACGCCGCCGCGGTCATCGAACGCGACGGCTACCACGCCCGGGTCATCCCGATCCGCGACGCCGCCGAGCACGACGGCTTCTCGCCGAACCTGCTCGCCGCGGCCCAGGCGGCACTGGCCGCCAACACCCTGGTCGCCCTGCAGACCTTCCTGCTCAAGGGCCAGGACGAGGCGCGCGCCAAGGACCGCCGGCTGGACTTCACCTCCGGATTCGAGACCACCGACCCCCGGCCCAACTGGCAGGACACGGTCGACACCAACGGCGGTGGCGCGACGAACATCGGCGGTGTCATCGCCGGCCTGACCAAGGCGGAGCTCGGGGTCCGGTCGTTCTCGGACGGAACCAAGTTCCTGCTCTACTCCGGCAAGGACAACAGCGCCACCTCGTCGTACAGCTACAACGCGCTCTACTCGCTGAGCAACGTCAAGGTCCGGCCGACGACCAAGCTGTCGTACCAGATCTACCCGCTGAGCAGCGCCGGCGACCCGAACGTGAGCGGCATCAACAGCACCTGCGTGGCGGTCGACATCATCTTCGCCGACCACCCCGACCTGCGTGACTCCGGCGCCAAGGACCAGCGCGGCAACTCGATCCACCCGGGCGGGCAGTGCGGCAAGCTCAAGCTCGACGCCTGGAACACCGTCGTGGTCGACCTCGGCGCGGTCGCGGCCGGCCGGACCATCCTGCGTGTCAACGTCGGCTACGACCAGGCCGCCAACACCGGCGGCTACCGGGGCTACATCGACAACCTGAAGCTCACCGACCTGGAGAGCGCGCCCAAGTTCGTCACCTCCGCCGAGCCCACCGACACCCACCCGACCTGGGTCAACTCGCTGGACACGGTCAAGCCGGGCGGCAACACGTGGAACGTCGGCCCGGTCGTCTCCAGCGTCACCGGCCCCGAGTTCAAGGAGGGCACGGACTACGGCCGCACCGGGACCGGCGTCGTGCTCTACTCCGGCAAGGACAACGGCACCGACGCGTCGTACGCCTATCTCAAGGCGTACGCGCTCAACGACACCTACGTGTCGTCGACGACCCAGCTGTCGTACTGGATCTATCCGCAGAGCTCCAAGAAGTGGAGCACGGTGGTCGGGAACAACAGCACGTGCGTGGCGATCGACCTGATCCTGCAGGACAGGATCGACGGCTCGACGATCAGCCTGCGGGACACCGACGTCAAGGACAACCGCGGCAACATCTTCCACCCGGCCAAGCAGTGCGCCAAGCTGCCGCTCGACACCTGGACCCAGGTGACCGTGCCGATCGGCTCGGTCGCCAACGGCAAGCGGATCGTGCAGATCGACTTCGGGTACGACCAGGCGCCCGGCACCGGCGCGTACCGCGGCTTCCTCGACGACATCCGCATCACCCAGTAATCCCCGCGGGTCCCCGGCGGGTCCGGACCACCCACGGTCCGGGCCCGCTGCCCGCGTCCACGCTCCACCGATGAACACGGGGAATCTCATGCACCGCAACCTGCGCCCCCTGGCGCTCGTCACCGCCTCCGCCCTGCTGATCGGCCTGCCGGTGACGGCACAGCCGGCCTCGGCCGCACCGCTCGGGGCCGGCCCGCTGCTGGCCGCCGGGCCGTCCAACCCCACCGACCGTTACCGCACGCTGGTCCGCCGCCTGGCCGACAACGACCCCCGCTGGGAGGTGCAGAGCGCGGCCTGGTCGGCGCTGGTCAGCGACGTGCCCACCGCGGTGACCGACTTCCTGAGCAGCGGCGGCGGCTACGAGAAGGCCCGCGCCCGGGCCACCACCGACGCCTCCCGCAACAACCTGGTGATCTCGCGCGCCATCGCGACCACCACCGACAAGACCTCGCCGATCGTGCACCTGACCGCGCAACGGGCCTCCTACGGCACCCTGGCCGAGAAGGACCGCTACGTGCGGACCGGGCTCAAGGAGGCGCAGGACCTGGACGCCAAGCACTCCCCGGTGGAGCAGGCCAAACTGCAGGCCCAGCAGGACCGTGACTACGTGACCGACATCGCCGCGCACGGCTCCGGCGCCTGGGTGCGGGCGGCCGCGCAGCGGGCGATCCAGAAGGGCACCGACAACGACATCGCCGAGTTCTTCAAGTACTCGTGGGCGTCCGCGGCGAACTGCGACCTGCAGGCCTACCGGATGGACCTGGTGGAGCAGGACCTGACCTACCGGCACCGCCTCGACCAGCTGATCGCCGCCGCCCAGGCCGCCCAGCAGGCCTACGAGGCGGCGTCCGACGCGGCCAAGGCCAAGGCTGCCGAAGAGGCGAAGCTGGCCTGGAACACCGCGGCCGACACCGCGGCCGCCACCCAGGCGTCCTGGCTGGCCAACAGCGCCGCCGCGGCGGCGCAGGCGCAGGCCTGGGCTGCGGTGCACGACTTCGCGGTGACCGCGTCCACCCAGCAGGACTGGCCGACGATCGCCGGCAACGCGGCGAACACCGACGCATCCTGGACCGACGAGGTGGCCTGGGCGCAGAACCAGGCGCAGGAGTGGACCGCGCTGTACGAGTCGGCCAAGGCCAGCGCCGAGGCGATCCCGGCCGCGCCGGCGAACGGCCCGAGCGCGTCACCGGCGGTCTGAACAGGACGAGGCCTGGGCAGCTCCCGGCCCGCAGCGCCAGCGGGCCGAACACGGCGCGGTCCAGGCAACTCCGGGCCCGCGTCGCCAGCGGGCCGAACACGGCGCGGCCCGGGCAGCTCCGGGCCCGCGTCGCCAGCGGGCCGAACACGGCGCGGCCCGGGCAGCTTCCGGCTGTCGTGGCCGGGGCTGCCCAGGCAGGTCACCGCCCACCCGGTGGCGGGCGGGATGGCGAGAGTTGTCCACAGGTCGCGAGAAACTTGCGCGAGTGGCCCTGGCGGTCTGGCAGGGTCGGGTTCATCGGTGGCGGGCGGTCTGCCCGCCACCGGGCGGACCATGGAGGGTGCGGGCGATGACCTCAGCGGGACAGGCGGCGGCATTCGCCGGAGTGATCGCGCTGGCCGCGATCTCCCCCGGGCCGGACTTCGCGGTGGTGGTGCGCCGGTCGGTGGTGGCCGGCCGCCGGCACGGGGTGGTGGCCGGGCTCGGCGTGGCCACCGGGGTGTTCGTCTGGTCGGTGGCCGCGGCGATGGGGGTGGCCGCCGTCCTGGAGGCGTCGGCCGTGGCCTTCACCGTGGTCAAGCTCGCCGGCGCGGCATACCTGTTGTGGCTGGGCGTGACCGCTCTGCTCGCCGCGCGCCGAGGCGGTGCCGCCCCGGAGATCACCACCGACCGGGACACGGACGTGCGGTTGTGGGTGTCGTACCGCAACGGGGTGCTCTGCAATGTCTTCAACCCCAAGTGCGGGGTCTTCTTCATGGCCGTCCTGCCCCAGTTCGTCCCGATCGACGGCCGGCCGGCCGACGTGCTGCTGCTGTCGTCGGTGGCGGTGATCGTCACGATCAGCTGGTTCACCGTGGTCGCCACCCTGGTCGCCGCGCTGCGACGGGTGCTGGCCCGGCCCCGGGTGCGTCGCGCGGTGGACGCGGCGACCGGCGCGGTGCTGGTCGCGCTCGGGCTGCGGCTCGCGACCGCCGGCGCCTGAGATTGCGCGCCGGTCGTAACGTGGACTGATCATGGGTGACAACGAGGACACGGGTCGGGTCGGGAAACAGATCGGTGGGACGGTCGCCGTTGCTGTCCTCTCCGCGCTCAGCTGGCTCGCCTGGATGGGCTGGGACCACGAGTATCAGACGGATCCGGCCACCGGCGTGACCAGCGGGCCGTACGAAGCCTGGCAGGTGATCGGCTGCGCGCTGACCCTGCTCGCGGTCTTCGCCGGGGCGATGGCCGCCGGGGTGCGGCCGGTGCTGGTGTCGGTGGCGCTGCCACTGGCCTTCACCGCGGCCTGGACGGTCACCGCCGCCGCCGACGACACCACCGGGCTGTATGCGGCGGGCGCTCTCCTGCTGCTGCTCGGCCTCGGCGCGGCGACAGTGGTGGCCTCAGCGATCACCGCGGCGATCCGACACTGGCGAGCCGCCCCACACTGACCCTGTCCGCCGACGCTCCACCCGCAGGGCGCCCCGACGGCCCAACGCCCCGACGGCCCAACGCCCCGGCGGCTCAGCGGTGCGGCGGTATTCGGCGAGCTGGCGCTCGGCGGCGTGTTTCGGCGGACGGCGGCGGTCACTGCCTTTCGGCCGGCGGCGCTCAATGGCCCGCTGCCTGTGGACCAGTGGCGAAGTAGCCTGCCGGACGTGGCAATCCGCCGCGGGCATGGAGGCTCAGCAGGTTGGATCGAGTTTCTGGTCGGAACCATGGTGGCCTGTGGGCATGGATGCGGGCCATCTCCGGCCGGCGGGGGGACTGACGCCTCGCCGGGATGGCCCGCGGTGTCCGGCCGCGCGCCCCGCCCCGTCGTCGAAGGTTCCCGCCATATCGCCAATAGGCGAACACTCCGTGTTCTGCGCACGGAGTCCAGTACTCGGTGCATTCCGCAAAAAGGCCGACTCGCGGAATGCTGAACCTTTCCCGGAACTAATTGCGGCGGGCGTTGGGCGGGCTCAGCACGGCTCTCACCTGCAGTGATGCAAGTTGCATACCGTTCGTCTAACGACCCTCCTTTCTGGAATTGGCACACTGTTTTCCCGGGTACGCATTGTCCCGGAGCTATTGCGCTTCGTATGGTTGGTCAACTGTCATCGATCGACTTAAGTGCGACGAAGCGGGGCAGCCATGCTGATCAAAGTCATCGACCAGATCACCGACGGTGAGATGCTGGAGGCCGCGTGGGGTCTCTACCTCGAGGCGTTCGAGGATCTCAACTCACTCGCGGTGCAGCGGCACCTGATGTACCGGTCGGAGTTCGACGAGGTGATGCGGGACCCCAGGGTCGACAAATACCTCGCGTTGCAGGAGGACGGCACGCTCGCCGGGCTCTCCTGCTACACGAACAACCTGGACGCCATCCCGTTGATCGCGCCCGCCTACTTCGAGCGGCACTATCCGGAGCACTACCACGCCAAGCGGATCTGGTACATCGTCTTCGTCGCGGTGAAGCCGGAAGCGCAGGGCCAGGACGCGTTCGCGCAGATGTCGGAACAGATGTACCTGGTCGCGGCCACCCAGAACGGCCTCGTCGGCCTGGACGTGTGCTCCTACAACGATGACGTGCGGCACATGTCCCGGGTGTTCCGGCTGCTGATCGGCCGGCTGTGCAATTTCAACATGACGTTCCAGCAGATCGACCAGCAGTCGTTCTGGCTCTACAACTTCCCGGCAGTCGCGTCGGAGAATACCGTCGACATCCCGCGTGCGGCGTGAGGGTCAGGCCATAGGCGCCCGCCACATCGTCCACAACGGAGGCCCGCCGGGCAGGTTGATGACGGAACGGATCTGGTAGCCGTGGCGAAGGTACAGGTCACGGTTACGCGGGTCGTTGGCCTCCAGGTAGGCCGGGAGGCCGGCCTGGTCCAGCCGGGCATGGTGGCGCTCGAGCAGAGCGCTGCCGATGCCCCTGTTCTGCGAGTCGGGGCGGACGGCCAGGAACGCCAGGTAGTGGTGCGGTTCGAGCGGGTGGTGCTCGTCCAGCGTGACGTCGAGCTGGCAGGCGCGGTCGAAGGCGTCGCCGGCCGCCTCCTTGAGCCGGCGCTCGTAGTCGACCGGCGGCGGGATCAGCGACGTGAGCGGGAACCACAGCGCCACGCCGTCGAGCCGGCCGGTCTCCGAGTCGGCGGTGGCATAGACCTCGCCGTACCGGGTCGCATGCTCGACGAAGATCTCGAAGTATCGCGGAGCCTCCCGCCGGCGCACCTCCGGGTCACCGTGCAGCCACTTCGCCACCGGGCCGTCACGCATCGCCTCGGCGACGAGATCGGTGATCTCGTCGGTGTCAACCGGGGTGACATCCCGGATGACCAATTCCTGGATGGCGTACGTCATCGGATTCCTTTCTCAAGTCGAACCCTCACCATGAGGGGTAGCCACGCGAACCCACCGGCGCCGGAGGCAGCACGTGCGGGGAGAAGTCGGTCTCGAGGGCCGGGAAGGCGACCCGGGTTTCGGCGCCACGACCGATCGCCGCGTACACGTCGGGCCGGGTCCTGCGCATGATCAGGGCCCAGGAGAAGCCGATCAGCGCGACGACGGCGTAGGCCACCGGCACGATCCAGTTGAAGATGGAGCCGCTGGACACCTGCAGCAGCTGACCGAAGCCGATGATGGTCGCGGCCAGCACGATGGAGAGCAGCAGGAAGGCGATGAACGGCGCCAGGTAGGCACGCCAGACACTCTCCCCGCGCCGGCCGCGCTGGAAGAACGCGATCACCGCGGCCGAGGCCGACCACATCAGGATCAGCACGCCCAGGCCGCCGATCGTGGTCAGCCACGCGAACAGGTACAGCAGGGGCTCCAGGCCGACGACCGCATAGATGCTGATCACGCCGAGTGCCAGCACGCTCTGGGTGATGGCGCCGACCAGCGGGGCACCGGTGCGCGGATGGGTGTAACCCCAGGCCGACGGCAGCACACCCTCCCGGCCGAGGGCGAACTGGTAGCGGGCGACAGCGGCGTGGAACGCCAGCAGCGCGGCGAAGACGCTGGTCATGAACAGCACGTAACCCACGTCGACGAGGGCCACCGGCAGGTGCGGGGAGACCAGCCGGAACACCAGGTCGGTCTGGTGCTCGGCGGCCACCGCGGTGATCCGGTCCGGGCCGGTGGTGACCGACATCGCCCAGGCGGAGACGCCGCAGAGCAGGCCGGCCAGCAGGACCGCGATGTGCGTGGCCCGGGCGATGGTCCGCTTCGGGTCCTTGGCCTCCTCGGAGAGTACGACGGTCGCCTCGAACCCGACGAACCCGGCGATGGCCAGCACCAGCAGCGAACCGACCACGGGTGTCAGCATCGGCGCCGGGGAGAGCGTCGCGAAGCTGACGTGACCGCCGGCCGGGTGTGAAACCATCACCAGGTCGTAGAGCAGCACGATGGTGATCTCGGCGACCAGCAGCGCGGCGAGCACCTTGCCGCTGAGGTCGACCCAGAGCATGCCGAGCACGGTGACCAGCACCCAGGCGCCGATGGCGCACGCGTACCACGACACCTGGAGCCCGAACTCGGCGAAGATGCCGGACGCGGCGGTGCCGAAGAGCCCGAAGAGGCCGATCTGCATCAGTGAATACGCCGGCAGGGCGACGAATGCGGCGCCGACGCCGACCACCCGGCCCAGACCGTGGCTGATGTACGAGTAGAACGCGCCGGAGTTCACGATGTGCCGGCTCATGGCCACGAACCCGACCGTGAACAGCGACAGGATACCGGCCACCACCAGGTAGGCGACCGGGACCGCGGTGCTGCCCTGGATCGCGTAGATCGCCGAAATGGATCCGATGATCACGGTGAGCGGCGCGGCCCCGGCGACGCCGAAGAAGACGACCGAGGCGGTGCCGAGCCGGTTCTGGGCCAGCGCCCGGCTGATGATGTCCGGCTCGGCGGCCGATTTCCGCTGGGTCAGGAGCCGACCGGCCCACTGGTCGGTGTTGTTGTGCCGCAGCTGGTGCCGTCCGACGCTCATCGACGCCCCACGGTCAGCACCGATCCGATGGACGCCTCGGTGTACTCCACGATTTCCCGCAGGTCGCTCGGCAATCCGAACGCGACGTTCGGCACGTACTGGAAGGCGTGCGGATACTGTTCGAAACCATAGAGGACGTGCCGGGTCAACCCGGTCGCGGAGACGAGGCTGACCAGCATCTGGTCGACGATGCTCAGCTCCATGCCGCGGACCAGGAGATTGGCCAGCCGGGTGGAGGCCCAGGCCGCGGCGTTGCGCTGCTGCGCCGAGTTCGGCATGTAGGTGACCGACGGGGAGCCGAGCATGCGACGGCGGACGATCGGCTCGACCGCGCCGATGCGCATCAGTCGCTCACCCACCCGCAATCCGGCGTCCTGGGAGAGAAAGGCGAGCCAGGTGCGCACGTCACGATGCTGCGGCTGGGCGACGAGAAGATCGAGAATGTCGTGCTCGAGCGCGTCCGCCGGCGGATGGCGATCAAGAACGAAAAGGTCGCCGTCGGTGACGCCGATGCGGCCTTCCAGGACGAGTTCGGAGAGTAATGCGGCGGCCAACCCAAGGCCGGTCGCACGGGGATGTAGCCTGGACCGCCCGGTGCGGTCCTCGTGTGCGATCAGGTAGTACTGGTCAGCCAACACTTGCGCCACGCCCCTTAGACGCCAGTTCCAATGATCATTTCGCCTATGTAGCAAACAAGACAGAACTCGATGTCCGTCGCATCATGTCCCCAACAGCAAGGTCAATGCAAGAAGTACTAGACTTCTTATTCAGGCCCCGCCGCTGAGCACCCACTTTGATGATCATCAATTGTCGATCATGAATGGGGGTTACGCGATCATGAGGAACGCTCGTAATATCAGCCTCCTCAGCACCTTTAGGGAGTCTTAGGTGTCCGATATTGAGGGTCCGACACTCCGCCGCCGCCGCCTCGGGGTGGAACTCAAGCGGTGCCGCGAGGCTGCCCATTTGACGCAGCAGGACGTGTCGCGGCATTTCGAGTGGCACTCTGCGAAGGTGACCCGGATCGAGACGGCGCGGGTCGCGGTGACGCCGCGCGATGTCCGAGATCTACTGACCCTCTACCGGGTGGAGGACGATACCTACCGCGAGGCTCTGGTCGAGCTGGCCCGCTCGTCCCGGGAGCGCAGCTGGTGGACCGACTACAAGGACATCATGCGGCCGGGCAACTTCGTCGGCATGGAGGCCGCGGCGACGTCGATGCGGTGCTGGGAGCCGATCATCATTCCCGGACTCCTGCAGACGGAGGCGTACATGCGCGCTCTGATCAGTACCGGTCGATCAGCCGACCCGCCCCAGCGCATCGACAGGCGCATCTCGCTGCGATTGACGCGCCAGAGCCGGCTGCACGGCGACCACCCGCTGGAGCTGGCTGCGATCGTCGACGAATCGGTGGTGCGCCGCGTGATCGGCGGCGAAGACGTGATGCGGGCACAACTCGACCATTTGATAGAAATAGCTAAATTGCCGAATGTCTCATTGCAGATCTTGCCGTTCGGATCCGGTGAACATCCGTTCCTGGGCGGCGCCGTCACCCTTTTGGAATACCGGGATACCACCCATTTGGATGTTGTCTACCTCGAAGGCATTGCGGGAGACTACTACGAGGAGCAGCCGACTGAGGTTGCCCGGTACAGGCAGGAGTTCGAGCGATTGAGCACCAGGGCGCTCGACCATCGCACCACCATAAAGATGATCGAGAGTCTGCTCGTCGCCTGACGACTCCCGAATCAATCTCATATTGGAGGGAGGTGCACGAGTTGCTCGCGCACCAGCTCAACGGTGCCGTCTGGAAGAAGGGCAGTCGTAGCAACGGCAACGGCGGCAACAACTGCGTCGAGGTCGCATTCCTCGACGAAGGAGGAATCGCCGTCCGTGACAGCAAGAACCGGACAGGCCCAGCTCTCTTGTTCACGCCGGCGGAGTGGACCGCCTTCGTGGACTCTGCCAAGGACGGCGAGTTCGATATCGCTCCGTGAGCCTACCGATAGGCTCGCACCGATGGAAGAGTTCGACTGAACCCCTTCGGTGCATGATCTGAAAAGGAAGCCGCAACACCCGGCCGGGTGTTGCGGCTTTCTGTATGGTCGTCAACAGTCAGCATTCACCACCGTTGACATAGACCTATGCCGATGCGAGGGTACGTGCACCCACCGGCCGGACCGGCCGACGTGGGATTCCGTCGCCTGACAAGAAGGGACGACCCTCGCATGCGCCTACGTCGCGCAGTCGCCGTCATGGCCGCCGCAGTCGCGGCCACCACCGCGGTCCTCGCCGGACCCACCCCCGCCCGGGCGGTCACCGCGGTCACCCTCGCCAACACGATCAAGCTCAGCAACTGCTCGGCGTCGCTGGTTCGCTACCCCACCTCGGTCAGCAGCGACCGGGCGATGATGCTCACCAACGGACATTGTTACGAAGGTGGCCTGATCCCGTCCGGCACCGTCCTGCAGAACCGCACCAGCAGCCGCTCCGGCACCCTGCTCAACAGCAGCGGCCGGGCCGTCGCCACGGTGCGCGCCGACCGCGTGCTGTACGCCACGATGACCGGCACCGACGTCACCCTGTACCGACTGACCAGCACCTACGCCACGCTGTCCAGCCGGTACGGCGCCACCGCGCTGACCATTTCGGCGAACCACCCGGCAGCCGGATCCAGCATCGTCATCCCGTCCAGCTACTGGAAGCGGATCTGGAACTGCACGATCAACGGTTTCGTGCCGACCCTCCGCGAAGACGAATGGACATGGCACGATTCGCTGCGGTACGACAGCGCCTGCCAAACCATTCACGGCACCTCCGGATCGCCGATCGTCGACGCCACCAGCGGACAGATCGTCGGCATCAACAACACCGGAAACGACGACGGCGAGATGTGCACGCTGAACAACCCGTGCGAGGTCGACGCGAACGGCACCACGCACGCATACCTCGGGCAGAGTTACGGCGAGGAGACGTACTGGTTCACCACCTGCCTCACCGGTACCCGCACCATCGATCTGACCATCTCCGGCTGCCTGCTGACCAAACCGTAGGCGGCCCGACCCGCGTCCGGCCGGTGGTCCCCCGGCCGGACGCGGCCCATGAAGATGCCCCGATGCGATCCGATCCGCCGTCGGGCACCGTGATCCCGCCGCTCCCGGCCGTCGCCATTCCGGATCGCCATTTGCCGGTACGCCGTCAGCCGGCCGATGCTCCTGCGCACCGCACCGCACCGCACCGCACCGCACCGATTCCCGGTACGCCGTCAGCACCGGAGCCGCGCGCCGACCGGCCACCGGGATCGGGCAGGAGCCACCGGTCGCCCCGCCCGGCGGCAACGGTGAGCAGTAGCGGACATGCGGACCGCGCTCCGGGACAGGCTCCAGAGAACAGGGACGCTGCGGAACAGGCGCCGGGACACTTTTCCGGCCCGACCTGATCGACGCCGCCCGCGGATGTGGGATCAGGCGACGCGGGCGACCGGGGCCGGGTGGGTGGTGGCCGGGATGATGATCGGCTCGGTGGGCAGCAGGTGGTGAACCGCGGTGGCGTGGGCAGCCGCGAGGATCGTCTCCTGGCAGAGGCTCTGCCAGTTGCGGCGGGCGGTCTGGGCGTCGCGCCAGGCCAGTTTCTCGGCGGCGGCGGCACGCTTCCAGACAGCCTCCAGGTGGGTCGCCGCGGCACGCTGGATGACCAGCTCCTGGTCGACCGGGTGCAGGCGGGCGTCCCATCCGCCACGGCCGGTCAGGGCGTCGGCGACGGCGCTGGTCGGCAGTTCGCCACGCTCCGCGGCGGCGCGGACCGCCAGGTGCAGGAAACGCTCGCGGTCGACATACTCGGCCGGGCTCTGCTCCGTGGCCGGCGTGCCGTAGGCGATCGCCGTCCGGCTGCGCTGGAGCCGCGCGTCGGCCGCCTGCCAGGCACGGAACGCCGCGTCGACCCGCGCGGCGGTCGCCTCCCAGTGCTCCTGCCAGCGGTCCGCGGCGTACCCGGCCTGCTCTGCCGCGACCCGCACCTCCTCGGCGTAGCGGACCGACCGCACCGCCTCGGTCTCCCGCCGGAGGCGTTCCTCCCGCCGCGCCGCGGCGCGGTGGAAGAGGCGGCGCAGCAGTGGCCGCCGCCCCGACGCCCGGCTCGCCAACCCGGCGTCCCCCTCCCCCGCGTGACCGGCGAGGCCCGCCGCGTGGTGGCGACCCGCCGAAGAACCCCGCGCCGCGAAAGACGTCCCCTCCTGCGCGGCAGGGGCGGAGACGGCCGGGAAGCCCGGAGTGACGTCCGCCGGGACTTCTCTGGCGGGGTCCGCGGAGCTGAAGGTGGAGGCGAGGCCCACCGGAACAGAGGGCGCTGAGCCTGCCGAGCTCAGGGAAGGGGCGGCGCTGGCTGTGGCGGAATCCGCCGAGCCCAGGGAAGGGGCAGCGCTCGCTGTGGCGGAATCCGCCGAGCTCAAGGAAGGGGCGGCGCTCGCTGTGGCGGAATCCGCCGAGCTCAGCGAAGGGGCGCCGCTCGCTGTGGCGGACGGGGTGGAATCCGCGGAGTCGGCGAATGGAGCAGGCCCTGCCGGGGTGGCGAGGGAGGGGTCCCCGGAGGTCAGAAACGGGATCGGGTCGCCGGGGAAGAAATCGTTGGTGGGGGGTTCGCGGCGGCGGGGGTGGCGCAGCGGGCGGCCGATCAGGAACGCGCCCGCGTCGATGAGGGCCTGGACCGGGTTGCGGACTCCGGTGGGGCTGGCGAGGACCACCATCGCCGGGATGGTGGCGAGCCACAGGGCCGCCCAGATAGCCACCGGGGCCGGCTCGTGCAGCAGCATTTCGGCAAGCATGGTCATGAGGTTTCGTCCGTTCCGCTCGTCTGAGATCTCCGCTGGCCAGGCACACGTACACGCGACCTCGCGGACGACCGGGACGGGCGTTCGCGGGGTTCAGGCGGCGGTGCGGGGTGGCGCTCGGGAACCCGCGGCCCCGGCCGATCGCTGCGCGCACAGGGCGCGGGTGCGATCGGCGACGCGGCGGCCGGAGACCGGTGCGGCGAGCGGAGCGGAAACCTCGACCGGAACGGCGGCCGGAACGGCAGCCGACGAGGCGAAGGCCGGTGCGGCGACCGGTGCGGGTGCGGCAGCGGCCGAGACGGCGGCCGGTGCGGGTGCGGCAGCGGCCGAGACGGCGGCCGGTGCGGGTGCGGCAGCGGCCGAGACGGCGGCCGGTGCGGCGATGACGAACGTGTCCGCGACCGGAACAGGGACGCCGGACCGGCCCGATGCGTAGGCGGTCGACCCGGCAGCGGTCGGTCCCAGCGCGACCGGTGTGCCGGCGACCGGATGGGTGCTGGCCGCGAAGAAGGCCAGGACCAGCGCGAACAGTGCGGGCAACGACCGGAGCACCGAACTGCGGTGCGCGGTCGTGGTCATGACTGTCAAGGTATCCGCCCGTTTCGGCCGGCCGGGGGAGGCGGCGCGCCGCACCGCCGGGTTCACCCGCAGGTGGCGAGGCCGCGAGTCAGAAGCACACAAAGTGGGGGAGAGCCGGAAGTGGGGAGACCGGGAATGGGGAGACCGCGAGTGAATGGGGCCAAACGAGTAAGACCAGGCGGGGGGACCGCCGGGTGCCGGGAGCCGGGGCCGGGGTGGACGAGCCGGCGGGGGCCCGGGCCGGTCCCTCGCCCGCGTGGAACCGGCCCGGGTCGTCGAGGCCGGGCAGCGGCACAGATTCGGGTAAGTATGGGGCACTTCCGGGCGTAGCGGATGAATATTAAACGCGATTTAAAGCTTCGCTCACATCGCCGCCGGAGTCGCCGATGGGATCGGGAACGTCCACGACGGGAGCGATCATGCGGATACGGGCCGGTGCCGCCGATCCTGTGCTGGTCGGTCTGCTGGTGCTGGGTGTGCTGCTGTTTCCCCTGTTCCTCACCGGGCTGGGCGGGGATCGCGCGTCGTGGACCGTGCAGACCGCGATCGACCTGGCCGATGTGCTGTTCGCCTGGCGGCTGGCCCGGCACCCCGATGTCCCACCGGTCGGCCGCCGTTTCTGGCGGGCTCTGGTCGTCGCCTGCGCCGCCTGCACCGCCGGCGACAGCTTTCAGACGATGCTGGCGTACGCGGGATCCGGCGCCCAGATCAGCATGGTGCAGACGATTCTCGTGGTGGCCGGCATGGCGATCGTGGTGGTCGCCATGCTGCGCCATCCGCTGGGCGGGGAGGGCCGGCAGCGACTGCGGTTGTGGCTGGACGCCGCCACGGTGCTCACCGGGGTGGCCGTCTTCCTCTGGTACTACCTGCTCGCCGACGAGTGGAGCGGCCCGCAGGAGATGCACCGCTGGGGTGCCGCGGCGACCGCCGGGGTGATGTTGCTGATCGCGTTTGGCGTGCTGAAGATGCTGTTCAGCGGCACGGCGCCGTTTTCCCGGACGGCGGGGCTGCTCGGGTGTGTGGGGCTGGCCGGCACGGGGCCGGGCGCGGCGCTGGCCGGGGTGCTGGCCGGCGGCGAGATGGATCCCGGGGTGATGTATCTGGTGCAGCTGCTGCCCTGCCTGATCATGGCGGTGGCGTTGCGGCTGCAGCTGGTGCAGAGCCGGCCGGTGGATCCGGCGCGCGCCCGGCGGGTGGCGCAGCGACCGAGTGTGCTGCCGTACGTCGCGGTGATCGCGACTCAGGTGCTGGTCGTCTCGGCGCTGCGGGGTGGCCGGCCCGGGCTGGGCACATGGGGTGTGGCGATCGGCGCGGTGGTGATCACGGCGCTGGTGCTGGCCCGGCAGTTGTCCGCGGTGCGGGACAACGAACGGCTGCTCATCGAGCTGGATCAGCAGCGGGAGTGGTTCCGGGCGCTGGTGCAGCACACGTCGGACCTGACGCTGGTGGTGAAGCGGGACGGCACCGTGCAGTACGCCAGTCAGGCCGCGGACCGGGTGCTCGGACTGAGCCCGGCGGAGCTGGTCGGCACGTCGCTGCACGATCGCACGCACCCGGACGACCGCGCGGCGGTGGATCGGCTGGACGAGCACCAGAGTGCGCATCCGGGGGAGAGTGTGGCTTTCCAGGTGCGCTGGCGGCATGCCGACGGCACGTACCGCTGGCTGGATCTGATCAGCACCGACCTGTATCACAATCCGCATGTGGGTGCCGTGGTGCTCAATGCCCGGGATGCGACCGAGACCCGGGCGCTGCACGACGAGCTGCAGCGGCAGGCGACGCACGACGCGCTGACCGGGCTGGCGAACCGGGTGTTGCTGCAGCGGCGGATCGACGAGGCGGCGGGCGACGACCCGTACGAGACGAGCATGCTCTTGATCGATCTCGATGGTTTCAAGGCGATCAACGACCGGCACGGGCATCACGCCGGGGACCGGGTGCTGGTGCTGGTCGCCGAGCGGCTGACCGCGCTGCTCGGGCCCGGCGAGGTGGCGGCCCGCCTGGGTGGCGACGAGTTCGCGGTGCTGCTGCCCGGAACCGGGGCGGCGGAGGCGGCGGCGCTCGCCGAGCGGATCACCGCGGTGGCCGCCGAACCCATGTTGATCAATGGGCGGTGGCTGTCGGTGGGCGCCAGCGTGGGGGTGGCGTCCGGGCGGGCCGGCGAGGGCGACCGGCTGCTGCGCGAGGCGGATGCGGAGATGTACCGGCGCAAGCACGACCGTAGGGCCGCGATCGGCTGACTCAGCGTGACCGTCGTTGACGCGGCCTGTCACCCTGTGGACCGCTGACCGGGGAGACGGGACGACAGTTTGATGGGGAACGGATTCATCGAAGCCGCGCTGAGCTTCCCGACCGTTCTCCTGACTCCGTTGCTGATCCTCGTGATCGGCTACTGGATCGTGGTGATCGTGGGCGGCGCCGGTCCGGACGCCGGGCACGATCACGGCGGGCTGCTCGGCGTGCCGCTGCCGGTGTCCGTCTCGCTGCTGGTGGCGCTCGCCTGGTTCGGCACGCTGGCCGGCAGCCAGTGGCCCGGACCGGTGCCACCCGGGGTGATCCCGCCGGTCGCGCTGGTCGCGGCCGCGCTGGTCACCCGGCTGATCGCGATCCCGTTGCGCCGGCTGCTGCCGGACGGCCCGGACGCCTCGCGCGCCGATTTCGTCGGCCGCACCTGCGTGATCCGGACCGGCCGGGTCACCGGCACGTTCGGCCAGGCCGAGGTGCACGCCGAGGACGGCTCCTCGGCCATCATCCAGGTCCGGCAGACCGGCGTGGACGCGTTGCCCGCCGGCACGGTCGCCCTCATCTACGACGTCGACCCGGAGGGCGAGTTCTTCTGGGTCGTTCCCGCCGACATCGCCAGGAAAGGCCTTTGATGGATGTGGTGTCCACCGGTTTCGGTGTGCTTCTCGCCGTGGTCGTGCTCATCGCGATCGGCGTGCTGTTCTTCCTCAGCCGGATGTTCCGGAAGGTGGAGCAGGGCAAGGCTCTGATCGTCTCGAAGGTGCGCCGGGTGGACGTCACCTTCACCGGCGCGGTGGTGCTTCCCGTGCTGCACAAGGCCGAGGTGATGGACATCTCGGTGAAGACGATCGAGATCTCGCGCACCGGCCGCGAGGGCCTGATCTGCCGGGACAACATCCGGGCCGACATCCGGATCACCTTCTTCGTGCGGGTCAACAAGACCACCGAGGACGTGATCAAGGTGGCGCAGGCGATCGGCACCAGCCGGGCCAGCAACGAGGCGACGCTGCAGGAGCTGTTCAACGCGAAGTTCTCGGAGGCGCTCAAGACGGTCGGCAAGCAGCTCGACTTCGTCGATCTGTACACCAAGCGCAACGACTTCCGGGATCAGATCATCGAGGTGATCGGCACCGATCTGAACGGCTACAGCCTGGAGGACGCGGCGATCGACTTCCTGGAGCAGACGCCGCTGGGCTCGCTGGATCCGAAGAACATCCTGGACGCCCAGGGCATCCGGAAGATCACCGAGCTGACCGCGATCGAGGCGGTGCTCACCAACGACTTCCGGCGCAACGAGGAGAAGGAGATCACCCGGCAGGACGTGGACGCCCGGGAGGCGATCCTCGAACTGGAGCGCCGCAAGGCGGACGCGGAGATCAAGCAGCGCCGCGAGATCGAGACCATCCGGGCCCGCGAGGAGGCCGAGATCGCGCTGGCCCGGGCCGAGGAGACGCTGCGCTCGGAGGCCGCCCGCCTCAAGACCGAGCAGCAGCTCGGAGTGCAGGCGGAGAACAAGAACCGGGAGATCGCGGTCGCCGAGAAGAACCGCGAGCGGGTGATCGCGATCGAGACCGAGCGGATCGAGAAGGACCGGATGCTCGAGGTGATCGGCCGGCAGCGGGAGACCGAGCTGTCCACGATCGCCAAGGACTCCGAGGTCGAGACCGAGAAACGGGCGATGGCCGAGGTGATCCGGGAGCGGATCGCGGTGGAGCGGACGGTCGCCGAGCAGGAGGAGAACATCAAGCGCCTGCGGGTGGTCGAGGAGGCCGAGCGGACCCGGCAGGCGGTCGTCATCAACGCCGAGGCCGAGGCGCAGGAGGCGCTGGTCAAGGACATCAAGGCGGCCGAGGCCGCGGAGGCCGCGGCCCGGTTCAAAGCGCGCGAGCAGCTGCTGCTGGCCGAGGCGAAGCAGCAGGCCGCCGAGCTGGAGGCGCAAGCCGCGATCCGGCTGGCCGAGGGCAAGCAGGCCGAGGCGGCCGCGTTCGGCCTGGCCGAGGTGCGGGTCCGGGAGCGCAACGCGGAGGCGATCGAGAAGACCGGCCGGGCCGAGGCGATCGTGGAGCGGGAGAAGGCACTGGTCGCCGCCGAGGCGATCAAGGAGAAGCTGAAGGGCGAGGCGGAGGGCCTGGAGCAGAAGGCGTCCGCGATGGCCACGCTCGACGAGGTCACCCGGGCGCACGAGGAGTACCGGCTGCGGCTGGAGATGGAGAAGGAGATCCGGCTGGCCGGCATCCACGTGCACCGGGAGATCGCCGAGGCGCAGGCCCGGGTGGTCGCGGCCGGGCTGGAGAAGGCGGACATCGACATCGTCGGCGGCGACTCGGTCTTCTTCGACAAGCTGATCGGCTCGATCACGCTGGGCAAGAGCATCGACGGTTTCGTCGAGCACAGCTCGGTGGCGCAGGCGGTCGGCGCCCGCTACCTCAACGGCGACGGTGACCTCGCCGAGGACCTGCGCAAGGTCGTCGGTGCGGTGTCCACCGCGGATGTCGCCAACCTGAGCGTCGCGGCCGCGGTGGCCAACTCCGTCACGAAGGACAAGTCTGAGTGACCATCGACGCGGGCACGTACGAGGTGCTCCGGGGCCGGCTCGACGCCAAGGCGCGCGAGCTGGCCGGGCGGGCCGAGACGCTGAACGCCCGGCGGATCGAGGCCTTCGGCGCCCAGCAGACCGAACTGCTGGGCACCGAGCGGATCCGCACCGGCAACAACGCGGTGCCGGCCGACGTCGCGCCGGCCGGGGAGGTGCTGCTGTTCGGCGCCAACGCGTTCCTCGGGATGAAGGCCGAGACCGCGGTGGACGACGTGTTCACCGTGGTCGACCGGAAGTTCCAGCCGGCCGCGGCGCCGGGGCTGCTGGACGATCCGGGGTTCCGCCGTGACTTCGCCGAGCTGTACCGGTACTACCGGGGGACCCGGCTGCGGCAGCTGCGCCGGGTCGAGGGCCAGCTGCTGGCGATCTTCCAGACCGGGGCCCGGGCCGGCGACCTCAAGGTGCTGCGCTGGCAGATCGGCGTGGACGGCACGGTCGCGTATCAGGACGCGCGCGGCGAGCGGGACCACGTGCTGCCGCCCACGCACGACTTCGAGTGGACGGTCACCAGCCGCGAGCAGCACGTGCTCGGCCGGCACCCGCACGTGTCGATCGAGGACGAGGTGTTCGTCGAGACGGTCGGCGGCGACCTGACCGTCAAGGTGGAGGACAACACCGAGGACGGCGCGGGCGTCTACTCGGAGCCGGTGGACCAGCCGCTGCAGAGCCTGGCGGACGCGGAGATCGCGTACGCCCGGGTCGGGCCGTTGATCCTTCTCCGGGTGCTGCCGTATCAGGAGACGGCGTACCGCTACCTGGTCTTCAACACCCGCACCCGGGATGTACGCCGCCTGGACGGGATCGGGCAGGCGTGCCGCCGGCTGCCGGAGGACCAGGGCGTCATCTTCCCCGGCGGGTACTACCTGGTGACCGGGGCGGCCAAGACATTCGACCGGGACACCGCCGGGCTGGCGTTCGAGCGGGTGGTCCGGTCGGTCAACGGCGAGGACGTGCTGCACGTCTTCCACGACGCCGATTCCGGGCGGTATCTGCTGCTGCCGTACAACGTGATCGGCAAGCAGGTGGCGACGCCGATCACCGGGCACGGCTACGCGATCTTCGACGACGGCACCCTGGTGGTGCTCCGCTCCCCCGGCGACGAACCGGCCCGGGTCCACCCGGTGCAGGTCTGGCGCACGCCGTACGTCTCGGACGCGCACGCCGCGGCCCAGCCGGCCGGGACCGGGCCGCTGGCCCGGATCGGCAACGCCGACCTGGTCCGGGGAATCGCCGACGCGCTCACCGTGAGCCGGATGGTCGGCGAGATGTCGGCGGCCGGGCCGGTCTTCGAGGCGATCATCGCGGCCTGCACCCGGACCTTCGACACCTATCACTGGCTGGCCGACCCGGAGCTGGAGAATCTGGCCGAGCCGCTGGCCGAGGTGCGCGCCGCGGCCACCCGGGTGCTCGACGAGTTCGCCGCGGTGCAGGCGCTGACCGCGCAGGCCGAGCAGGCGGTGGCCGAGGCCGAGGCGACCGCCGGCTCGCTGGTCCGGCGGGCCGCGGCGGAGCCGCCGGCGACCACCGGCGGCTGGGTGGGCCGGCTCGCCGAGCTGCGGCGTGAGCGCGGGCGGCTGGCCGGGCTGCGCGAGATGCGGTACGCCGACGGCGCGCGGCTGGATGCCATCGACGCGTCGCTGGTCACCGCGACCGACGACACCGCCCGGCGCGCGGTCGAGTTCCTGCGCCACCCCGACGCGTTCGCCGACTACCAGGCGAGCGTCGAGGAGCTGGCCGGGCAGGCCGCGGCGATCGGCACGGTGGCCGAGGGCGAGCCGGTCGCCGGCCGGATCACCGAGCAGTCCGACGGGCTGCAGGTGGTCACCGAGGTGGTCGGCGGTCTGGAGATCGCCGACGCCACCGTGCGGGTGTCCATTCTGGACCGGATCGGCGCGGTGCTGGGCGGGCTCAACCGCGCCCGCGCCACGGTGGACGCCCGGCGCCGGGAGCTGGCCGCGGTCGAGGGCCGGGCCGCGTTCGCCGCCGAGTTCGCGCTGTTCGGCCAGTCGGTCTCCGCCGCGCTCGCCGCCGCCGACACCCCGGAGCACTGCGACGAGCACCTGGCCCGGCTGATGGCCCAGGTGGAGACGCTGGAGAGCCGGTTCGGCGAGGTCGACGACTTCGGCGAGCGGCTGGCCACCCGACGCGCCGAGGTGTACGAGGCGATCGCCGGACGCCGGCAGTCGCTGCTCGACGAGCGGGCCCGCCGCGCCGACCGGCTGGCCGGCTCGGCCCGGCGGATCCTGGACGCGATCCACCGCCGGATCGCCACGCTGGGCGATCCGGACGAGGTGAACACGTACTTCGCCACCGATCCCATGGTGGCCAAGGTCCGCTCGGTCGCCGACCGGCTGCGGGCCGACGGCGACCCGGTCCGCGCCGAGGAACTGGACGGGCGGCTCACGGCGGCGCGGCAGGAGGCCGGGCGGGCGCTGCGGGACCGGCGGGAGCTGTTCGGCGACGGCGGGATCCGGCTGGGACGGCACACCTTCGCGGTCAACGGGCAGGCCATCGACCTCACGCTGGTGCCGCACGACGGCGGGCTGGCCTACGCGATCACCGGCACCGACTACCGCGCGCCGGTCACCGACGAGGCGTTCCAGCAGACCCGGGATTTCTGGGACCAGCCGCTGATCTCCGAGTATCGCCGCCTGTACCGGGCGGAGCACCTGGCCGCGGCGATTCTCGCCGAAGAACCCCGGGCTGCGGCCACCGCACAGGCCGAGGGCCGGTTGCGGGAGCTGGTGCACCGGATCGCCGATTCGCGGTACGACGAGGGGTACGAGCGGGGCGTGCACGACGCCGACGCCACGGTGATCCTCGACGCGTTGCTGCGGATGCACACGACCGCCGGCCTGCTCCGCTACCCGCCCCGGATCCGGGTCGCCGCCCAGTTGTTCTGGGCCTACGGCGCCACCGCCGGGCAGCGTCAGGCCTGGCAGCTGCGCGCCGCGTCGCTGATCCGGGTCCGGGCCATGTTCGGCTCCGCCGGCCGGGCCCTCGACGACCTCCGGGCCGAACTGACCGACGCCGCCACCGATCACCTGGGTACGGCCGGCCTGTCGGCGGCGGGCGTGGCGACCGGGGACGCGGAGATCGGCGAGTATCTGGTCGACGAGCTGGCCGGCACCCCGGCCGGGTTCGTCACCGGCGCCGGTGCCCGCGCCTTCCTGGACCGCTTCCACCGCGAGCTGGGCGGTGCGGAGTCCGCGCCGGCCCGGCAGTACGCCGAGGACCTGCGCGCCCTGGCCGGCGAGCCGGCCGTCCGGCACCAGCTGGTGTACGCCTGGCTGGAAGCCTTCCATCGGGCCCGGCCGGACTCCGGCGACCTGAACGACATGCTGGAGGCGGTGGGCATCGAGGTCGTCGGCACCGGACTGACCCGGTACGACGTGGCCGCGACGGTCCGCGAGACGGTCACCGGGCTGCTCGGCGTGCACCCGCGGATCAAGGACGGGCAGCTGACGGTACGCCTCGACGCGCTGCTGTCCCGGGCCCGGCACTTCCGGGAGAAGCGGATGCCGGCCTACCGCGACTACCAGAGCCGGCGGGCGGCGCTCGCGAAGGCCGAACGGGCCCGGCTGCGACTGGACGAGTTCAAGCCGCGGGTGATGACCACCTTCGTGCGCAACCGGCTGCTCGACGACGTCTATCTGCCGCTGATCGGGGACAACCTGGCGCGTCAGCTCGGGACGGCCGGGGCGGAACGGCGTACCGACCGATCGGGGCTGTTGATGTTGATCTCCCCGCCCGGTTACGGCAAGACGACCCTGATGGAGTACGTGGCGGATCGCCTCGGCCTGGTCTTCGTCAAGGTCAACGGGCCGGCGCTGGGGCACGGCGTCACCTCGCTGGACCCGGCCGACGCGCCGGACGCCACCGCCCGCCAGGAGGTGGAGAAGATCTCGCTGGCCCTGGAGATGGGCACCAACGTGCTGCTGCACCTCGACGACATCCAGCACACCAGCCCGGAGCTGCTGCAGAAGTTCATCTCGCTGTGCGACGCGCAACGCCGCATGGAGGGGGTCTGGAACGGCCGGACCCGGACGTACGACCTGCGTGGCAAACGGTTCGCGGTGTGCATGGCGGGCAACCCGTACACCGAGAGCGGCCGTCGTTTCCGGGTGCCGGACATGCTGGCCAACCGGGCCGACGTGTGGAACCTGGGTGACGTGCTGGCCGGCCGGGAGGACCTGTTCGCACTGTCCTATCTGGAGAACGCGCTGACCGCGAACACCGTGCTGGCCCCGCTGGCCGCTCGGGACGGCGCCGACCTGCCGCTGCTGCTGCGGCTGGCCGAGGGCGACGAGACGGCCCGGGCGGACCGGCTGGCGTACCCGTACTCCGCCGCCGAACTGGAGCAGATCCTGGCGGTGCTGCGGATGATGCGCCGGGCGCAGCGGGTGGTGCTGCGGGTCAACCAGGCCTACCTGGCCTCGGCGTCGCAGGCCGAAGCCGGCCGCACCGAGCCGCCGTTCCGGCTGCAGGGTTCCTACCGCAACATGAACAAGCTGGCCGAGCGGATCGTGCCGGCGATGAACGACGACGAACTGGAGCAGGTGATCGACGACTACTATCTGGGCGAGGCGCAGACCCTCACCGGCGGCGCCGAGGCCAACCTGCTCAAGCTCGCCGAGCTCCGCGGCCGGCTGGCTCCGGCGAGAGCCGCACGCTGGGCCGAGGTCAAGGCCGCGTACCGGCGGGAGCAGACGCTCGGCGGGGCCGAGGCCGACCCGGTGACGCGGGCTGCCGGGGCGGTCGCGCTGGTCGCGGACCGCGTGGCCGGGGTGGAGGAGGCGATCCGGCTCAGGACACGGGCAGCTGCGTGGACAGCTGAGCGGCCTGACCGGCCAGCGCGGTGAAGCCGGCGTCGCTGATCTTGCCGTCGTCGTGCAGGTCGGCGAGCTTCTTGGCGAACGACTTCAGCTGTTTGCCGGCGCCCTCCCGATCGTCCTTGCGGAGCTCCTCGGCGATCTTGCGGAGCCGGGTGTTCAACGCCCGGGCGTCGTCGCGCTCCAGCTGACGGCTGCGGAACAGGACGAACACCTCGCCCCGCATCTGCTGCAGCACCCGGGTGAGCTGAGCGGCCGAGACGGCCGGCGGCCGGCTGCTGGGCCGGGCGCTGCTCGGCTTCGGCGACGGCCCGGTGCTCGACTCGATCAGCGGCTCGATGCTGGTGGTCTGCAGCACCTGGGCCGAGGTCGCCGGGGCGGCCGCCGGGGCCGACTTGTCGTCGCCCGGACCCGACAGCGCCCAGTAACCGATGGCCAGCGCCAGGAAGGCCCCGGCCGAGCCGAGCACGATCAGGCGGCGGCGCCTGGCCACCGCCTCCCGCTCGTCGATCGTCGGCACCGTCGGCAGCACCCGGGTCTGCCAGTCCGGCGCGGACGGGCGCGGCTCATACATGTCGGACACGCGCGACATCATGCCAGCCGCCGCCCGCGCTCACCAGCGGACGGGCAGCGTCTCCAGACCGCGGATCAGCAGGCCGGGCCGCCACCGCAGCGCCTCGGCCGGGACGGCCAGCCGCAGGCCGGGCAGCCGGTCGAGCAGGGCGGTGAACGCCACCTGCGCCTCCAGCCGGGCCAGCGGCGCGCCCAGGCAGTAGTGGATGCCGTGCCCGAAGGCCAGGTGAGCGGGGCTCTGCACGCGGTCCAGGTGCAGTTCGGCCGCCGCCGGGAACCGCTCGCCGTCCCGGTTCGCCGAGAGCAGGCCGACGATCACCGGGTCGCCGGCCGGGATGGTGACCCCGCCGATCTCCACGTCCGCCACGGCGATCCGGAACGTGGCGGTCTGCAGGGGGCCCTCGAACCGGAGGAACTCCTCGATCGCGGACGGCAGCAGCGAGCGGTCGGCCCGCAGCCGCTCCCACCCGGCACGGTCGCGCAGCAGCACGTACGTCCCGTTGCCGATCAGGTTGACGGTGGTCTCGTGGCCGGCGATCAGCAGCAGGAACACCATCGAGCAGAGCTCGTCCTCGGTGAGCCGGTCGTCCGCGTCGCGGACCTGGATCAGACCGGAGAGCAGGTCGTCGCCGGGGGTGCGGCGGCGCACCGCGAGCAGGTCGCGGATGTAGCCGACCATCGCCTCCAGGGCCGGCGCCAGCCGCGGCCCGGCCTGCGAACCGGCGACCACCGTGTCCGACCACTCGCGGAACTCGTCACGGTCCTCGGCCGGCAGCCCGAGCAGCTCGCAGATCACCTGGATCGGCAGCGGGAAGGCGAACGCGTCGATCAGGTCGGCCTCGTCCCGGCCGGACAGCGCGTCCAGCAGATCGGCGGTGATCCGCTCGATCCGCGGGCGCAGCGCCTCGATCCGGCGGGCGGTGAACGCGGCCGAGACCAGGCGGCGCAGCCGGGTGTGGTCGGGCGGGTCGACGGCCAGCATGTGCTGCGAGATCGCGGCGGCGACACCGGGCGCCATCGCCCCGGCGGCGGCCGCGCCGGCCGTCCGCGAGCCGCCCGCCGCCTGCCCGGCCGGCATCGGGGTGGCCCGCTTGGACAGCCGCGGATCGGCCAGCGCGCGTCGGGCGTCCTCGTAGCGGGTGATCAGCCAGACGGTCAGACCGGACGGCATCCGCACCTGACGGACCGGGCCGCTCGTGCGCCACCGCTCGTACACCGGGTGCGGGTCGGCCTGGAAAACCGCGTCGCCCAGATCGGCGATCTCCTGCGTCATAGCCCGACCATAGGTCGGATCCACCCCGATCTCCACCCGTGGGTGGCAGCGCTCCACCCGCCCCGATCCCTACCTTCAGGGCATGGAAATCCTCACCCCGCTCCTGGTCATCGCCGCTCTCGCCTACGCCATGGTCCGCCGTTACCTGGGCGAGCCGCTCACCGCGCGCCGCCTGGTCGTACTGCCGCTGGCGCTCACCGTCTACGGCGGTTTCATGGTCGCCCAGGCCGGCCTCACCCACGTCCGGGCCGACGTGGTCGCGCTGGCCGTCGGCGGCGTGCTCGCCGTCGCCGGCGGTGCGCTGCGCGGCGCCACGGTGCGGGTCATGGTCCGGGACGGGCACCTGTGGTACCGCTACACGTGGGTCACCCTGACCGTCTGGATCGGCCTGATCGTGCTGCGCCTCGTCCAGGCCACGGTCGCCGGCACCCTGGGCGCCGACCGTCCGGTGCTGGCCGCCTCGCTGGTGCTCGCCCTCGGCCTGAGCTTCCTCGGCGAGGCCGCGGTGGTCGGGCCCCGGGCGATGGCGGTCGGCGCGCCGTTCGCGCCGCGCCGGTCCCGGCGCCGGGTCGCCGCCGGCCGCTGACACCCTGCCGTCACCGCCCATTCGGCACACTGATCCCGTGAACACCGCCGATCGCACCCGGCTGCCGGAGCTCTGGCGCCGGGCCCGCAATCTGCTGGTCCTGATCGCCGTCACCGTGGTGATGGTGCAGGACCACGCGCCCTGGCCGCTCGTGGTCATCGGCGGCCTGGGCTGGGCGCTGCTGACGCTGCGCGTCCTGCCACCCCGGCCGCACCTGGTCGCGGTCTGCGTGACGCTGGCCTCCGGACTGGCGCTGACCGCGCTCGGCGCCCGCGGTGTCGCCCCGGTCTATCTGGTCGTCGCGCTGGCCGGCAGCGCCGCCGTGCTCGACCTGATCACCACCGGCGTGCTGGCCGGCATCGGGCTGCTGGCCCTGGCCGCGACGCTGGCCACGCACCACGCCGACCTCTCCTCGATCGCGGTCTGGTGCGGGGTGCTGATCGCGGTGACCCTGCTGGTCCTGCTCCGCCGCCAGCGGGAGGCGAGCGCCGAGCAGGAGCGGTTGCTCGCCGACGAGCAGGCGCTGGCCGCGATGCTGGCCGAGCGGGCCCGGCTGGCCCGGGAGATCCACGACGTGCTGGCCCACTCGCTGTCCGCCCTGTCGGTGCAGCTGGAGACGGCCGCGGCGCTGCTGGAGCGGGACCGGACGACGGAGGCGGCGGCGCTGATCGACCGGGCCGGGACGCTGGCCCGCGACGGGCTGACCGAGACCCGGCGGGCGGTCAGCGCGCTGCGCGGCGATCCGCTGCCGGTGCCCGAACTGGTCGCCGAGCTGACCGCGGGCTATGCGCGGGACCTGGGCGCGCCGGCCACCTTCACGGTCGGCGGGGAGCCGCGCGAGCTCGACCCGGAGACCGGGCTGGCGCTGTTCCGGGCCGCGCAGGAGGCGCTGAGCAACGTCCGCAAGCACGCGCCGGGCAGCGCCGTCGACGCGCACCTGGCGTTCGAGGCGGGCGCCGTCGCGCTGCGGGTGCGCAACCACGGCCCGGCCGGCCCCCCGGTCACCGGACTGTCCAGCGGCTACGGGCTGATCGGCCTGCGGGAGCGTGCCGAGATGGCCGGCGGCAGCGTCACGGTCGGGCCGGACAGCGACGGGTGGCTGGTGGATGTCAGGATGCCGGGGTGAGCATCCGCGTGGTGGTGGCCGACGATCAGACCGCGGTCCGCGAGGGGCTCTCGCTGATGCTGAGCCTGCTCGACGACATCGAGGTGGTCGGCGAGGCGGCCGACGGTGAGCAGGCTCTGGAGCTCGTCGGCCGGGAGCGGCCCGACGTGGCGCTGATGGACCTGCGGATGCCGCGACGCGACGGGGTCTCGACGACCGCGATGATCCGCGAGCAGTTCCCGGAGACGCGGGTGGTGGTACTGACCACGTTCGCCGACGACGAGCACATCCTCGGGGCGCTGCGGGCCGGCGCGGTGGGCTATCTGACCAAGGACGCCGGCCGGGTGCAGATCGCCCAGGCGGTGCGGGCCGCGGCGATCGGGCAGGGGGTGCTCGATCCGCAGGTGCAGCAGCGCCTGCTCGCGGCCGCGACCGGGGGCGCCGCGGCGGCCGGGGGCACGGCGGCACGGGCGGAGCGGGAGCTGCCGGACGGGTTGACCGCGCGCGAGGCGGAGGTGCTCCGGCTGATCGCCGCCGGACTGTCCAACAAGGAGATCGCGAAGCGGCTGTTCGTCACCGAGGTGACGGTGAAGTCCCATGTGAACCGGCTCTTCGCGAAGGCGGGGGTGCGGGACCGGGCGCAGGCCGTGCGGTATGCGTATCAGCACGGCCTGAGCGCCTGAGGCTGTCAGCCGCCGTGGCGGCGGGAGAAACGGGGCGGGCGGACCGGGAGGCGGCGCCGGCGGAATGCCGGGCGCAGCGGACGCCCCGACTCGGAGATCTTACTTTCGGTGACCGCTACGATGCGAGGGTGCAACGGGTCTGCGCTGGCCACGGCGACGGTTCCCCTTTCAGGAGCGATGCGGGTGTCCACTATGCGTCGCCGATAGCCGCCCGTCCCGCCACTTGAGGTTCTTTTAAAGATCACCTCAGCGAGGGCTAACCCCGTCCCTCCTGGCCCCGTGCGCGTGACGGTCAGCGGAAGTCCGGCCGGCGGACGAAGCTCGGCGCGTCGTTCCGGGTGATCACCGGATACACGCTCGAGTGCACCTGCCAGGACGGCTGCGGGCGGGGCCCGGCCAGCGACCGGATCAGTGCCTGCACCACGTCCTGCACCGCCCGGTGCAGCAACGGGTCGTCGACCAGCCCCCGCTCGTCGACGGCCCGGACGTCCAGCGGGACCCGCACGCAGCCGGCCCGCAGCAGCCGCGCGCCGCCGTGCTCCAGCACCGACTCCAGACCGGCCCGGGCGCCCTCGTCCTGACCGGGCGCGACCACCGACAGCCAGGCGGCCGGCTTGCCGGTCAGGTCGCCGCCGTCGACCAGCCAGTCGAACAGGTTCTTCAGGCTGCCGGGCAGGGCACCGGCGTACTCCGGGGTGCTGATCATCACCGCGTCGGCGGCGGCGACCTGGCGGCGCAGGTCCACGACCGACGCCGGCGGCGCCGGGTCACCCGGCAGGAAGGCGGGTAGCGCGGCGAGTCCCGAATAGAGTCGGGCGTCGATCTCCGCCGGGGCGAACCGGGCCGCGGTGCGCAGCGCGGCGGTGTGCACGGAACCCTCGCGAGTGCTACCCGAGATCAGCAGGACGCAGGCCATGCGCCGACGATACGGGGTCAGCGCCCGGCGTCCCCTCACAGCGAACTGTCAGATCTTCGGCGCACAGCGGGTGCGGCCCGCCCGATCGGGTGCCGTCGAGGCTTGGGCATCGTGAGGCGCCGCCCGTACCACCTTCCGTTGATCCTGCTCGTGCTCGTGACCACGTCCTGCTCGGTGCCCCACCCCGCGCCGCGTCCGGCCCCGCGGCCGGGCCTGCCCGCCGCCCAGATCCGGGTCGACCAGGCCGGCTGGGCCACCGGCGAGTCCAAGGTGGCCACGCTGCTGGCGCCGGCCGACGCGGCCGGCGCGCGGGCCACCGTGGTCGACGCCGCCGGCCGGACCGTGCTGACCGTCGCCGCCGGGCGCAGCCGAGGTCACTGGAACGACCATTTCGCCGCGACCAACCCGCTGGACCTCACCGCCCTGCGCACCCCGGGCACCTATCGGATCCGTCTCGACGACCACTACCACGCGGAGTCGCCGCCGTTCCGGATCGGCGCGGCCGCCGACCTGTACACGCCGCTGGTGGCCGACACGGTCCGCTACTTCCAGGCCCACCGGGACGGCGCCGACCAGGTTCCCGGCCCGTGGCAGCGGACACCCGCACACCTCGACGACCGGAACGCCACCGTCTACGCCACCCCGGAGCCCGACGACAGCGTGCTCGCCTCGACCGGCGCCACCCTTGACGTCTCCGGTGGCTGGTACGACGCCGGCGACTACCTGAAATTCGCCCACACCACCGCGTACGCGCTGATCCTCATGCAGCTCGTGCAGCGCGACGGCCCGGCGCCGGCGGCCCTGCCCGACGAGATCCGGCACGGCCTGGACTGGCTGACCCGGATGTACCGCGACGGCGTCCTCTACACCCAGGTCGGGGTGGCCGGCAACGATCACTACCTGGGTGACCACGACATCTGGCGGCTCCCGCAGGCCGACGACGACCTGTCCGTGCAACCCGGCGACCGCGCGTACTACCAGCGGTACCGCCCGGTGTTCCGGGCCGCCGCACCGGGCGAGCCGATCAGCCCCAACCTGGCCGGCCGGGTGACCGCCGCCTTCGCGCTGGCCGCCCAGCTGTCGGCCGCCAACGACCCGGCCCGCGCCAGGTTCTACCTGGATCTGGCGGCCACGCTGTTCGGCCAGGCCGCCACCGCACCCACCGGCGACCTGGTCACCACGGTGCCGCGCGACTTCTACCCGGAGGAGAGTTACGAGGACGACCTGGCCCTGGGCGCCACCGAACTGGCCCTGGCCGGCAAGGCGCTGGGCGATCCGCGGACCGCCGGCTGGACCGGGCAGGCCCGGCACTGGGCCGACGCGACCGGCGGCGGTGACGACGGCCTGACCGTGTACGACGTCGACGCGCTCGCCGACGCCGAGCTGTACCGCCTGGCCCCGGCCGCGCCACTCGTCGCCGACCTGCGCGACCGGCTGGCCGGGGCGGTCAAGGCGGCCGGCCGGGACCCGATGGACGCCACCACCGGGGCGGGCGGCGCCGACTACGCGGCCCGGCAACTGGGCTGGGCCGCGACCGCCGCCCTCTACCAGCGGGCGACCGGCGACACCCGCTACGCGGCGTTCGGCACCGCGCAGCGCGACGTCGCGCTGGGCGCCAACGGCTGGGGAGTGTCCATGGTGATCGGTGCCGGCGCCCGGTATCCACAGTGTCCGCACGATCAGATCGGGACGATCACCCACGCGGCGCTGACCGGGGCGGTGGTCAACGGGCCGAACGTGGCCGGGCGGGTCGAGTCGCTGGAGAGCGAGGACGACTCGATGTGCACGGCCGGGTCGTATTCGGCGTTCAACCGGGACGACGCGCAGTACGCCGACGACATGCGGGTGTCGGCGACCAACGAGCCGTCCCTCGACTTCACCGCGACCGGGATGCTGGCCTTCGCCCTGACCGCCCGGCCCCGTTGAACTGATCACGCTCCGTAGGCGTATCCGAGGATAACGACGATCGGAGTGTGAGCCGCGATGGTGCTGTCCGAGCGCACCGCAGGGTACGACGACCCGGGCGAACCGGGCCGGATGATCGAGTACACCGCCGCGATGTGCGGCGAGACACTGACCGGCGCGGCCCGACCCGGCGCCGGCCCCGACGACTTCTGCAGCCGGGTGGCGGTGACCTGCGGCCCGGCCCCCGCAACGGAAGAAGGGCCCTCACGAGGAGGGCCCTTCCCGGTGTTGTGCGCCGCGTAGGACTTGAACCTACAACCCGCGGATTAAGAGTCCGCTGCTCTGCCAATTGAGCTAGCAGCGCTTGCCAACGAGGAGAAACACTAGCACACCCGAGGAGCAGGACAGCTGGACGGGGGTGACTCCCGGGACGTGCGAGAAACGACGAAGGCCGCGACCTCAAATGGTCGCGGCCTTCGTGCTGGTGCGTCGCGTAGGACTTGAACCTACAACCCGCGGATTAAGAGTCCGCTGCTCTGCCAGTTGAGCTAGCGACGCCTGCCAACGGAGAAAACCGTAGCACGGCCTCGGAAGATCCTCGAAATCGACCGCTTCCCCGGCAACGGCGACCCGGGATTTGCCTCGATGCGTCAGGATGGCTGCGCCGAGAACTCCAGAACGGGGACCGAGATGGTCGACCTCCGCCGCTGTGTGGCGACACTGCTGGCACTGTCCGTGACCGTGCCGCTGGCCGCGTGCGGCAAGGGCGACAAGCCCGCGCCGGCCGCCGCGGCGAGCGTCGCGCCGGGGGCCGCCGCGATCCCGGAGAGCGCCACCACGGCGGCCCCGGTCACGCTGACGGTCAGCCCGGCCGCCGGGCAGAAGGACCTGCCGACCAGCACCGAGATCGGGCTCAAGGTGGGCAACGGCACGGTCACCTCGGTCCGGCTCACCGACGCCGAGGGCGGCACGGTCGCCGGCGCCCTGCGCCCCGACGGCTCCTCCTGGGTGCCGGCCAGGACGCTGAAGAACAGGCAGGCCTACACCGCCGAGGTCACCGCGACCGGCACGGACGGCACCACCACCACGGCGAAGACCAGCTTCACCACGATGGCGGCCGGCGGCCGGCACACCGGCACCGGGCTCTACCTGTTCGACAAGCAGACGTACGGCGTGGCCATGCCGGTCGTCGTCGAATTCAGCCCCGGCATCAGGAAGGCCGACCGGGCCGCCGTGCAGAACCGGATGTTCGTCGAGACCACCCCGTCCCAGCCGGGCACCTGGTCGTGGACGTCGAGCGGCACCGCGGCGTACTACCGCGCCCCGCAGTACTGGCAGACCGGCACCCGGCTCAAGGTCCGGATCGCGGTCGGCGGTCTGCCCACGGGC
Source organism: Actinoplanes sp. SE50/110 (assembly GCF_900119315.1). NCBI lineage: Bacteria > Bacillati > Actinomycetota > Actinomycetes > Micromonosporales > Micromonosporaceae > Actinoplanes > Actinoplanes sp. SE50/110. Next base: position 1,248,615 of record NZ_LT827010.1, on the reverse strand, counting down.
AAGGGCCTCCACGGCGACCGGGACCGGTCGGCCACCTCGACGATCGGGCGCAAGCTCGAGATGAAGGTGGAGAACGCCAGCAAGAAGATGACCGTGCTGCAGGACGGCAAGGTGGTCCGCACGATGCCGGTGAGCCTCGGCAAGAAGAGCACGCCGTCGTCCAGCGGGCACATGGTGATCATGGACAAGATGGCGCAGACCGTCTTCGACACCACCGACACCGACCCGACCGGCGGTTACCGGGTCAACATCCAGTACGCGCAGCGGCTCACCTGGAGCGGGCAGTACATCCACTCCGCCCCGTGGTCGACCTACGCCCAAGGTCACCAGAACGTGTCCCACGGATGTGTCAACGTGTCGCCCTCGAACGCCCGGTGGCTGTTCGACAAGACGCTGATCGGCGACCCGGTCACGGTGCAGGGCACCGGCGACCGGCTGGACTACGGCAACGGCTGGACACCGTGGGACGTGAGCTGGGAGAAGTTCGCCGCGGGCAGCGCCCTGCCGGTGCCCGCCGGGCTCGGCTGACGGCCGTCGCCGGGCCGTCCGGTCAGGGTTCGGCGGAACACACCGATAGGGATGGCGTGGCCGTCACGGCACGAATCCGGGATTGGTCAACTGGCGTTTCTGGAGCAGTATTGGGCGCCGGGGAGATTCGACGCCGTGAGGGGACCAGCGACATGACACCAGTTCGGTCGGCGGGCAGTGGCCGCCGCCAGATGCGCGTGACACTCGTCGCGCTGCTGGCGGGCAGCCTGCTGTTCACCGCGGCATGCAGCGGCGGCAAGTCGCCGAGCTGGCAGGGCGGCAGCAGCGGGGGCGGCACCACCGAGTCCGGGACGGCGCCGTCGGCCCAGCCGACGCTGAGCACCGTGGCGGTCACCTCGCCGCAATCCGCGGCGACCGGCGTCGAGGCCTGGTCCGACGTCAAGTACACCAGCGAGGACCCGGAGAACACCACGGTCAAGGTGACCGACGCCGACGGCTCCGAGGTCAAGGGCACCGTCGACAAGGACGCCAAGGTGTGGCACCCGGCCGAGTCGATGGACTGGGGCAAGCAGTACACGGTGACCGTCAGCACCCCGGCCGCACAGGGCAAGGGCAACCAGACCACCAGCAACTTCACGATCATGAAGCAGCCGGCCAACCTGGTGCGGGTCACCAGCTTCCTCGGCGACCACCAGACCGTGGGCGTCGGCATGCCGCTGATCGTCAAGTTCGGCCGGGCCATCCCGCAGAGCTACCGCGCCACGGTCGAGCGCAACATGAAGGTCACCGCCACCCCCGCACAGGAGGGCACCTGGCGCTGGATCAGCCCCACCGAGGTGCACTTCCGTCCGCAGACGTACTGGAAGGCCAACTCGAAGGTCTTCTACAAGGTCGCGCTCAAGGGCGTCAAGATGGGCGACGGGTGGTACGGCCGCTCCGACATGACGGTGGACATCAACATCGGCCGCTCGCTGATCATGACGGTCTCCAACAAGACCAAGAAGATGACGGTCACCCAGGACGGCAAGGTCATCAAGACCCTCCCGGTCAGCCTCGGCAAGGCCGCCACCCCGTCGTCCAGCGGCACCATGGTGGTGATCGAGAAGAAGGAGCACACCGTCTTCGACACCACCGACACCGACCCGACCGGGGGCTACAAGACCAACATCGACTTCGCTCAGCGGATCACCTGGAGCGGCCAGTTCATCCACGCCGCCCCGTGGTCCGAGGGCGTCCAGGGCAAGCGCAACGTCTCGCACGGCTGCGTCAACGTCTCCGAGGCGATGGGCGCGTGGCTCTTCAAGCAGACCATGATGGGCGACGTGATCACGGTCTCCGGCACCGAGGAGAAGCTGAAGAACGGCAACGGCTGGACCGACTGGAACATGAGCTACGCCGAATACAAGAAGGGCAGCGCCCTCTCCTGACGCACCCGCCCCGCACTCCCCCGGCTTTCCCGCGGGCCCGGTCTCCACGACCGGGCCCGCGGCCTTTTCCGGCCGAGGCTTCGCTTCCGGTCCGCTGGCCCACGGATCCGCCCGATGGCGGCGTACGCCGTGAAGCGACCCGCCGCGCGCGGTCCGGCACCGCCCGGGCGGCGTGTCACCCCCGGTGATCGCGTTCCGCGGACGCCGTGTGGCGACGGTCGTAACGTCCTGGGCATGCACATCCGCCCGATCCACCAGGGTGACGCGCCCCGGCTGGCGGTCCTGCTCGAACAGCTCGGCTATCCGTCGACCGAGAAGGACGTCCGCCACCGGCTCGGCTACTGGCTCGACGACCGGGCCAGCCACCTGCTCGGCGCCGACGACGACGGCGTCCTGGCCGGGGTCGCGGCCCTGCACGTCACCCCGATCATCGAGGTGACCGGGAAGTTCGCCCGCCTGGTCGCCATCGTGGTGGACGCCGACAGCCGGCATCGCGGTGCCGGGCGCGCCCTGATGGCCGCCGCGGAGCAGCGCGCCCGGGCGGCCGGCTGCCTGTTCATGGAGGTGACCAGCGACCGGGAGCGGCTGCCCGCCCACCGCTTCTACGAGAGCCTCGGCTACACCGACACGCACGAGAGCTCGCGCCGCTTCATCCGCCGCCTCACCCCGGCCGATCCGGCGCGTTCCACCACCCTCGATTGAGCCCGTGGTGGGCGGCTCAGCCCCACACCGACCCGCCGCCGCGACCGACGACCGCCGTCGCGTCACACCGACCCCGCCACCACGACGAGCCGGCACCAACCGCGGCCGAGACCCGTCTTCGGGTCACGCCCGCCACGACCCCGGCCGATACTCGTCGTCGCATCACCCCGACCGGTGCAACCCGCAGGCGACGCTCACCGCGTCGTCGCGCCCGGCCCACACACCGGTGAGCGGTCAGGGCCGGCGCGGGGCCAGGGTGTAGCTCAGGGAGATGACCATGTCGATCAGCAGGATCAGGGTCCAGGGGCCCATCGCCTGCCAGAGCGGCGCGGCGCGGTCGAAGCCGCCGGCCAGCGGGGTGAAGGCGGCCAGCAGGGCGGCGCTGATCGCATAGGCCAGAAGGTGCCGCAGCCACTGGCGGCGTTCCCGGGCCGCGTGCGCCCGGCCGGTGCGCGGCGGCGGGACCGGCGCGGGACCACCGGCGAACCGGTGCGCGAACCGGGTGTCGGCCCAGCGCACCATCTCGTGGCCGAAAACGACCGTGATGCCGAGGTAGATCGCGGCGAGTCCGTGCGCGAAGTCGGGCACCCCGCCCCGCCGCAGGTCGACGGCCGCGGCCCCGAGCAGCACGACGTCCAGCAGGGGCGCCCCGAGCAGCAGCGCGGCGCCGGTCCGGCGACGGCGCAGCAGATACCGGACTGCCAGTCCGGCAAGCAGGAAGATCCAGAATCCGATCTCGCAGGTGACGATGAGGGCAACCATGGCGACCTCTCCTCTTTTTCGCACGGTCGTGTTTTCTCGTTTATAACACGGGCGTGCGATGATGAGCGGGTGCCGAAGATCGTCGACCATGACGCGCGCCGCCGGGAGCTCGCCGGGGCGGTCCAGCGGGTGATCGCCCGCGACGGTGTCGCCCAGGTGTCGATCCGGACCGTGGCCGCCGAGTCAGGGTGGTCCTCCGGCGCCCTCCGGCACTATTTCGCCACCCGCGACGAGCTGCTGGCGTTCGCCTGCGAGCAGATGATCGAGCAGGTCACCGAGCGGATCGTCGCGATGCCGACGGACGGGCCGACCCCGGCGGTGGTCCGCCGGATCCTGCTGGAGACCATGCCGGTCGACGAGCAGCGGTACACCGAGGCGGCGATCGGCTTCGCGTTCCTCGCCCTGGGGCTGAGCGACCCGGCACTGGCCCGGGTGCAGCGGCTGACCTTCACCAGGATGGCCAACCTGTGCCGGCAGCTGACCGACGCGCTCACCCCGGACGCGGACGAGGCGGCCCGGCGGTCGCTGGCCCGGCGGATGCACGTGGTGGTGGACGGGCTCACCGTGCACGTGCTGGTCGGACACCTGACGGCGCCGGAGATGATCGCCGAACTGGACACGTTCCTGAGCGAGGCGGTCGGCGTGAACCCTCGTACCCCGTAATTTGGGTCTATGTCAGGTTTTGCGGGCCTAGTGTTGTTGATCCTGGTGGCCGGGGTCGCCGGATGCTCCGATCAGCGGCAGCCCGGCGCGCCGGGCTCGCCCGCCGCCGCGAGCCCATCGGTCGCCGACGATCCGCCGGGACGGCTCACCTGTCAGAATCTGGCCGCGGCCGTCCGATCGGCGTCCCTGATGGACCCCGGCGTGGTGGACCGGATCGTGGCGGCCAGCGGCAGCGCGGACGCCCCGGTCGCGGACGCGGCGACCGCACTGGGCGAGGCCTACCGGAACGCGCGGGCCTCGCACGGCACACCGAACGAGCCGGACGCGATCGCCGCGGTCAGCGCCGCGGCCGCCGACATGTCTCAGGTCTGCGCGGACAGCGGACTGGACTCCGCCGACTGAGGCTGATCATCCGGCTCGGAGCCGGCCGCTCGGCCCACCGATCCTGCACCCGGCTCGGGGCCGGGCGCTCCGCCGACCCATGCCGCTCCGCCGCTTCGGGCCGGTCGCTCAGCCGCCCGCCGGGAAACCCCCGGTGACCTCCGCCTTCCGGTCCCCCGCCGCGACGATCCCCCCATACAGATCCGCGCCCGGCTGCCGCTTCCCGGCCGCGTGCTGATACTGCGCCGCGAACACGTAGCTGCCCGCCGCCAGCGTCCCGCCCGGCTTCAGGATGAACCGGTAGATCACCGCCGCCTTCTCCTCGGTGACGCTCATCGTGATCATCGCGGCCGGGATGGTGCTCCAGCTACCGGTACTGATCACCCCGTCGGTGCGGGCCACGCTGATCGCCAGGTCCAGCGCGGTGATCACCTTGGTGCTCGCCACCGTCACGTCGCTCTGCGCCCAGTCGTCCGTCGAGTACACGTCGATCACTCCGCGGGAGGTGAGGAACCCGTTCACCGGCTGGAAGCTGGGCGGCGCCGACGTCACCTGACCGCGGCCGGCCGGACTCTTCGCCTTCGCGGCCGGCGAGGACGTGCCGGGAACCGCCGGTGACGGCGACGGCGACGATGCCGGCGACGCCGTCGTGGTGGTGGTGGTGGCGGCCGGCGCGCGGTCCGGTTCCTCAGCGGTCAGCAGCTTGATCCCGGTGAAGCCGGCGACCAGGGTGGCGACCACCGAGGCGGCCGCGGCGACCGGACGCAGGCCCGCGAAGCGGCGGAGGAAAGGGCGCGGCGCCCGGACCGGCTCCGGCGCGAACCGGCCCCGGTCGATCCGGTCGAACATCGCGTCGCCGTCCGGCACGTGCCGGTCGGCCTCCCGGCGCAGGATCTCCGCCAGATCAGCCATGGTGACCTCCGGTCGTCAGCGGCATCTCCCGCAGGAACTCGCTCAACTGGGCGGCGCCCCGCGAGGTGTGACTCTTCACGGCGCCGAGCGAGATGCCGAGGATGGCGGCGACCTCCTTCTCCGGCACGTCGAACGCGTACCGCAGAATGACGCACTCGCGCCGCCGCAGCGGAAGTCGCCGCAGGGCCGCGCGCACGTCGAGGATCGCGGGAGTGTCGGTTTCGCCGCGGTCGCGGCGCAACAGACCGAGCCGCAACAGGCCGGCGCGGTCCCGGGTCTGCTTCCGGATCCACTGCCGGGCCAGGTTGGTGACGATGCCGCGGGCGTACGCGATCGGGCTGTCCGCCGCGCACACCCGCGCCCAGTGCCGCCACACCTCGACGAACGCGTCGGACGCCAGGTCGTCGGCGACCTGCGTCTCGCCGGTGACGAGATAGGCGAGACGCGACAGATCGGCGTGGTGCTCGTCGAAGAAACGCCGGAAGGCGCCTTCGTCGTCCGTCTCCGGCACGCGGCTCTTCCTGACCGTCGAGGGCCCGCAGGCCGACCGGGTTAGCTGATCTTCACCGAGTACGCGCTGGTGTCGAGCCGCCCCGAGCCGGTGAACACCTCGGTTCCGGCCTGCACGCTGGACAGATACTTGGTCTTGTCGAGCCATCCCCGCCCCGCCAGGTCAGTGGTGAAATCGGTCAGGCTCAGGTCGGCGGAGGTGGTGTTCGAGGTGCGCACGAACGAGTACACGTTCCAGCCGATGTTGCCCTTGTAGAGGTCCCAGGTGGTGCCGCCGACCATCACGGTCGCCTGCCGGGTGCCGATCGGGCCGGCCCCGCCGCTGCGGTACAGCCAGACCATCACCTCGTCGGTCGGCTGGTCCTGCCAGTCGGCGTTGCCCATCGCGTGCAGCCACAGGTCGTACGACACGTTCATGATGTTCGAGGTCTTCGGGGTGACCGTGAAATTCCAGCTGCTCCGGACGGACCTGCCGGCACTGAGCCGGACCGGCAGGCCGGTGCCGGTGGTCTTCCAGCCCCAGTGCCAGCCGAGGACGGCGCCGGCATAGGACTTGACCTTGGTGGTGTCGCCGGACCAGGTCCAGTCGGTGCCCCAGCTGAGGTTGTCACCGGTACGGCCGTTCACCCAGACGCACTGGGAGCCGGCGCCGTCGGCCCTGCCCCAGGTGTTGTTGTTGACCCAGTACCTGCCGCGGACCAGGGCGGCGTAGTCGGTGCAGTTCTTGACCGGGGGCGCGGTCGCTGTGGGGGTCCTTGTGGTGGTCACTGTCGGGGTCTTTGCGGCGGTCGCTGTTGCCGTCTTTGTAGTGGCCGCTGTTGCCGTCTTTGTAGCGGCCGGCGTCGTGCCGCAGGTCATCCCGTTGACGACGAACGCGTCGGGGATCGCGTTCGGCCCACCCAGGGTTCCGTTGAAGCCGAGCGACACCGTCGCCCCCGCCGCGATGCTCCTGTTCCACCCGGCGTCGGTCACCGTCACGGTGGCACCGGTCTGCGTCCACGTCCCGGACCAGCCGGAAGCCAGCCTCTGCCCGGACGGGAAAGCGAACCTGAGCGTCCACCCGTCGATCGCCGACCCGCCGGTGTTACGGATCTCCACGTCGCCGGTGAAACCGGAATTCCACCGGCTGCCGACGGTGTAGGTGACGGCGCACCCGGCGGTCACCGCGGCATCGGCGTTCAACACGCCGACAACCGCGGCGCCGGCACCGACCGCCACCACCGCGAGTGGCACGACGAAACGCTTGACGAGCATCAGGGGGGACTCCCGGGGGAAGGGACTGGGTTGATCACCACCTCAGTGGCCCCGGAACCCGGAAAGGTTGCCCACTACTCGAAAGAATCTCGGAAACCCGAAAAGGCCCGGTCCGAAGACCGAGCCTTTCGCATGGGGTGATCGACGGGACTTGAACCCGCGACCCCCTGGACCACAACCAAGGTCACTTTCCCCTGACAACTCCTGATCAGTGAAGTCTGCCCAGCTCACGGCAGGCTTCAGGACCCGCCCTAACGGAGCTTGACCGCACCGCAGGTAGCCATGCCGCTCCCAACCCGGTCCCACTCGACCGCCTCGCCCAGCTCACGCCTCCGCAGACGAAAGGGGACGATGGCGCGCCGTTCGCCGGTGTCAGGTCGAACTGGACGTAAATGCTCAAATCTTGGGTCATGCCCTATGCTGACAAACTGTAAGACTTGATTAGATTTCTATATTTACACTGATTGCTATGGCCGTATCAGCCCCGGATGCGTCTACCCCGAGGCGACGCCGGTCCTCTACCTCAGCGGATCTGCCGCTCCGCCCTCGCCGAAGCACGCGGCGTTCGTCCGCGCCGCACAGGACTCCCTTCCCGGCCATCCCGGCCGCCCCGACGGGACACCGCTGACCCGGCAGAAAAACTCGACGATCGCTGCCGCCCAGCGCGCCGCCTCATGCGCGGGGTTCGTCGCGACCGGTCCTGGCGATTCCTGCGACGAATATCCCTATGCCACGACACGCCAGGGCGGCGCCACAGCCAAGGTGGCGCACGTACCCACCGTCGATAACACCAACGGGGGAACTAAGCTCAGTCGCTTTTACCGCGACATGCGTGTCTGGGACAACGACCCGTTCTTCGTCCAGGTCGTAGACTGACCCACCATGACCGACGAGGACACGTCGCCCACCCTGCGTCTGGCGGGCAATGGGGAAGTCTCGGCGTCGAACGGCTTCTACGAGCTACTCGACTACGAGGGGTTCGATGACATCCCGCCGGACGCTAACGTCGACAACGGGCTCGTATCCGTCGGGTCGACCGGGGCGATCATCCTCACCGGAACAATGGTCGGGCCTGTGGCGCTGCGTGTGGAAATTCACCACGCAGCGCCGCGGCTGGACGTTGCCGGATGGGAACGGGTCGTCGAGGTTGAGCAGTACACCGCCAGCGGCATCGTGTCGGTCAACTCCCCGCTCATCGGTGATCCCGGCCTGCCCTCGCTGGAAACGACCGGAAACAGTTGGTACCGCATCCGGATTCACGCCCGCGGCATCGAAGAAGCCCGGGCCTACCCCGCGACCGTCGACAGCCCGGTGGAACACCACCTTCTCCAGCTCTGGCCCGCTGTTCCAGAAACGAGCACCGAAGACCACGAGTTCCCCAACCCGGCACTACGCGAATACCGAGTGCTTCACCCTGGATAAGATCGACCGTACCTATATGCCCAGGGGCAGCATTTCGCCGGAACAGCACGGCCCCGTCCGGGACCTGCGACCTCTTCTACCACAACCGAGGTCATTTTCCCCTGGCCACTAAAGATCCAGCAGGAGATCCGTTTTGGGCTCCATAAGGGCTTGCCGGCCGTAGTGGCTGGTCTTGGCGGTGGCTTGATGGCGTCGTAGGTAGGTGGATCAGACGATGGCGTCGGCGACGCGGCGTGCGGGGCTGATGATCAGGGCGTGGAACAGACGGCGGAGTTCGTGACCGTGACCGCGATCAGGCCGTCCGGAGTTTCGCTGCTGACAGTGGTCGCTGCGGCGAGGAACGCGTGGGCGGCGATGTCCAAGCTGGTCCAGCGGCGGTGTTGATGCTGGTCCGGGCCGAGGCCAGTCTTCGTGGCCTGGAACGATCGCTGCTTCTCGGCGCAGCCGCCAACTGTGGGTCACCGCCATAGGCTTCGTCGCCAGCGACCCACCGGCACGACAGCCCGCTGGTCACCGCGGTCTCGATCAGCCGGCGTGCCAGCTGCGGTTTCGTGGCGAACGTGACAGTGTCGTGTACTCCTGCTTCGGCCCGTCGCTGCGGATCGTCGGTCCAGGATCTTGGCAGGAAGAGCGCGACGTCGACCAGGGTGTGCCCGAGCGGTGAGGCTTAGGATAGGTGCACTGCGAGCTGGCAATTCTCGATCCTCCCAGCGGTGCCCGAGTACTGCCGCTGCACACCGACGGTCTGAGTGCCTTTCTTCAGGTCACCGGTCTCATCGACTAGCAGCACGCCGTCGAGATGCCCGAGCCGGGCGGTCACGAAAGTCCCGCACGTCCGCACGGACCAGTGCGTCGTCCCAGCTGGCACGACCGATGAGGTCCTGCATGCCACCCGGGCCGTCGTCGCTGGCGTGTTCAGCGATCGTCCAGCAGTTCTTGACCGGCAACGGCGCGAGCAGGGGGGCCGGGGCAGGCTCAAGGACGGCTCCATGCGCACCGTGGCCACTCCCCCGTTCCTGAACGGCCTGTTACAGCGTCATCTGGCCTCGGGTGTCCCGCTCAAGTGCCCTTGCGTTCCACGGGTCGAAGATGACTCCCGGATTCCGTGGTGCACGGGCGGCGAGTATGCGTTCGCGACTGCCGAAAGCGCGCACTACCGTCGTTCGAACGTCAGCGAGCGGATTTTCCGGCCGGCCGCCGATGGCTGGTATCCGCAGCGCGCTCCCCGCCGGCCCCGCATGCCCCGCATGCCGGTTCTGGTTGACCATCAGTTCCCGTGGCCAGGCAAGCCGCTGCCGGCATGGCCGGCCGTTGCCCCGGGCGAGCCATACGAGCTCTCGCAGGGTCGGGGTCGCCCGCGCGTGACCGACGAGTCGCGGCTGGCGTCCTGGTTGCCGGTCCTGTGCGACCTCACCCCGCACGGCATGCGGCACGGCTATCAGACGTGGATGGACGAGGACGAGATCCCGTACGTGGCTCAGTCCCAGCAGATGGGGCATGAGGTGCCGGGCATGCACGGGATCTACAGCCACGTCACGGATCGGATGCTGGAGCGGATCCGCGCCGCGCTTCAACTGCGGTGGGAGGAGTCACTCAGAGCCCGCGCGGCGCTGCCGCTCACCTCGGCCGTTCCGTTGCTTGCCGCAGCCCTGAAGACGCTCCCTCGAGAGGCGTCCGCTCCCAATCCGCTCCCAAATTCGGACGCCTAACAGGGAGAGGCCCTGACCGCTTTCGCGATCAGGGCCTCTGACCTGCACTTCACATGGGGTGATCGACGGGACTTGAACCCGCGACCCCCTGGACCACAACCAGGTGCTCTACCAACTGAGCTACGACCACCATGCCCGCACGGGAAAGCTGTTCCCGTGTTGCCGGCTAATCATAGCCGCCCGCCCCGGGCCGCCGTCGAGCGGGTTACCGCGTGGCGCGTTCAGAGGTCGGCGGCGACCGCCTTGGCGGTCTCCACGTCCGGGCCGGGCGGCGGGACGAAGACGGTGCGGCGGTAATACTCCAGCTCGCGGATGCTCTCCCGGATGTCGGCGAGCGCGCGGTGCGACAGGCCCTTGGCCGGCTGACCGAAATACACCCGCGGGAACCAGCGGCGGCACAACTCCTTGATCGAGGAGACGTCGATCATCCGGTAGTGCAGGTGGGCGTCGAGCGCGGGCATGTCCCGGGCCAGGAAGCCACGGTCGGTGGCGATCGAATTGCCGCACAGCGGGGCGGTGCGGGGATTCGGCACATGCTCCTTGACGTACGCCAGGATCTGCTCCTCGGCCTCCGCCATGGTCAGCACCGAGCGGCGCACCTCCTCGGTCAGCCCCGACTTGGCGTGCATGTCGCGCACCACCGGCGGCATCGCGTCGAGCGCCGCGTCGTCGGCGTGGATGACCAGGTCGACACCGTCGCCGAGCACATTGAGATCGGGATCGGTGACCAGCGCCGCGACCTCGATCAACTTGTCCTTGCCGAGGTCGAGACCGGTCATCTCACAGTCGATCCACACCAGAAGATCCGCCACCCGGACAGCGTACGCCGCAACCCACGCGGTTGTTCGACGCGAGTGTCACCTCAGCGAACATTCGCGTTGTATGTCCGCTTTAGTGGGTCCCCTTACCGGTTGGGCGGTTGAGGGGGTAAAGTGTGATTAACGGACGAAGCCCCCCTTCGGTTACTCCGTTCCCCCCGGTAAAAGGGGCCCTCCACGTCGGCAGCGCGGAGGGCCCCTTTTCGGCTTCCCGGCAACCCCACCGCCCGCACCGAAGCCGCGAGGGCCATCGATCGATGGCCCTCGCGGTCACTTCCGATTGCGGCGGTACGCCGTGATCACCCCTGTTCCGGCGTCCCCTTGCCCCGGTTGCGCGCCGAGCCGCGGCCGCCCGCCGCCCGGCGCCGCTTCGGCTCCCCGGTCCCGGCCAGCAGCTCCGCCGCCTCCTCCCGATAATTCGGCATCCGCGGCGCCGGCTTCGCCACTTCCACAGCGCCGGTGTCCGCAGCGCCGCCGGCCTCCCCGGCGCCCGCAGCCTTAGCGTCACCGTCGGCCTGCCCGGCGCCGCCAACCTGCCCCGCGCCGCTGACCTGCCGCGCACCGACAGCCTGCTCGGCACCGCGGGCCTCTTCCCCGGTGCGGCCAGACTGCGGGACGCCATCCGTCCTGCCCGCGGCGCCCCGTGCGGCAGGCTGGCCGCTGTCCGACGTGCCAGCGGACTGCCTGACGACGGCCGGCTTCTCGGCCGCCGGCCGGGCGGTCCGGGGCCGAGGCTTCCGCGCCACCGGCGACACCTCGGCGGCCTGGGCCACGGCCGGCGCCACCGAGCCGGCCCCGGACCCGACGGAGGCAGTCCCAGCCGCGGACGGCTCACCCGATGCCGCCGGGGTTTCCGTGGATCCGGCAGATTCCGGGGCGGCGGGCTCGTCGGCCGACGTCTGCGAGGCCGCGCGGGCGGCCACCGTCTCCGCCGCCTTGAGCCAGGCGGCCGGCACCTTCCGGGCGACGGCGGACCCGGACTGCCGGCCGGCAGCTCCGCTCAAACGATCCTGGGCGCGGGACAGCGGGTGGTCCGGCTCGGCGGTCCGCTTCGGCTCGGCCCGCTTCACCGCCGGCTTACCCGCCTTCTCCAGCGCATCCGCCCGCGGTCCCGCCTCGCCACCCGGCCGGTCCGACTCCGCGGCGCTCCCCGGAACCTCCGACGCCTCGCCATCGATCCCGGCCTCAGCGGCATGGAGGGAGGGCCGCTCCGCCGCGGAGGACGGCACCCCCTCCGACCCGCCGGCCTTCACCGTCTGGGATGCGCTGGAGACCGGGTTCGCCCCCGCGGAGTCACCGGCCTCAGCCTTCGCCACGGCCGCGGAGCCGCCGGCCTCGACCAGCTCCCCGGCCTGGGAGCTGTCGGTCCCGACCACATTCACGGCCGCGGAGCCGCCGGCCTCAACCAGCTCCACGGTCTGTGAGCTGTCGGTCTCGACCAGCTCCACGGCCGCGGAGCCGCCGGCCTCGACCAGTTTCTCGGTCTCGGGGCGGGCGGGCTCGGCCGGAACAGCTTCCGTGTCGGGGACCGGAGCGGCCTCCGCCTCGTGGATCGACAGCCGGCGCTCACCGACCCGAGCGGACGGCACCGGCCGGGCGGGAGTGCTCGGGTGCCGAGTCGGGAACGGCACGATCGGCGTCTTCGGTTCGTCCCGCTTCTCGGTCTCCGGAGCCGGCTCGCCCGAGGCGTTCCGCTGCTCAGTCCCGGACACCACGCCCTCGATTGCCGGGGCATCCCCGGTCACCGCCGCGGTGGCCTCGACGGCAGTCTCTCCGTCGACCGCCGCGGTGTCCACCGATTCCGGCTCGTCCTCGACGACAGCTCCCGCAGCAGATGCGGGCGAGACCGCCGTCCCTGAAGCCGACACCTCAGTCGCGGCCGTGTCACCGGCTGCCGGGTCAGTGGTCGGCGTCTGGTTCGCGGCCGGGCCGGCGTCAGCCGGAGAAGTGACGGCAGTCGCGGTAGCGGCCTCGTCGGGGGCGGCCGTGCCGGTGGTGACGGCCTCCTTCGCGGTGGGCTCCGTGGCCGGAGCTTGAGCCGGCACCGCCTTCGGGGCGGTTCCTGTAAGGGCGGCCCTGCTGTCCCCGGCATCCGCGATCTCGGTGTCCTTGGTGTCCAAGGCGTCCTTGGTGTCCAAGGCGTCCTTGGTGTCCAAGGCGTCCTTGGTGTCCAAGGCGTCCTTGGTGTCCAAGGCGTCCTTGGTGTCCAAGGCGTCCTTGGTGTCCAAGGCGTCCTTGGGGGCCGCGACCTTGACCGCTCCGGACGCAACGGCGATCTTGGCAGCGCCCATCGCGGCTCGCGACGGCATGGCCTGCGGCTTCGCCGCGGCGACGGCGGTGTCGGCGGTGTCAAACGTGTCAGCGGCGTCGGCGGCAGCGTCAACGGTGTCAGTGGACCGAGCGGCGCTGGACTGCCGACCAGGTTCGAACCCGGCGTGGGAGGGTGATCCCGCGGTCGACGGGTGAGCGGCGGACTTGGGCGAGGGACGGCTGCTGCCCATCCGGGTCAGTCCGGTCGCCGACCAGTCGGTAGCACTCGGCCCGGTGAGCAGCGCAACCCGCCGGGGAGCCGGAGCCGGCCAGGCCCCGCGGCCGTGCCCGGGCTTCCCTTCTCCGCGCCGCGTGGCCTCGGCCGACTCCACCTCGCCGGACTGCACGTCAGCCGGCTCAACGCTGGTCGACGTGCCATCAACCGTCGCACCCTCAGGCTGCGAGACCTCAACCGTCGCACCCTCAGGCTGCGAGACCTCGGTCGTCGCGGCTTGGGTCTTCGCACCCTCGATCGGCGCGACGTCCGCATTCATGCCATCGGTCGATGCAAGCCCGCCGGTCATGGCCGCGCCCTGCACGACCGCGGCCGACGTAGCGCCGCCGGTCACGGCTTCGGGCTTCCCGGCCTCGACCGACGTCGCCTCGACCGGCTGAGCAGGAACAGCTTCGGCAGGTTCCGCGTCGGATGGTGCGGCCCGGAACGCGGTGTCCGCCTGCTTCGCCGGTGTGACCCCGGTGGCGGGCGCCGCGCGGTGGCGGGCTGCCTCGCGGAGGGCCGCGGCGGCCTGGGCCTCGGTCTGGCGGGCGCGTTCCGGGGCAGTCTGGGCCACCCAGGCACCGACCGCGGTGGCGTGGAATTCCGGCAGGTCGGCCGCGGCCGCGTTCCGGCGGCGACTCTGCCGGTCGGGGCGGGTGCCCGGCAGGGCGGCGGGCAGGCCGGCCGGTGCCGGTGTCTCGCCGAGAAGGCCCAGCGGCCGGCCGGGTGTGAGCGCCGGTGCCGCGGCACCGGCGAGGCCCGTCGCGTTCGGGCCGGCGGCCGGAGCTTCCGCCCGCTGCCGGTTGCCCGGTGCACCGCCGGGGGCCTTCACCGGTCCGGATGCGGATTCCGCGTCCTGACCGGTCATGGACACAGGGGCCGCCGCGGATTCCGCGCCCCGGCCCGCCGCGAACACAGCGGCCGCCGCGGATTGCGCGCTCCGGCCCGCCCCGAACACAGCGGCCCCGGCGACGTCCACGGAGGCCGGGTCGGCCATCGAACCCCAGGGGGCCGCCGATCCGTCCATCACGGCCGGACCCGAAGCCGCCGAGTCGGCGATCGGCTCGGAACCCGGGGCCGCCGACGATCCGGAGGGGACCGCCCGGCCCGCGGCCGGCGCTGAACCCGCCGAAGCGGACTCGGTCGCGGAAGCCGGGGACGGGACGGGCAGAGCGCCGGGGACCACGGGGGTCAGGGCGTTGGGGCGGATGCTGGTCGCGGTGTGCGAGGCGGAGGCGGCTGATGACGTACCGCGCAATCCGGAGGTGACCGGGAGGTGCTCGCCTTCCGTGCCGCCGGCCTTCTTCGGCGGCCAGGCGAACTGGGGCAGCGCCGGCGGCCGGGCCGGCTGCGAGTCGGCCAGGGTGCGCGGGCGGTGCGCCCCGTCCGGCCCCCCGAAGACGCCGGTGAGGGTGTCGCTGTCGCGGTGGCTGCCGGGGAGACGCTGGCCGAAGGCGCGCTGCAGCAGGCCGGCGTGGCCGGCGTCGTCGCCGTGACCGAATCCGACCAGGCCACGCCGCATCAGCGCGAGCGCACCGGCCGGGTTCAGGCCATCGGTGGTGCCGCCTTCCAGGGCACGCATCGGCAGCGGCGCACCGATCGCCTTCATCAGGTCGGGGACCTGGCTGGGTTCGACGACGTAGACGATGTCGCGACGGCGGCCGGGGGTGGCCAGGACCACGACACCGGCCATCAGGAGGATGGCGCCGAGGGTGAGCAGGGCCCAGGCGGCCGGGTCGAGCCAGCCGGGGCGGGCTTCGACGGTGCCGTCGAGGCGCAGGCCGCGGGCGCCGGTCGCGTTCATGATCACCAGGCTGTAGTCGCCGGAGGCCGTCTCCGGGGTCCAGCGCAGCGCGCCACCGCCGGTGCTGGTCCAGAAGCTCTGGTGACCGGGGGCGGACGGCAGCCCGGTCGAGCCGTCGACCCGGGTGGCGGTGATCGGCAGTTCGCCGGTGCCGACCTGGACGCCGCTCACCTCGGTGTGCGGAACGTCACGCAGGTAGTCGTCGACATCGGCGGCCGGCGCCAGGCCGATGAAGGCGGGACCGCCGGCGGTGAGCGCGGTGACCCGCAATTCGGTGCCGCCGATCCGGGCGAACGACGCGTCGTCGCGCAGTAGCCGGTCGACGTCCGGTACCACGATCGCGTACCCGGGCGCGTCGAGTCGCTGCAGCTCAGCACTGAAAGCGCCGCCGGCGTCGCGGTGCCGGAGGACGGCCCACAGGCATCCGCCGGCCAGCAGCGCGGGCAGTCCGATCGTCAAAAGCAGCATGCCGAGGACCGGCCGGATCAGCCGCATCGTTCATTCCCCCTTCTCGGGCCCCACTGCGCGCACCATACCGAGGCAAATATCCCCAAAGTGGTCAAACGAGCAGGCAGCCCTCAACAGATACGGCAAAGGCCCGGTCCGTTACAGACCGGGCCTTTGTCGCACAAGGGAATCAGCGGATTTTCACCGTCGCGGTGAAGGTGGTCTGATCGATGTCGGACGTGCGCGCGGTGAACTTGAACGTCCAGTCGCCGGCCTGCGGCAGCGCGAAGTCGCCGATCGCGTGGAAGTCGGTGATCCGCAGCAGGGGAACCTCGATCGGTTCGATGCCCGCGGACGGCAGCGCCGCGGTCGCCTTCCACTCCAGCACCGTCTGCGGTTTGTTGTCCGGGGTGTACGCATACACGTGCATCGAGTTGTTGCCCACGGTCGCCGGATAGATGTCCATCTGCAGCGTCATGGTCTTCTCGGTCAGCGTCTGGGAAACCGTGGTGTCGGTGGTGGTGTTCTCCGACGCCTCGGCGGTGCGTGGCGGCGCGATCTGCACCAGCGCCGAGGTGACCCCGAGCACCACGGCGGTGACCGCGAGCTCGGCCAGCACCATCCGGCGCAGGACGCGCGGGGACTCCTCGGCGGTCCGGTCCCTGACCAGTTTCCGGGAGTACGCCGCGATGCCCACCACCAGCGCGGCGAGACCCGCCTTGACCAGGATGAGCCGGCCGTACGTGCTGGTGAACAGCCCGCTGAGGGTGGAGATCTCGATCAGCGCCTGGACCACGCCGGCGAAGATCAGCGCGCCGACCGCGGTGAACGCCCAGCGCGACCAGATCGGCAGGATCGCGGTCAGCTCCCGTGCGTTGGCCCGGGGCAGCAGGAACGCGAACAGCATGACCAGCCCGCCGAGCCACACCGACATGGCGGCCAGGTGCAGCGCGTCCAGCACCACCGAGACGCCCGCCACCGGGGACGCGGTCGGGTGCCCGGTCAGCGGCCAGGTGGCCAGCGCGGCCACCCCCAGGACACCGAGCAGCGCCAGGTCGAGCCGGGACTCGCCGCCCGCGCCGACCAACAGCGGGCGCAGCAGGAACGCGGCGGCCACCACGACCGCCAGCCGGACCAGCATCACCGCGCCGAACGTGCTGCCCAGCACGTCGCGCAGGTCGCCGACCCGGACGTCGAAGAGGCTGGTGCCCAGCGTGTACGGCGCCTGCAGCCAGATGGCCAGCACGGTGCTGCCGGTGACCAGGCCGATGCCGGTCCAGATCAGCCGGCCGGGGCCGCGGCGGGACAGCCGCTGCGGCCACAGCAGGGCCAGCACGAGCACCGGCCCGACCAGGAGCACGAGTCCGGCGTACCCCAGATATTTCCCGACCGGGATGAGGGTCCGGACCACCGGATCGACCTTGACGTTCGCGGAGTCGTCCGCCGAGGGCGGCGTCGACGGCGCGCCCACCGAATAGCTGAACGTGCCGCCGACCGGGTGCGAGTCGGCGGAGATCACCCGGAAGGTGACGAGGTAGGTCCCGCGGGCGCCGCCGGAGCGCAACGGGATGGTCACCCGGGAGCCGTCGACCGCCGGATCGCCCTGGTCGGCGCGGGAGCCGTCGGGCGCGACCACCCGGATCTTGCCGGAGATCAGCTGCACCGACTCGCTGAAGGTGAGGGTCACCTTGTTCGGCGCGTCCGGCACGATCGTGCCGGTGCCCGGGTCGCTGCTGACCAGAGCCGCGTGCGCGCTGGCCGGCCCGGCCGAGAGAAGGACCCCGATCAGCCCGATCAGGAGTCCGAGCAGAACGGTCGCGCCCCGGCGTCGGTCAACGGTCATGACGGCCATGCTCTCTGATCGCCTCCGGGAAGACCACACGCGGGTGGTACGTGCGCAACACGCGGCCGGTTCGGGTCCCGGACGATGCGCGTACGATGCGGCTCGTGACCGATGGTGAGCACGAGACGGACGAGACCACCGCGCTGGCGCTGGCCGCCCGCGCCGGCGACCCGGTCGCCCAGGCCGCGTTCGTGCGGGCCACCCAGACCGAGGTGTGGCGATTCACCGCCGCGCTGGTCGACCCGGGCGCCGCGGACGACCTCACCCAGGAGACGTTCCTGCGGGCGTTCCGGGCGCTGGACTCGTTCCAGGGCCGGTCCACGGTGCGCACCTGGCTGCTCGGCATCGCCCGGCGTGCCTGCGCCGACCACCTGCGGGCCGTGGTGCGCCGCCGCCGGCTGGATGTGCGGCTCGCCGCGCAGGCCGCGACCGAGGCGCCGGCGCCCGACCCGGCGCACCGGATGACCAGCGCGGACCTGCTGAGCAGGCTGAGCGACGAGCGGCGGACGGCGTTCGTGCTGACCCAGGTGATCGGCCTGTCCTACGCGGAGGCGGCCGAGGTGGAGGGGGTGCCGGTGGGCACCATCCGCTCCCGGGTGGCCCGCGCCCGCGACGAATTGATCACCGCGGTCGCCCGGGCGCAGGCGAGCTGACTGAGAGTTTCCTTGGGACCGGAGATGGTCGGGAACCAGGGCCGGATCATCGTCGTCTAACGGGCGTGACCATGGAAACCACCACGCGCGCATCGGCCTGGCCGTGGGTCTCCACGCTGGCCCGGCTCGGGCTGGCCGCCGTCTGGCTGATCGCCGGCGCCACGAAGATCGGTGACCTGGCCGAGTCGGCGCGGGCGGTCTACGCGTACCACCTGATGTCCTATGACGTGGCCAAGGTCGTCGGCGGCGTGCAGCCGTTCCTCGAGATCGCGCTGGGCCTGCTGCTGCTGGCCGGCCTGTCGACCCGGCTGGTCGCCGGGATCTCCGCGGTGCTGCTGGCCGTCTTCATCTTCGGGATCGCCTGGGCCTGGGCGAAAGGCCTGCGCATCGACTGCGGCTGCTTCAGCACCGGCGGCGATCTGGCCGCCGGCCGCGCCACCGAGTACGGCTTGGACATCCTGCGTGACCTCGGTTTCCTGGCACTCTCCGGGATCCTGCTGTGGCGGCCACGGACCCGGTTCTCAATCGATGGCGTGCTGATGGGGGATGCGTCGTGAGCAAGGGCAGCCGGGACCGCGCGGTGAAGGCGCGGCAGATCGTCGAGCGACAGCGGGCGCAGGAGAAACGCCGCAAGGTGACCCTGTGGACCTCGGTGGCCGTGGTCGCGGTGCTGGTCATCGCCGGCTTCATCGGGTATTCGCAGCTGTCCGGCACGGATGACGGCAAGCTGGTCACCCCGAGTGTGGCGGTCGACGAGGGCACCGCGTTCGCGGTCGGCTCCGGCCCGGTCACCGTCGACCTCTACGAGGACTTCATGTGCCCCAACTGCAAGAACTTCGAGGGGTCCAGCGGCGCCACGCTGCGGCAGATGGCCACCGCCAACAAGATCACCCTGCGGTATCACGTCGTCTCGATCCTGGACCGCTCGTCGAACGGGACGCGGTATTCGACCCGGGCGGCCGGCGCCGGCGCGGCGGCGGCCGAGGACGGCAGGTTCCCCGAGTTCCACGACGTGCTCTACGCCAACCAGCCGCAGGAGGGCAGCGACGGCCTGTCCAACGCGAAGCTGATCGAGCTGGGCAAGTCGGTCGGCTTGACGAGCGACAAGTTCGCGAACGCGGTCAACGCCGGTACCTATGAGGCATGGGCGACGCAGAACACCGAGACGTTCTCCAAGCGTGGCTTCAACGGCACGCCGACCGTCGTGGTCAACGGCACCCAGCTCAAGGGTCCGAACGACACCGTGCCGCAGCTCGACCAGATCACCCAGGCCGTCACGAAGGCGGCCGGGTGAGACGGATCACCCTGATCCTGGCCGTGGCCGGCGCGATGATCGCGCCGGCCACGCCCGCGTTCGCGCACGGCGGCGAGGGGGCGAACGTGACCTCCTACCGCACCACGGTCAGCGGGATCAGCGACCCGATGCGCGGCCTGTCGGTACGCACCGTCGAGGGCGGGGCCCGGCTGGAACTGACCAACGACACCGGCCGGTCGATCGAGGTGCTCGGCTACTCCGGCGAGCCGTACCTGGAGCTGCGCCCCGACGGCGTCTACCAGAACCTGGGCTCCCCCGCCGCCTATGTGAACCGGACCCTGGCCGGCGACACCCCGGTCCCCCCGGTCGCCGACCCCACCGCACCGCCCAGCTGGCAGAAAGTGTCCGCCGGCCACACGATCCGCTGGCACGACCAGCGCACCCACTGGCTCGGCACGGTCCGCCCGCCGCAGGCGGTGACCGACCCCGGCCATGCGCACCGGCTGCGTGACTGGACGGTCCCGCTGCGCGACCAGGTCCGCCTCTTCGCGATCCGCGGCGCGCTGGACTACGAGCCGCCGCCGGCCACCTGGGCGTGGTGGGCCGGCGTGCTCCTGCTCACCGCGGCCCTGACGGCCCTGATCCGCTTGCGCCCACGGGTGATCCCGCCACTCGCGGTCGTCTCCGCTCTTTCCATCCTCGCGTACGCCGTGACCCGCGGCCTGGACGGCGCCGGTTGGTCCGGCGTCCTGCTCCTGACCGCCGCCCTGGCCCTCGGCGCCGCCTGGAAACACCCGCCGTTCTACCTGGCCCTGTCCGGTTTCGTGATCGCCGCCTTCGCCGGTTTCGCCAGCTCCGACGTCTATCTGGCCGCGGTCGTCCCGGCCACCGGCCCCGGCTGGCTCGCCCGCGCCTGCGTCACCGCCACCCTGACCACCGGCGCCACCCTCGCCCTCACCGGCCTCCTCCAGATGCGCGCCGCCGTCCCCGACCCTGCCCCCGCGACTAGGGTGTCGTAAGGCGACAGCCGGGCCGGCCAGGGGAGGACATTCGGTGTATCTGCACCGCCTACGGATCAGCGACGTGCGCGGCTTCCATGGTTCCCACGAGGTCGACCTCGGCTTCGAGCTTTCCGCGGACGGCGAGCCGACCGACCGCTATCCCGGCTTGGTCGTCATCGCGGGGCGTAACGGGTCGGGCAAGACGACACTGCTCCGGGCCGCCGCCACCGCCCTCGCCGGGCCGGAGGTCACCAACAGTTTGACCGAAGGCGTCCGCGACTGGGTGACCCACGAGGCGGCGACGGCCGTCGTGCACGCTGACATTCGGCTGGCCGGAGATGAGATCTTCCCGCCGGAACGCTTCCTCGAGGCACGCCTGCGGTGGCCGCGGACGGAAGGCGCGCGCGCCAGACCGGAATCGGGGCTTGATTCCCGGAGCGAGCAGCACGCGAGAATTTCGCTGTGGCGGTCCAACCCGGAGAGCTGGTTCGCGGCCGGCTACGGACCATTCCGGCGCCTGGCCGGTTCCAGCAGCGAGGTCGCACGCCTGACGGCCGGCGATTGGACCGTCGCCCGGTTCGCGACCCTGTTCCGGGAGGAGGCCTCGCTCGCCGAGACCGTCCACTGGTTGCAGCAGGTCAACTACCGTGCCCGGTCCGGTCAGCAGCGGTACGCCGACATGGAGGGCTTCCTCCTCGCCCTGTTGAACGACGGGCTCTTTCCGGATGGACATGCCGTCGACCGCGTCGACCCGGATGGACTCTGGATCGCCCGGCAGTCCGGCCCACCCATGTTGATCGAGGAGATGAGCGACGGCTACCGCAGTGTCACCGCGCTGATCACCGACATCGTCCGGCAGATCAGTGACTGCTTCCGGCTGGGCGTTCCGTGGACCGGGGAATACCCGCCCAGGGTGCTGACGTCGGGGATCGTGCTGATCGATGAGGTCGATGCGCACCTGCACGTTTCCTGGCAGAAACGGATCGCGCCATGGCTGCGGGAGCACTTCCCGAACATCCAGTTCATCGTGACCACGCACAGCCCATACATCTGCCAGAGCGCCTCCCCCGGCGGTCTCATCCAACTTCCCGGCCCGGACGACGATTTCGCACCCCGCGTCGTCGATGACGAGCTCTACCGCCGAGTCGTCAACGGCAGCGCCGACGACGCCGTGCTGACCGAGCTGTTCGGCCTGGAATCGCCATACTCCCAGCGGGTCGACGAACTCCGTGCCGAGCTGACCCGGCTGGAACGACTGGCCATCCGCGGCCACGCCCAAGCCGGCGACCTGGAGAAACTCGCCGAGCTGAGCGAGGAGTTGTCGCCGTCGCCGAGCAGCAGGGCCCGCGACGTCCTCGGCGGGGAAGCGTGATCCCGTTCGCCCGCCGGCCCCTCCCGGGCTCCCTCTCCACCAGTCTCGCCGCCAGAACCAGGCAGCTCAGCGGTAGCACCAGCCCGTACCAGGACGCGCGGAAAGCGTGGAAGACCGCCACCACCACGCGTCGTGGCCTGAAGACACACCTGTGTGTCAGTTGCGCCCGACCGGCTTTCTGCATGTACTGCCACGAGAGCCGGGGCACCGACGTCGACCACTACGAGCCGATCAGGCGGGCTCCGCTGCGAACCTTCGTGTGGGACAACCATCTGCTCGCCTGCGCGTACTGCAATCAGCAGGCTAAGCAGGAGGTGTTCCCCCTCGACGGGAACGGACAGCCGCTTCTGCTGGATCCGTCCGTCGACGACTCGGCCGATCACATGACATTGCTTTCGACCGGGGTCTTCGAAGGGCTGACCACGCGCGGGGCTGAAACGATCGAGGTGCTGGGCTTGAACAAGCGGCCCGAGCTTGTCCGGGCGCGGACCGTGTCCTGGCGCGGTGTGGTGCGGGTGTTCGATCAGGCCGCTCTGCACGGAGGCGTGCTGACCCCGAACGACCTGGAGGACCTGCGGTTCCTGCCGGTAGTGGACGCTTTCCACCACTTCGCGCATGACGTTGTGGCGGGGCGGCTCGGGTTCAAAGGCGTACGGCCCCATGTGGTGACTTCTGCTGACGCGAACCTGGCGGTGATCCGCGGCCTCTTTCCCGCATGTCGCCTTTAGACGAGGGCCGGGTCACCGGACGGGAGCGCGAAGCTGCCCGTTCCGGTGCGGCGGACGCGGTGGGTCAGGCCTGAAGGGCGATGTCGTCGACGTTGACGTTGACGGCCAGCACGCGCAGGCCGTAGCTCTGCACCGCCTCGGTGACCTTCTGCTGGACGGCGGTGACG
This sequence comes from Actinoplanes sp. SE50/110, assembly GCF_900119315.1. Lineage (NCBI taxonomy): Bacteria > Bacillati > Actinomycetota > Actinomycetes > Micromonosporales > Micromonosporaceae > Actinoplanes > Actinoplanes sp. SE50/110. The sequence continues at coordinate 1,225,769 of NZ_LT827010.1, read as the reverse complement.
ACCTCGGCGACGACCGTGCCGGCGGCCAGGACGACGACCACGTTGATGGTGGCGGTGCCCTCCTTGACGTCGGCGCGGACGCCGCGGCTCGCGTCGCCGACGGTGTCCAGGCCGACCCTGTCGAGGACGCTGTTGAAGAAGCGGGCGACGTCGCCACCCAGGTCGGCGACGCCGGGGACGGTGCGGGCGGCGGCGGCCGCGATCTTCTCCACCACCTCGCCGGAGACGGTGGTGTTGCCGTTCGCCGTGGTGCCGCCGGTGGGTTCGGTCATGGCCTGTGTACTCCGCTCTCGACACGGAAGCGCGACTCGCGACTCCGCCGGGGAGCGTACTGAAGATCCGTGGCGGCTGGCCAGACCGGCATTCCCATGTCCGCGGGAGCACATCGGAAAGCGCACTGTCCACCGTGTCTTCACCAGGGAAAGCCGTGCGGGCACGGCCTGCCGAAACGGAATCCTCATGCGGCCTCTACCAGCGGAAACGTGGCATATCGCGGGGTTCGCGGGGCGACTACTGTGAAGTCAACGGCCCTGGGAGGCGTCATGGACAACGATCACTACGGCGATGAGCTGACCCTCCGGTTGTCCGGCATCGCCGACATCAGCGCGCTCGACGACGACGAGGTCTTGACCCGGTTCATGCGCGACCTCGTCACCCGGATCGGGATGACGGTGATCGCCGGGCCGCTGGTGGCCACCGAGGGCGGGCCGCCGGAGAAAGCCGGGAAATCAGCCGTGGTGATCCTGGCCGAGTCGCACGCGGCGATCCACACCTATCCGCACCTGCGGGAGATCTTCGTCAACGTCTTCTCGTGCAAGCCGTTTCGGGAGACGGACGTGCTGGCCGCATTCCACCGGCTGGTCGGCGACTACTCGGTCACCGAGTACACGCTGCGCCGCCGCGGTGAGCAGTGGCCCCGGGACCTGACCGCCGCGGAACGCCTGTGGAGTGCCCGCCGCGCTGCCTGACCGGGCACGCGGTGCCACCGGAAGCCGGGCGGGCGGCACTAATCTCGGTGCCATGACTGACAACGTGCGTCTCAGCGCCGGCGACGCCGCGCCCGACTTCACCCTGACCACCGACACCGGCGAAAGCCTCTCGCTGAAAGACCTGCGCGGGCGCAAGGTCGTGCTCTACGCCTACCCGGCCGCGATGACGCCCGGCTGCACCAAGCAGGCCTGCGACTTCCGGGACTCGCTGGCGTCGCTGCAGGCCGCCGGATACGAGGTGGTCGGGATCTCTCCGGACAAACCGGCCAAACTGGCGAAGTTCCGCGACCAGGACGCGATCACCTTCCCGCTGGTCAGCGACGAGGACAAGAGCGTGCTGACCGCGTACGGGGCCTTCGGCGAGAAGCAGTTGTACGGCAAGACGGTGACCGGCGTGATCCGCTCCACCTTCGTGATCGACGAGAACGGGGCGATAGAGCGGGCCCTCTACAACGTGAAGGCCACCGGGCACGTCGCCAAGCTCCGCCGCGACCTCGGCCTGGACTGAGACTGTCCGAACTTCGGGAAAGTCCGCAAGTCGGGGCCCGGAACGCCGATGAGGAGGGCACTCCACACGGCTCCGTCACCACCGGTGCGGACCGGGTCCCCGGCTCACGGCGGTCGTCATGCGGTACCAACCCGCAAGGCGGCCGCCGTGCACGGCGATGGGAAACGGTCAGAACCGAGGAGCCACGGTACGGCCTGACCGTTTAGACTCCACCCAACGCTCTGCCCCGTGACGGGCAGAACGAGCGGGAGTGGCGAAATCGGCAGCCGCGCGGGTTTTAGGTGCCCGTGCCCGAGAGGGCGTGAGGGTTCGAGTCCCTTCTCCCGCACGAGCGGAGGGCGGAGTGTGTCCGCGGAAAGCGCGGACCTGGCCCGCTCGTCATGCCGGCTCCGGGGGCCGAGCCCCCGGAAGCCCCGCGTCACGATGGGCGCGGTGGGCGGATCGCGCGCGGTGGGGGGTCGTCACTCACCGAACCCGACGCCGACAGGGCGCGTCATCCACAGGATGCGTTATCCACAGGTTGTGCACAGGGGTTTTCGGGTTGGCCGTGCCCAACAGCGGATGGTGACCCGCTTCAGCTTGCGCGGATGTCAGCCGCAGCTGGTTGTGGCGTCGGCGGCGGCGAGGAGTGCGTCCTCGGTGGTGCCCGGGACGGCAACAGCCGAAGCGGGCAGCGGGGCCACCGAGGACGCGGACGGGGTAGCGGCCTTGGGGGCGACCGACCCCGACGGGGACACAGCAGGCTTGGCGGAGGCGTTCTTCTTGGCGACGGTCCCGTTCTCGACGATCGCGGAGCGGCCGCTGACCGACACGCCGGTCTTCTGCACCACGCCGGGTTTCATCGCGATGCCGGACACCGTGGTCGTGATGCCGTAGACGTCGGTGATCTTCAACCGGTACGGCCCGGAGCCGGCCCCGCCGTCGATCAGCCAGTAGTTGTAGTCGGTGCGCTGCGCGCTCCGGAACGTGCCGCCGGGGCCCGCCACCTTGACCGACGACAGCAGGTTCGCGTGGTTGTCGATGCGGGCGGCGAACCAGTACCGGGACGCGCCCTCCTTGATCCGGACCGTGATCGGTCCGGGGACCCGCGGGTTGGCGACCAGCTTGTACTTGATCGGGATGATCCCGGCGACCTCGGCACCGATCTTCTTGAACGCGGTATGGCTCAGGTCCAGGTGTCCGGTGTCGCACTCGGGGCAGGAGTCGAAGACCTTGACCCGGACGGTGCCCTTCGGGCCGGTGACGTCGAGGTACGCCCCGCAGGACGCGCCGCCGGAGTACTCGTCGGGGCCGAGCGCGACGTACAGGTCGTCGGCCGGGACCTCGAACGAGCAGTTGCCGGACGTGCCACCCAGGTCGTAGAAGGTGGCTTTGCCGGTCTTGGTGGTGGTGCTCGGCGGCGCGGCGCAGGCCGATCCGCCGGACTGCAGCACCAGTGCCACGCCGATGATGCCGGCGAGGCCGGCGGCGCCGCCGGCCGCGAGCCATCGGGTCGGGAACGGGCGTCGATGAGCACTCACGCTCAGCGATACTGGTTGCGGATGGCGCTCGCGGCAAATGTTCTAAGACTCTCCTAAGACATATGTACCGCTAATGAGTGCCGCGTCACTCCAGCGGTGTCACCGCGTCACCGGGACGTACCACTCCGCTCCGGCCGGCCGCGAGGTCCGGGATCAGTTTGACCCCGAACATCAGGCCGCCATCGATCCGCCGGTGCCGGCCGAGCACGTGCAGCGGCTGCCGGCCGGTCTCACCGGTCTCCTGGTCGATGGTGACGACCAGGCAACGGGCACAGTGCTTGGCCACCCGGAAGGTGACCTCGCCGATCCGCAGCCGGCCACCCAGCCAGCCGTCCTCGGCCCAGGCGGGAGCACCGGTGACCACCAGATTGGGGCGGAACCGGTGCATCGGGACCGGATCCTCGCCGGCCTCGGCCAGCCAGTCGTTGACCGCGTCCAGCGACGCCGTGCTGGCCAGCAGCAGCGGGTAGCTGTCGGCGAAACTGACCCGGTCGCTCGGCAGGGCGCGGTCCGCGATGGTGCGACCGGTCGGGTCGGCCTGCCAGGTCAGCCGGGCGTCGCGGCCGAGGAAGGCGCTGCTCCACTGACTCTCGGCAACCCGGGCGGGCACCTCCGGCTTGTTCCGGAACACCCGGACACTGATCTTGGCGCCGGCGGCCGGCTCATCGATCTCCAGGTCAGGCAGGCCCGGGGCACTCAGGCGCAGGCCGCCGGGCCTCGGGTGGACGGCGAGCTGGGTGAGCCGCGGCTCGTCGCGTTGCGTCAGGCCCACCCCGTCGGGGTCGACCATCATCCACCGGCGGTCGCCCGCCAGGCCCCAGGGCTGAACTTCGGCCTCGGCGTGGTCCAGGCGATGACAGCCTTTGACCGGATACGTGTGCAGGTCCCTGATCCGCATGCCCCCAGCCTTTCATGGCTGCGCCCGACCGAGGGCCTGGCGTGTGAAAGTTTTTATGCATAGGCTGGCCTGGTGAATGACGGAGTGGTCAGGACGGCGGAGCGGGTGCTCGACCTGTTTCAGGGGGCGCGCCTGACCCCGACCCAGCGGCGGATCGCGCACAGCCTGGTCGAGCACGCGGCCAAGGCGGCCTATCTGTCGGCGGCCGAGGTGGCCGAGATCGCCGGGGTGAGTCAGCCGTCGGTGACCCGGTTCGCGATGGCGCTGGGCTACTCCGGATATCCGGCGCTGCGCCGCGAGCTGCGGGCGCTCGCCTCGGACGCGCCGAGCGAGCCGGGCGGGGAGAACGCGATGCAGCGGGCGGTGCTGGCCGAGACCGAGCATCTGCGCCGGCTCGCCGAGGAGCTGCAGCGGCCCGGCGATGTGCGGCGGGCGGCCGAGCTGCTGGCCGCCAGCCGGCCGCTGCCGGTGCTGGGATTGCGCGCGGCGGCTCCGCTCGCCGCGTATTTCGGGTATTTCGCCGCCAAGGCCTTCCCCGATGTGCGGGTGCTCGACAGCGGCGGGACCGGGTTGTACGACCGGCTGGATCAGGCCCGCGCGGCGGGCGCCGGTGCGATGCTGGCGATCGTGCTGCCGCGTTACCCGCGCGAGTCGGTCGAGGCGGTCCACGAGGCGAAGGCCGCCGGCTTCGCCGTGGTCGCGATCACCGACTCGGCGGTCAGCCCGGTGTCCGAGGCGGCCGACGTGGTGCTGCCCGCCGCGGTCGGCACCCAGCTCGTGTTCGACCTGCACACCGGGCCGATGGCGATGGCGATGGTGCTGCTCGAGGCGATGTGCGACGCCGCTCCGGAGCCGGTGCAACGCCGGCTTGAGGAGTTCGAGGCGTCGGCCACCCGCCGGAACATCTTTGTGGCGTAGGGAACAGGGGAGATGACCAGGATGGACGAGATCCGGGCACCGCGTGGCACGTCGTACACCGCAATGGGCTGGCCGCAGGAGGCCGCCAAGCGGATGCTGCTCAACAACCTCGACCCGGAGGTAGCCGAGCGGCCGGAAGATCTTGTGGTGTACGGGGGAACCGGCCGCGCCGCGCGCAACTGGCCGTCGTTCCACGCGATCGTCCGCGAGCTGGACACGCTCAAGGGCGACGAGACGCTGCTGGTGCAGTCCGGCAAACCGGTCGGGGTGCTGCGCACGCACGAGTGGGCGCCGCGGGTGCTGATCGCCAACTCGAACCTGGTCGGCGACTGGGCCACGTGGCCGGAGTTCCGCCGGCTGGAGCAGCTCGGGCTGACCATGTACGGGCAGATGACGGCCGGCTCGTGGATCTACATCGGGACGCAGGGCATCCTGCAGGGCACGTACGAGACGTTCGCCGCCGTGGCCGCCAAACGCTTCGGCGGCGACCTGGGCGGCACGCTCACGCTGACCGGCGGGTGCGGCGGGATGGGCGGCGCCCAGCCGCTCGCGGTGACCATGAACGGCGGCGTCTGCCTGATCGTGGACGTGGACCGGACCCGGCTGCAGCGTCGCGTCGACCACCGGTACCTGGACGTGATCGCCGACTCCCTGGACGACGCGATCAACCGGGCGCTGGACGCCAAGTCCCGGAAGGCCGCCGTCTCGATCGGCATCGTCGGCAACGCCGCCGAGGTCTTCCCCGAGCTGCTGCGCCGCGGCGTCGCGATCGACATCGTGACCGACCAGACCAGCGCGCACGACCCGCTGAGCTACGTGCCGATCGGCGTCGACGTGGCGGACGCCCTGGACTACGCGCGGACCAAGCCGGAGGAGTTCACCGAGCGGTCCCGGGCCAGCATGGCGCAGCACGTCCAAGCCATGGTCGGTTTCCAGGACGCGGGCGCCGAGGTGTTCGACTACGGCAACTCCATCCGCGGGGAGGCCCAGCTGCACGGATACGGCCGGGCGTTCGACTTCCCGGGGTTCGTGCCGGCGTACATCCGGCCGCTGTTCGCCGAGGGCAAGGGCCCGTTCCGCTGGGCGGCACTCTCCGGCGATCCGGCCGACATCGCGGCCACCGACCGGGCCGTGCTCGACCTGTTCCCGGAGAACGAGCCGCTGGCCCGGTGGATCCGGATGGCCGGTGAGCGGGTCGCCTTCCAGGGGCTGCCGGCCCGGATCTGCTGGCTCGGCTACGGCGAGCGGGACCGGGCCGGGGTCCGGTTCAACGACATGGTGGCTCGCGGCGAGGTGTCCGCGCCGCTGGTGATCGGCCGGGACCACCTGGACTCCGGGTCGGTCGCCTCGCCCTACCGGGAGACCGAGGCGATGCTCGACGGGTCCGACGCGATCGCCGACTGGCCGCTGCTGAACGCGCTGGTCAACACCGCCTCCGGGGCGAGCTGGGTGTCGATCCACCACGGTGGCGGGGTGGGCATCGGGCGTAGCATCCACGCCGGGCAGGTGTGCGTGGCCGACGGGACCGCGCTGGCCGGGCAGAAGATCGAGCGGGTGCTGACCAACGACCCGGCGATGGGCGTGCTGCGGCACGTGGACGCCGGGTACGAGTCGGCGTGCGCCGGTGACGTGCGGATTCCGATGCGCGATGAGTGACTTCGCGAGGCTCTGGGGAGAGATCGCCGGGATCGGGCGCGCTTCCAGCGGAGGATATCTGCGGTACGCGCTGACGCCGCCGGAAATGCGGCTGCGGGAGTGGTTCCGGGGTCAGGCGGGGTCGCGGGGGATGACCGTGACCGAGGACGGCAACGGGAATCTGTTCGCCTGGTGCGGGGAGCCGTGGGCGCCGGGGACCGTGCTGACCGGCTCGCATTTCGACTCGGTGCCGCACGGTGGCGGTTACGACGGGCCGCTGGGCATCGTGGGTGCGTTCCTCGCGCTGGACCAGGTCGGACATTCCCGAAATATCGCGATTGGTGCTTTCGTCGACGAAGAGGGCGGGCGGTTCGGCGTGCCGTGTCTCGGCTCCCGGCTGCTGACCGGGGCGATCACGCCATCCCAGGCGGCCGCGTTGACCGACCGGGACGGGGTCAGCTTCGGGGAGGCGCTCGGGAGTGTGCCAACTGGGAAGATCACCTCAATAAGTGACATATCAGCCTTTGTTGAGCTACATATCGAGCAGGGGCGTGCGCTCGAAGTCCCGGTCGGCGTCGGCAGCGCGATCTGGCCGCACGGCCGTTGGCGGCTGGAGTTCGCCGGCGCCGGTGACCACGCCGGCACCACCCGGATGACCGACCGCCGCGATCCGATGCTCACCTTCGCCTACACCGTGCTGGCCGCCAACAAGGAGGCCCGCCTGCTCGGCGCGCACGCCACGATGGGCCGGGTCCAGGCCGAGCCGAACGCCACCAACGCCATCCCGTCGCTGGTCCACGGCTGGCTCGACGCCCGGGCCGCGGACACCGCCACGCTCGACCGGCTGCTCGAATCGGTGATCAAGAAGGCGACCGAGCGGGCCGGCCGGGACGGCACCGACCTGACCGTGGTCGCCGAGTCGGTGACCGGCGAGGTGGCCTTCGACACGGAGCTGGCCGGGCGACTGTCCGCGCTGCTCGGTGACGTGCCGATCCTGCCGACCGGCGCCGGGCACGACGCCGGGGTGCTGTCCGCGCACGTGCCGACCGCGATGCTGTTCGTCCGCAATCCGACCGGGGTGTCGCACGCGCCGGCCGAGGGGGCCTCGGACGAGGACTGCGAGGCGGGGATCGACGCGCTGGCACGGGTTCTGGAGGCGCTGACGTGACGGCCTATGTCGCGCAGTACGCCTGGATCGGCGACGAGGTCAGAGAGAATGTCGGCATCGAGATCGCCGACGGCCGGATAAGCCGGGTATCAACCGGGATTTCGGGTGAAAGGCTGTCGGGTCTCGTTCTGCCGGGGATGGCGAACGCGCACTCGCACGCCTTCCACCGCGCTCTGCGCGGCCGCACCCACGGCGACCGCGGCAGCTTCTGGACCTGGCGCGACCTGATGTACCGGGTCGCCGGCCGTCTCGACCCGGACAACTACTTCGCCCTGGCCCGGGCGGCCTACGGCGAGATGGCGCTGGCCGGCATCACCTGCGTCGGCGAATTCCACTACCTGCACCACGGGCCGGACGGCACCCGGTACGCCGACCCGAACGCGATGGGTCACGCGCTGACCGCCGCCGCCGCCGAGGCCGGCATCCGGATCACCCTGCTCGACGCGGTGTACCTGACCGCCGGTGTCGACGGCAAGCCCCTCGACGGCGTGCAGCGCCGGTTCGGCGACGGCGACTACGACGGGTGGTATTCCCGGTTCGACGCCCTGCGCGGCGGTGGCCACGTCCGGATCGGCGCGGCCCTGCACTCGGTGCGCGCCGCCCCGGCGGACGGGATGGCCGCCTTCGCCGCACGCACCGACGGCCTGCCGGTCCACGTGCACCTCTCCGAGCAGCCGGCCGAGAACGAGCAGTGCCGGGCGGTGCACGGCTGCTCCCCCACCGAACTGCTCGACGCCATGGGTGTCTGGCAGCCGATGACCACCGCGGTGCACGCCACCCACCTGACCGACGCCGATCGCGCGCTGGTGGAGGGCAGCCACGCCTGTTTCTGCCCCACCACCGAACGCGACCTGGCCGACGGCATCGGCCCGGCCCGCGCCCTGGCCGACGGCGGCACCACGCTGACCCTGGGCAGCGACAGCCACGCCGTGATCGACCTCTTCGAGGAGGCGCGCGGCCTGGAGCTGGACGAGCGGCTGGCCACCCGGCAGCGCGGGCACTTCACCGCGGCCGAGCTGATCACCGCGGCCACCCGGGCCGGGCACGCGTCGCTGGGCTGGTCCGACGCTGGAGAGATTGCCGTCGGGCAGCGGGCCGACCTGGTCGCGGTGTCCCTGGACAGCCCGCGCACCGCGGGCATCGACCCGGCCGGGACGGTCTTCGCGGCCACCGCGGCGGATGTCACCGACGTGATCGTGGACGGGCGACCGGTGGTCCGCGACGGACGGCATCTCGGCATGGACGTGCCGGCCGCACTGCGCTCGGCGATCGCGGCGGTGCTGTGATGAGCCTGCTGATCACGAACATCGGCGAACTGTTCACCAACGCCGAACGGGACCTGATCCCGGACGCGGCCGTGGTCGTCGACGGCGAACGGATCGCCTGGGTCGGCCCGGCCGCCGAGGCGCCCGCCGCGGACCAGCGGATCGACGCCGAGGGCGCGGCGGTGCTGCCCGGCTTCGTGGACAGCCATGCGCACCTGATGTTCGCCGGGGACCGGGCCGCCGAGTTCGGCGCCCGGATGGCCGGCGAGCCGTACACCGGCGGCGGGATCCGGACCACGGTCCGGGCCACCCGCGCGGCCACCGACGAACAGCTGCGGGCCAACGCCCGGCGGCTGGTCCGGGAGGCGATGCGGCAGGGCACCACGACGATCGAGATCAAGTCGGGGTACGGCCTGAACGTCGCCGACGAGGCCCGGTCGCTGCGGATCGCCACCGAGTTCACCAGCGAGACCACGTTCCTCGGGGCGCACGTCGTCCCGGTCGAGTACCAGGACCGGCCGGACGACTACGTCGGGTTGCTGTGCGGGCCGATGCTGGCGATGGCCGCCCCGCACGCCCGCTGGGTGGACGCCTTCGTCGAGCGCGGCGCGTTCGACGCCGACCAGGCCCGCGCGATCCTGGAGTCCGGCAAGGAGCTCGGCCTGGGCGTCCGCGTGCACGGCAACCAGCTCGGTCCCGGCCCCGGGGTGCGGCTGGCCGTTGAGCTGGACGCCGCGAGCGTCGATCACTGCACCCACCTGACCGACGCGGACGTGGACGCGCTGGCCGGCACCCGGATGGACTGCATGTGTGCGTGCGGCGGGATGACCACCACGGTGGCCACGCTGCTGCCGGGCGCCGAGTTCTCCACCCGCTCGCCCTATCCGGACGCCCGCCGGCTGCTCGACGCGGGAGTGACCGTGGCTCTGGCCACCGACTGCAACCCCGGGTCGTCGTACACCTCATCGATGTCCTTCTGCATCGCCCTCGCGGTCCGCGAGATGCGGATGACGCCGGCGGAAGCGGTCCGGGCCGCGACCCTGGGCAGCGCGCAGGCGCTGCGCCGCTCCGACATCGGCGTGATCCGGCCCGGCGCGCGCGCCGACCTGCTGATCCTCGACGCACCCTCGCACCTGCACCTGGCCTACCGGCCCGGTGTACCCCTGATCCGCACCGTGATCCACAACGGAGTCGTGCAATGACCGTTATCGTTCAACCCACCGGGATCGACCCCGCCGACGTCATCGCCGTGGCCCGGCACGACGCCAAGGTGGAGCTCTCCCCCGCCGCCGTCGAGGCGATGGCCGCCAGCCGCGCCATCGTGGACGGCATCGAAGCCTCCGGCCGCCCCGTCTACGGCGTCTCCACCGGCTTCGGCGCGCTCGCCAACACCTCGATCGCCCCGGAACGCCGGGCCGAGTTGCAGCACGCGCTGATCCGCTCGCACGCCGCCGGGGTGGGCGCGCCGATGCCCCGCGAGGTGGTCCGGGCGATGATGCTGCTGCGGATCCGGTCGCTGGCGATGGGCCGTTCCGGGGTCCGGCCGGTGCTCGCCCAGGGCCTGGCCGACCTGCTCAACCACGACATCACCCCGTGGGTGCCGGAACACGGCTCGCTGGGTGCCTCGGGCGACCTGGCGCCGCTGGCGCACTGCGCGATCGTGCTGCTCGGCGAGGGCTGGGTGATCGGCAAGGACGGCGCCCGGGCGTCGGCCGCCGAGGCGCTGCACACCGCCGGGCTGCGCCCGCTGGAGCTGGCCGCCAAGGAGGGGCTGGCGCTGATCAACGGCACCGACGGGATGCTCGGCATGCTGCTGCTGGCGATCGCCGACGCGGCGCACCTGTTCACCATGGCGGACGTGACCGCGGCACTGGCCACCGAGGCGATGCTCGGCTCGGAGCGGCCGTTCCTGCCCGAGCTGCACAGCATCCGGCCGCATCCGGGGCAGGCGGCGTCGGCCGCCAACATCCACCGGCTCCTGCAGGACTCCGCGATCATGGACTCACACCGGGACGACCTGGCGCACGCGGTGCAGGACGCCTACTCGATCCGCTGCGCGCCGCAGGTCGCCGGGGCGGCGCGGGACACCCTCGACTTCGTCCGGGTCACCGCGTCCCGTGAGCTCGTCTCGGTGGTGGACAACCCGGTGGTGCTGCCGGACGGCCGGGTCGAGTCGACCGGCAACTTCCACGGGGCGCCGCTCGGGTTCGCCGCCGACTTCCTGGCCATCGCCGCCGCCGAGGTGGGCGCGATCGCCGAACGCCGGGTCGACCGGCTGCTCGACGTGACCCGCAGCCGGGAACTGCCGCCGTTCCTGTCGCCGGACGCCGGCGTCAACTCCGGCCTGATGATCGCCCAGTACACCGCGGCCGGGATCGTCGCCGAGAACCGGCGGCTGGCCGGACCGGCCTCGGTGGACTCGCTGCCGACCAGCGGCATGCAGGAGGACCACGTCTCGATGGGGTGGGCGGCCACTAAGAAGCTGCGCACCGTGCTGGACAACTTGACCAGCCTGCTCGCGGTCGAACTGCTGTCCGCGGTGCGCGGACTGCAGCTGCGGGCGCCGATCACGCCGTCGCCGGCCGGCCGGGCGGCGATCGCCGCGGTCGAGCCGTTCGCCGGGCGGCCGGGGCCGGACGTCTTCCTGGCACCGGTGCTGGAGCAGACCCGGGCGGTGATCGCCGCCCGGGATCTCCGGACCGCCATCGAGACGGCGACGGGTCCGCTGGGCTGACCCGGACGCCGCCCGATCAGCGGGGCAGTTCCTTGGCGACGACCTTGGCCAGCTCGCGGAACGCCTTGCCGCGGTGGCTGATCGCGTCCTTCTCCGCCGGGGCGAGCTCGGCGTTGGTCCGGTCCTGGCCGTCGCCGAGGAAGATCGGGTCGTAGCCGAAACCGCCCTCGCCGCGGCGCGCGCGCAGCAGCCGGCCGGACTGCCGGCCCTCGACCAGATGCTCCCGCCCGCTCGGCAGGACCAGGGCGGCGGCGCAGACGAACGAGGCGCCGCGGTGCTCGTCACCGACGTCGCCGATCTGGGCCAGCACCAGGTCCAGGTTGGCGGCGTCGTCGCCGTGCCCGCCGGACCAGCGGGCGCTGAACACGCCGGGCATCCCGTTGAGCGCGTTCACCGCCAGGCCGGAGTCGTCGGCGACGGTCGGCAGGCCGGTGCGCTTGGCGCCCTCGCGGGCCTTGATCAGCGCGTTCTCCCCGAAGGTGAGCCCGGTCTCGGGCACGTCCGGGTAGCCCGGGAAGTCGCCCAGGCCGACCAGCTCGATCTGGCTCATGCCGAGCGCGGCGTCCAGGATGCGCTGCAGCTCGATCAGCTTCTTCTTGTTCGCGGTGGCCAGCAGCAGCCGCGCGCTCACTCTGCAGTCCTTGGCATGCTCTCCTGGCCCTCGCCTGCGAGTCCGTCGTTCACTTCCGGCTGCGGCCGCTCGGTGCAGTCGATCATGCCGCAAGGGCCTTCTGCTGCGCGACGGCCAGCTCGGCGCAACCCGCGAGCCCGAGGTCGAGCATGGCGTCCAGCTGGGCGCGCTTGAAGACGCCGTTCTCCCCGGTGCCCTGGACCTCGACGAAGTCGCCGGCGCCGGTGCACACCACGTTCATGTCGACCTCGGCGGCGACGTCCTCCACGTACGGCAGGTCGAGGCGGGCCTCGCCGTCGATGATCCCGACGCTGACCGCCTGGATCGAGGTGTGCAGCACCTTGTCCACCTTGCCGGCCAGCGACTTGCGCCCGGCCAGCCAGGTCACCGCGTCGTGCAGCGCCACATAGGCGCCGGTGATCGCGGCGGTGCGGGTGCCGCCGTCGGCCTGCAGCACGTCACAGTCCAGGACGATGGAATTCTCCCCCAGCGCCTTCAGATCGATGCAGGCCCGCAGGCTGCGGCCGATCAGGCGGGAGATCTCCTGAGTACGCCCGCCGACCTTGCCCTTGACGCTCTCCCGGTCGCCGCGGGTGTTGGTGGCCCGCGGGAGCATCGCGTACTCCGCGGTCAGCCAGCCCAGGCCGGAGCCCTTGCGCCAGCGCGGCACCCCCTCGGTGACGCTGGCGGTGCAGAGCACTCGCGTGTTGCCGAACTCCACCAGCACCGATCCCTCGGGGTGGATGCTCCAATGCCGGGTCAGCGTCACCGGTCGCAGCTGGTCGGCCGCTCGGCCGTCGGGTCGCGCCATGACCCCAACCCTATGCGTACCGCGGTGTGCCCGCTTCGTCCGCCCCGGGTTCGCGGGTCCACGGGATGCTCGCGCGGGATTCCGGGGCCGCCGGGCGGATCAGCGAGGGGCCGGGACCGGGGTCGACGGCGTGCGCGCGGAGGAAACCCTCGACCGCGCGCGGCCAGCCGAAGCGTTCCGCCCGGGCGCGGGCCGTGGCCCGCCATCGGTCGCGGGGGCGTTCCAGCAGCCGGGAGATGCCGTCGGCGAAGGCCTCCGGGGTGCCCGGCACCGCGATGCCGGCCTCGCCGATCACCTCGGGCAGCGCGCTCTGCTCGTCGACCACCGCCGGGGTGCCGCAGGCCAGCGCCTCCAGCGCGGACAGCCCGAAGGTCTCCACCGGGCCGGGCGCGACCACCACGTCGGCCGAGGCGAGCAGGGCGGCCACCGCCTTGCGGTCGGCGATGTGCCCGGCGAACCGGACCGGCAGCCGGGCGGCACGGTAGGCCAGGGCGGCCCGCCGGGTGCCGTCGCCGGCCACCACCAGCACCGCCGGCACCTTGTTGTTGCGCAGCACGGCCACGGTGTCGACGGCCAGCTCGGGGCGTTTCGCGGCGGACAGGCGACTCGCGTACACCACCAGCAGTTCCTCGGGCCGCGCGTAGCGCGAGCGGACCGACACGTCCATCCGGCTCGGGTGGAACAGCTCCAGGTCGACGCCGAGCGGCACCTCGACCAGATTCGGCACGCCCAGCCGGCGGAACTCGGCGGCGGCGAACGCGGTGGTGCAGACGATCGTGTCGAAGGCCTCGGCGGTGCGCCGGTTGAACCGGTCGGCGAGCGCGTCGCGTTTCGGCATGCCCCAGACGCCGAGCAGGCCGGCCAGGCTCTCGTGGGAGACCATCATCGATCGCACCCCGCGCTGCTTGGCCCAGGTGCCGGTCCAGCGCAGCGTGGTGCGGTCGGAGACCTCGATGCGGTCCGGCTCCAGGCTGTCCAGCAATTTGATCAGCTCACGCCGACCGGCCAGCACGCGGTAGCCGCCGGTGCGCGGCACCGGCGCGCTGGGCAGGGTGATCACCCGGCCCTGTGCGGTCTCCTGATCCCGGAACTGGCGACCGGGGATGATCAGGACCGCCTCGTGGCCCGCATCCTGGTATCCCTTGCCGAGCTCGCGCAGGGTGGTCCGCAGGCCGCCGGTATGCACCGTGACGAAGTTGGCCAGGCGAACTATGCGCATGTAACAACTCCAAGGTCACGACACGAGGTGCACCGGTGTAAGCCGATCCCACCCCCGTACCGGCTCAGAGATCGTATCTGGCACCCGGGCGGACGACTTCCACCGGTCCCGCGTATGCGGCTCCGGCTGCCTCCACGATAGTGGCCTCACTGGCCCACGCCGGCACCAGATGTGTCAGAAGCAATCGGGCGACGTCGGCCTTGGTGGCCGCCTCCCCCGCTTCGCCGCCGGTCAGGTGCAGGTCCGGCGGATTCTCCACACCGTCCATGTAGCTGGCCTCACACAGGAACAGGTCGGCACCGGCAGCCAGCCGCAGCAGCGCCTCGCAGGGCGCGGTGTCCGACGAGTACGCCAGGACCCGGCCGTTGTGCTCGATCCGGACGCCGTACGTCTCCACCGGATGGTTGACCCGGTCGACCGTGACGGTCAGCGGGCCGATCGGGAAGGTGCCCGGCTGCAGGCCGTAGAACGTGTAGACGTCGTCGACCGGCTCCCCGTCGGCGCTGTACGCGGCGGCGATCCGCTCGGCGGCGCCGAGCGGCGCGTACACCGGCAGCGCCGGCAGCGGACCGGCCGGGTCGTAGCGCCGGACGACCACATAGGTGCACGCGTCCAGCATGTGATCACAGTGCAGGTGGGTGAGCAGGATGGCATCGATCGCGCGCATGTCCGAATACCGCTGCAGGGCGGAGAGCGCGCCCGACCCGAAGTCGATCAGCAGCCGGAATCCCTCGGCTTCCACGAGATAGGCCGAACAAGCCGACTCGGGGCCGGGGAAACTGCCGGCACAACCGAGAACGGTTAGTCGCATGCGGGTCCCTCTGACTCACACCGGGTCGGCCATTCCAAGGTCGTCCACGCCCCGCCCGACCGGTCTGCGCTGGACTTGTCAGACCAGTCAATCACGGTGCGAAGCGTACGCGCTGACCGCTGCCCGACGTTAACAACTGATCGATTTGTCGCTAAATCGACAACGCACGTCACAGGTGCTGTGACCTGGGTCCTGACCATTTTTACCGTCACGTCCGGTAAGCCCTCCGCGTTGCTCAGAGTGAGGACCCGAGAACGATCAGATGGAGGCGACGTGACCGCGGTGGAACCGGCCGGCATCACCAGAACCGCGGTACCCGAAATCCTGCCGTTCGAATCGTCCTGGGAACCGGTGCCGTGGGATCCGGACGGCCCGATTTTCCGATTTCCGGCCGAGGACGACCCGGCTCCCGACCCGCACCGGGTGCTCGCCATGGCCGGATACTGCGCGATGCTCGGCCTGACCGGGGTCGGTGCCGGCCTGTACGCGCTGATCGCCGTGTTCCGTGGCGCGCCCGGCTGGTACCTGCCGGCGCTGGCCCTGCTCACCATGGTCAGTGTGGGGCTGGTGGTCGGCGCGTTCCTCGCCGTCCACCAGCGCACCCTGCCCTGGATCCTGCTGCTCGCCGCGGCGCCGCCGATGTTCGCGGCGCTCTTGTTAGCGGTGGCCTATTAGGCCCACAGCTGGCCTTCAAGAGCCTCTTCGGCGTCGTTGAGCGTGCCGCCGTACGCCCCGGTCGACAGATATTTCCAGCCGCCGTCCGGGATCACGAACGCGACGTCGGCCCGCTTGCCCGCCTTGACCGCCTCGTGCGCCACGGCCAGCGCGCCGTGCAGCACGGCGCCGCTGGAGAAGCCGGCGAAGATGCCCTCGACCTCGACCAGCTGACGAGTCCGCAGCACGGCGTCCCGGGTGCCGACCGAGAACCGGCGGTCCAGCACGGTGGCGTCGTACAGCTCCGGCACGTACCCCTCGTCGATGTTGCGCAGGCCGTAGACCAGCTCCCCGTACCGTGGCTCGGCGGCGATGATCTGGATGCCGTCGACCTTCTCCTTGAGGAAGCGGCCGGTGCCCATCAGCGTGCCGGTGGTGCCCAGCCCGGCCACGAAATGCGTGATCGTGGGCAGGTCGTGCAGCAGCTCCGGCCCGGTCGTCTCGTAGTGCGCGCGGGCGTTCGCCGGGTTGCCGTACTGGAACAGCATCTTCCAGTCCGGATGCTCGGCGGCGATCTGCTTGGCGGTGGCCACCGCCTGGTTCGACCCGCCGGCCGCGGGCGAGAAGATGATCTCCGCGCCGTACATCCGCAGCAGTTGGGTCCGCTCGGCGGAGACGTTCTCCGGCATCACGCAGACCAGCCGGTAACCCCGGAGCTTGGCCACCATGGCCAGGGCGATGCCGGTGTTGCCGCTGGTCGGCTCGAGGATGGTGTCGCCCGGGCGTAGATGCCCGGACTCCTCGGCCTCGCGCACCATGTACAGCGCGGCGCGGTCCTTGATGCTGCCGGTCGGGTTGCGGTCCTCCAGCTTGGCCCAGAGCCGCACCGGCGGCGCCCCCTCGGGCACCGCCGGGGAGAGGCGGGGCAGGCCGACGAGCGGCGTGCCCCCGCAAGCGTCCAGCAGGCTCTCATAGCGAGCCATCGAGGATCAGCGCCCGAAGAAGGCGGCCGCCGCCGCGAAGCCCAGGGCGCCACCGGCCACGGCCGGGAGGATGGTGATCGAGTCACCGTCGTTCAGCTTCGCGTCGAGCGCGCCGAGGAAGCGCACGTCCTCGTCGTTGACGTAGATGTTGACGAAGCGGTGCAGGCCGCCCTCGGCGGTGATCAGCCGGCCCTTGATGCCGCTGTGCTTGGCGTCCAGGTCGTCGATCAGCGCGGAGAGGTTGTCCCCGGCACCCTCGACGATCTTGGAACCGCCGGTGTAGCTGCGCAGGATGGTGGGAACGCGGACTTCGATAGCCATGATTGTCAAGCTCCTAGAGAGTCGTCATGCGGGCAGGGCGGTCGGGAGGTCGGGGTCTAACGGACCCGGCGACACTCGTAGAACACCGACGCCGGGCTCTGCCCGAACATGTACGACTGCACGGCACTCACCTTCACGACTTCACCGTCGCATCCACGATGTTGACCTCTTCCTCGGTCACCACACCGTCCACGATACGGAACGAGCGGATCTCCTCGGAATCCGGCTCACGGGTCGAGACGAGCAGATAGTGCGCGTTCGGCTCACCGGCGAACGAGATGTCGGTGCGCGAGGGGTAGGCCTCGGTGGCCGTGTGCGAGTGGTAGATGACCACCGGCTCCTCGTCGTTGTCGTCCATCTCGCGCCAGACCCGGAAGTGCTCC
Organism: Actinoplanes sp. SE50/110; assembly: GCF_900119315.1. NCBI lineage: Bacteria > Bacillati > Actinomycetota > Actinomycetes > Micromonosporales > Micromonosporaceae > Actinoplanes > Actinoplanes sp. SE50/110. Next base: position 1,208,321 of record NZ_LT827010.1, on the reverse strand, counting down.
ATCGAGTCGAACTCGTAGAAGGTCATCGACCGGGCCGCATTGTCCATCGGGATGTGCCGGGCCGGCACGTCACTGCCGATCGCGCCGGCGACCACGCCACAGGCCTCGTCGGGATGGTCCCGGCGGGCGTGGGCGACGATCGCACGCACGATCGCACTGTCGATGGTCAGCACGGCGTTCACATTACCGAAAGGTTTCGCCACTCCGCGCGTGGCGAGGCACACACCTATTTGATCTCCGGCAGCGCATTGAGGAGTGATTCCTGTAGATAACCGAGGTAGGCGTAAACGGACAGCTGGAACACCCGGCTGGAACCCGGATCCTCCAGCACCGCGTCGTCCAGTTCCTCGGCCAGATCGGTGTCGGCCTGGATGTCCAGACGGGTGCCCATCGCCAGCCGGGCGTCGTTGATCGCGCGCAGCCAGGCCTCGGCGGCCTCACCGTCCAGCCGCACCTCGCCCTCGCCCTCGTCGGGTAGGGCGGCCAGGATCGCGCCGGCCTGGTCGATCTTGGCGCTTTTCAGGTCGCTCTCGGTGTACAGCCGGAATTCCCGGGAATCCTCCGGGCGCTCCGGATAGATGTCCGGGAAGAGACGGCCCACCACCGGGTCGGTGTGGTCCATCCCGTCGGTCAGCAGGCCCACCACCTCGGCGGCCACCTTCCGCAGGACACGCACCTCGTCGTGCGCGAACGTGGCCACACACTGACCGCCGCTGCGTCGGAACATGCTCTTCCCCACCCGCTTTGTCAGGCTCGGTCCACAGTTGCCCAGAGACCGTATCCGTGCAGTTGGTTGGCGTCCATCTCCATGCGCTCGCGGGCGCCGCTGGACACCACCGCCTTGCCCTTGGTGTGCACGTCCATCATCAGCCTCTCGGCCTTTTCCTTACTGAACCCGAAGAGCTTCTGGAAGACCCAGGTCACGTACGACATGAGGTTGACCGGATCGTCCCAGACGATGGTCACCCAAGGCCGATCCTCGGCCGGTACTTCCTCGATCTCCGGCGTCTCGACGGGAGCAACCTGAGGCAACGCCATGCCCCCATGGTGCCACCGGATCCGCCCCAGGCGTGAACCGGAGCACCGAACGGCAGGTCGCGACGCCCTCCCGGGGCACGCATTAGGGTAGGGATCGTGGAGACGATGGGGCCGGCCCTGCTGACCGATCACTATGAGCTGACCATGATCAGTGCCGCCCTCAAGGACGGCACCGCCGAGCGGCAGTGCGTGTTCGAGGTCTTCGCGCGCCGCCTGCCGACCGGCCGACGCTACGGCGTGGTGGCCGGCACCGACCGGCTGATCGAGATGGTCGCCGGTTTCCGGTTCGACCCGGCCGAGATCGAGTTCCTGCGCTCCTCGGGTGTCGTCGACGAGGCCACCGCCACCTGGCTGGCCAACTACCGGTTCACCGGCGACATCGACGGGTACGCCGAGGGCGAGCTGTTCTTCCCCGGCTCCCCGATCCTCACCGTCTCCGGCAGATTCGCCGAGTGCGTGGTGCTGGAGACGCTGATCCTCTCGGTGCTCAACCACGACTGCGCGATCGCCGCCGCCGCGGCCCGAATGGTCACCGCCGCCCGCGGCCGTCCGATCATCGAGATGGGCTCCCGGCGCACCCACGAGCAGGCCGCGGTCGCCGCCTCCCGGGCCGCCTACCTGGCCGGCTTCGCCTCCACGTCGAACCTGGCCGCCGGCCGCGCCTACGGCATCCCGACCACCGGCACCTCGGCGCACGCGTTCACGCTGCTGCACGACGACGAGCCGACCGCGTTCGGGTCCCAGGTCGCGGCGCTCGGCAAGAACACCACGCTGCTCGTCGACACGTACGACATCAGCCAGGGCATCCGGAACGCGATCGCGGTCGCCGGGCCCGACCTGCGCGCCGTCCGGATCGACTCGGGTGACCTGTCGGTGCTCGCCCAGCACTCCCGCGAGCTGCTCGACTCGCTCGGCGCCACCGAGACCAAGATCATCGTTTCGGGTGACATGGACGAGTACTCGATCGCCACCCTCGCCGCCGAACCGGTCGACATGTACGGCGCCGGCACCGCGGTGGTCACCGGCTCCGGGGCGCCCACCGCCGGCCTGGTCTACAAACTCGTCGAGGTCGCCGGCCGCCCGGTCGTCAAGCGCTCGGAGAACAAGGCCACCGTCGGCGGCCGCAAGACCGCGGTGCGCCGGCACAAACCCACCGGGACCGCCACCGAGGAGATCATCGTCTCCCAGGGGGTGCCCGACCACCAGGCCAACGACCGGCTGCTGCAGCGCCCCTACATCACCGGGGGCGAGGCGCAGACCCGACCCACCCTGCAGGAGTCCCGCGACCACCTGCGCCGCAACCTGATCTCGATCCCGTGGGAGGGCCTGAAACTCTCCGCGGGCGACCCGGCCATCCCGGTCATCCTCATTCCCACCGCATAGGGGCCACCCCATGACTCGCGCGCTGATCATCGTGGACGTGCAGAACGACTTCTGCGAAGGCGGCTCGCTGCCGGTCGCCGGCGGCGCCGCCGTCGCCAAGGGCATCTCGCTGGTCCTCGACAGGGCCGGCGACCGCTGGGACCACGTCGTCGCCACCAAGGACTACCACATCGACCCGGGCGCGCACTTCAGCGCCAGCCCGGACTTCGTCGACTCGTGGCCGGCCCACTGCGTCGCCGGGTCCTCGGGCGCCGACTTCCACCCCGAGCTGATCACCGACCGGATCGAGGCGATCTTCCACAAGGGCGCGCACCAGGCGGCGTACTCCGGCTTCGAAGGGCACACCGACCAGGGCGAAACCCTCGCCGGATGGTTGCGGGCCCGGGCGGTCACCGACGTCGAGGTCGTCGGGATCGCGACAGATCATTGCGTACGCGCCACCGCGCTGGATGCCGCCACCGAAGGCTTCGCCACCACCGTCGTCCTCGAACTGACCGCGGGTGTGGCGGCGGCCACGACCGAGGCGGCTCTGGCCGACTTCCGCGCCGCGGCGGTGTCGATGACCGGAGCCCCGATCGTCGACCCGATGTGACCCGCGTGCCCGACGAGACGCCGCCCCCTTCGGCCACCACGGCACCGCCTTCTTCGTCCGTGGCGGCGGCGCCGTTGTCCCCATCCGCGCCGTCATCGTCGCCTTCTCCGGCCGCGCCCGCTTCGGTCGCGCCCGTTTCTGCCGCGCCCGTTTCTGCGGCACCTTCGGGGTTGGCGCGGCCTTCTCGGGGCGTGCTGGCCGCTCGCCCCGCGGCTGTCATCCGGCCCGTGGCGGACGGTGATTGGGGGCAGGTGTGGCCGATCGTCCGCGAAGTGGTGCGGGCCGCCGACACCTACCCGTTCGACCCGGCGATGACCGAGCCCGAGGCGCGGGCCATCTGGCTGGAGCAGCCGCCCGGGCTGACCGTGGTCTCGACCGAGCCGGCCCGCGGCGGGGCGGACCACGACGTACCGGCGAACGGGTCTCCACCGGAGAAGATCACCGGGACCGCGAAGATGGGCCCGAACCGCGGCGGACCCGGCGCCCACATCGCCACGGCAAGCTTCATGGTCGCCGCCGGCAGCCGCGGCCGGGGCATCGGCGCGGCCCTCTGCCGCTACGTGATCGACTGGGCGCGGACCGAAGGCTACGCCGGCATCCAGTTCAACGCCGTCGTCGCCACCAACACGGCCGCCGTGACCGTCTACCGCCGCCTCGGCTTCCAGATCCTCGGCACGGTCCCGCGCGCCTTCGACCATCCCACCCAGGGCCGCGTCGGTCTCCACCTGATGTACCTGGAATTCCCACGGCACGGCGGGCACACCGGCTGATCTCGGGCGCCGACACCAGCCGCAGGGTCCAAAGACCAGCTCCCGGAATCGTCGGCCGCCTCGCAACGAGGTCGACGACCCCGGACCGGCCGTCCGCGGGTGCGTAACGGCCGGTCCGGCGACGGTCAGCGCAGAATTCCGGCGAGAATGTCGATCTGGCGGGGATCGTCGGCGTAGCAGTAGAAGACGAGTTCGTCGGCCCCGAACTCCCGATACGCCGCCACTGCCTCGGCGATCTCCCCCGGATCGCTCAGCGGCACGCCGAATCCGGGACGCCCGGTGAAGGCGTAGTAGTCGGCCACCGCCCGCCTGCCCCGCTCGACCGTCGCGGCATCCCCCACCGACACATTGATCTGGCAGACCAGCCGGGGCCGCCCCGCCCGCCCCGCTTCCTCCCACTGTTCATTGACAGTACGAACCAATCCTCCTGCCCATCCCAACGGCGCCGCACAGATGAACCCGTCCGCAAACCGCGCCACCCGGCGCAACGCCGCCGGCGCGAATCCCCCGATCAGAATCGGCGGCCCGTCCCCCGCAACCGGCCGCGGCCCGATCCCGGCGACACCGGCGGCCACTCGCCGCCCGAGCCCCCAGTCATCCTCCGTGGAAGGCGCCACTCCGGATCCCCCGGACCGCGACACCACACCGGACCCACCCGGCCGCCCAGCACCATCGGGCCCGCCGGGACCAGCGGTTTCCGTGCCACCGGGATGTTCAGCGCGGCGGTGGCGGAGGGGGTGACCCGCGCCGTCCGGGGCGACCGACCGGTCGCGCGGGTCCGGGGTGGTCGCGGCGCGGTAGGGCTCGCCGCGCCAGATCCTTCGGAGGTCGGCGAGCTGGGCGTCAAGGAGACGGCCGCGGCCCGCGAGGGGGACACCGGCCGCCTCATGATCGTCCTCGCGGCCGCCGATGCCGATGCCGAGGACGAAGCGGCCGCCTGACATCCGGTCGAGGGTGGCGACCTGCTTGGCCAGCAAGGCCGTCGACCGCAGCGGGCCGAGCAGCACTTCGGTCTGCAACCGGATCCGGTCGGTGCCGCCGGCCAGGACGGCGAGGGCGATCAGTGGCTCGGGGTTGTCGAAGGTGAGGCGGTCCAGCAGAGCCAGCGTGGCGAAGTCGTGCTGTTCCGCGAGCCGGGCCCAGGCGGGCAGCAGAGCGGGGTCATTGATGGGCAGGCCGAGGCCGAACTCCATGGTCATCCTCCAGAAGGCAGGCAGCAACAGATGACGTCGCCACCTCCTCCCCGCTCACGGCGAGGTCCCGAGCCCACCCGCGACATGTATCCAGGGCTCGAAGATGCGGAGTTCCATCCCGACCCTACCCACGGGCATTCACCGCCGCCAGCCGGATTTCCCGGCCCTGCCGGCCCTGCCGGCCCTGCCGGCAGCCCCGTGGACATCCGGAGCCGGCCGGGTTCCCGCGGCCGCGGGAACCGACATCACCCGAGAGGGGACGCACGAGCGGGAGCAGACGCAAGCCCCGGCGGAAGTGCTTAGACCGAGGTCGCCTCAACCGGGGCAACCGGCGCCGGAATCGCCTCGGCCGAGGCGGCCCGGACCGAAGCGATCGGCGCCGAGGCGGCCTGGACCGAGGCAGGCGGGACCGAGGCAGGCGGGACCGAGGCAACCGCGGTCGAAGCGACCGGCGCCGAGGCAGCCGGGGGCGCCCCGGTTGAGGTGGGCTGGGCCGGCGGGTTGTCGCGGCGGCGACGGAGCTCGGCCGGGATGACGACGAGGGCGACCAGGACGCCGACCGTGCCCACGGCGGTGAAGCCCCACCCCGGGCCCCACGAGTCGATGGCGAGGCCGGCCAACGGGCCGCCGAGGGCGACGCCGACGGTGAGGGCGGAGTTGTGCAGGCCCATGGCTTCGCCGCGGGCGGCGGCGGGGATCATCTGGCTGACGGCGGAGGAACTGGCGGTGATGGTGGGGGCGCAGAGGGCGCCGGCCGGGATGAGCAGGACGGCCAGGAGCCACCAGTGGGAGCCGCCGAGGCCGACCGGGACGGTGAACACGGCCATCGGGATGAACAGGGCGAGGACCGGGAGGCCGCGCCGGACGGTGCCGTAGGCGAAGCCGCCGATCAGGGAGAACAGGGCCCACAGGGTCATCACGAGGCCGGACCAGCTGAGCTCGCCGGAGGCGCGCAGGACGGCGACGACGGACACGTCGGTGCCGGACAGGACGAGGGTGGCGGCCATGGTGACGGCCAGGATGGCGATGAAGCGGGGCTTGAGCCACTCGCGGCGGGCGACCCGCTCGCCGGCCGAGACCGGGGCCTCGTGGTCGGCCCGGGTGGGCGGGTTGACCAGCCACAGGCCGAGGCCGGCCAGCAGGATGCCGCCGGCCAGGGCGAGCATGGCGACGCGCGGGCCGGCGTGGTCGGCCGTGGAGATCAGCACGCCGAGGGCCGGGCCGGCCATGAACGACAGCTCGGTGGTCATCGAGTCGAGGGCGAAGGCGGGCAGGCGGTGCGACTCGGGGGTGAGCGCGGCGATCGACTGCCGGGCCACCGAGAACGCCGGCAGGGCCAGGAAGCCGCCGATCACGGCGACCGGGAGCAGCGCCCAGTAGGGCAGCGCCTGCGCGACGATCCAGTAGATCACCTCGGCGACGGTGGTCAGCACCAGGACCGGCCGCAGCCCGCGCCGGTCGACGAGCCGGCCCATCATCGGGGCGCCGAGTGACCCGCCGAGGGTCGCCGCGGCACCGACCAGGCCCGCCGCGCCGTAGCCCCGGCCCAGGTCGGTGACGACGTGCAGGGTGAGCACGACGGCGCCGGCCGCGATCGGGATGCGCGCGAGCGTGGCGATCGCGAGCACGGACATGACCTTGGGCAGTGCGAGGGTTTCCCGGTAAGGCTTGAGCAACATGACGATCCTGACCTCCGCCGCCGATCCTCTCCCAGGGGTACGACAGAAACCAATCCGTTTAGTGCAGCTCACGTCCCCGATCCGGCGCCAGGCGCAAAAAGCCGGAAACAGCCCGGCAACCGAAGCTCACCCGCCGGCGCGGACCCGACCCGGAGAGTCACCGAACAGGCCGGGTCCGCGCGGACGGTCCTGAGGCGCGCAGGGCCACGAATCGAGGTTTACGAAGCGGTCCGGCTGAGGAACGTCGCCCCCACCTTCAGCGTCGTGTTGGTGCCTCCGGCCCGATATCCGGCCACCCGCCCGCGCACGATGCCGCTCTCCAGCACCACCGTCGTCGCGTTGTCCACGCTCACCCCGTACTGCGGCGTCGTGGGTCCGGTCTTGTCATCGTTCGTCCCGGTCTCCACGGCGAGGGCGCTGACCAGCACCGCCGTCGCCACCGGCGCCGCCGCCGTCCCGTTGATCTTGAGTCCGGCGTAGCCGCCGTTGTCGCTCTTGCCGTCCCGGTTTAGGCGCAGCCCGTTGAGCACGATGACGCCTTCGCCGGTGCTGTTCTGGTCGATGCTCACCCCGTTGAAGCCGTTGCGGTCGGTGCTGCAGCCGAGCAGTTCCACGATGCCGTTGCCGCCGCGCAGGTCGAAGCCGTTGTGCCGGCTCCATTCCGAGCGGCAGTTGGTGAAACAGGAGTTGCCGCAGCCGGCGATGAAGAAGCCGTGGCTGCCGCCCTCGATCGACTCCAGGTCGGTGAACTGGGAGTCGGTGGTGTTGTTGAAGCTGTAGGTGATGCCGCCGTTGCCCTTGGCCGCGATCCGTTCGAAGCGGGCCGAGTACAGCGCCTGCGGGCCGCCGTCGCTCGGCGTGCGGTACGCGGTGGTGATGGCGTGGTTCGGAAAGTCGAAGATCGCAACGTCGCGGACCACCACGCCGTGGATCTTGCCGGTGAAGCGGATGCCGTCGACGCCGGTGCCGGCGGCCAGCGCGGATCCGTTCAGGGTGAGGTGGAACAGCCGCTGCTCGGCGGAACCGGCCGGGTAGCCGCCGGTGTCCCGGTCGACGATCTCGATGCACGCCGGGCCGCTGAACGTGTCGAGCGGTTTGATCCGCGACTCGGTCTGCACCCAGGTCTTGTCGCCCTCGTCGATGTGGTTGCCGTGGGTGCCCTGCAGGGTGGTGGCCGGGTGGACGCGCAGCGCCTTCGACGTCCGGTAGGTGCCCCGCGGCAGGTACACGATGCTGCCGGTCCGGCCCGGCGCCGCCGCGTAGTCCAGCGCGGCCTGGATGGCCGCGGTGTCGTCGGTGGTGCCGTCACCCTTCGCGCCGAATTCCTTGACGCTGAACCCGAGGTGGCCCTCGGCATAGGCGGGCTCGTCCCCGGCGGCCGCGGCCGGGCCACTGCCGACGGCCGTCGCGGCGACCCCCATCGCGGCCGCCCCACCGGCTCGGATGAACATCCGGCGATTCGTCATGCGTCGCTCCCCCGTTCGATGCACTCATGACGGTGCATATCCACGACGATGGTCGCATTCGCGGCCGGCGGGCAGAAACGACGAAGCGGCCCGCACCGGAGTGCGGGCCGCTTCACGACGGGATGACCGTCAGTCGTGCTGGATGTCCTCGGCGTAGCTGGCGCCGCCGTCCGACTCGTGGGTCAGCGGGCGGGCGCCGCCCTCCGGCGGACCGGCGAGGGCACCGTACTCGCCGGCCGCGAGCTCCGGGAACTTCAGGTCGAAGGCGGGCCGCTCGGAGCGGATCCGCGGCATCCGGTCGAAGTTGCGCAGCGGCGGCGGGCTGCTGGTGGCCCACTCCAGGGAGTTGCCGTGGCCCCACGGGTCGTCGGCGGTGGCGACCCGCCCGACCTTGTAGGACTTCCAGATGTTGTAGAGGAACGGCAGCGTGGCCAGGCCCAGGATGAACGAGCCGATCGTGGAGATCGTGTTCAGCGTGGTGAAGCCGTCGGTGGGCAGGTAGTCGGCGTAGCGCCGGGGCATGCCCTTGGTGCCGAGCCAGTGCTGCACCAGGAAGGTGGTGTGGAAGCCGACGAAGGTCAGCCAGAAGTGCACCTTGGCGAGCCGCTCGTCGAGGTACCGGCCGAACATCTTGGGGAACCAGAAGTAGATGCCGGAGAAGACCGCGAACACGATCGTGCCGAACAGCACGTAGTGGAAGTGCGCGATCACGAAGTACGAGTCGGACACGTGGAAGTCGATCGGCGGGGCGGCGAGCAGCACGCCGGAGAGACCACCGAAGAGGAACGTCACCATGAAGCCGATCGCGAAGAGCATCGGCGGCTCGAAGCTGATCTGGCCGCGCCACATGGTGCCGATCCAGACGAAGAACTTCATGCCGGTCGGCACCGCGATCAGGAAGCTCAGGAAGCTGAAGAACGGCAGCAGCACCTGGCCGGTGACGAACATGTGGTGCGCCCACACCGACATCGACAGCGCGCCGATCAGCAGGGTCGCGGCGACCAGGCCCTTGTAGCCGAACAGCGGCTTGCGGCTGAAGACCGGGATGACCTCGGTGATGATGCCGAAGAACGGCAGGGCGATGATGTACACCTCAGGGTGGCCGAAGAACCAGAAGAGGTGCTGCCAGAGCATCGGGCCGCCGGTGGCCACGTCGAAGACGTGCGCGCCGAGGACACGGTCGGCGGCGAGCGCGAACAGCGCGGCCGCCAGGAACGGGAAGACCATCACCGCGAGCAGCGCCGTGACCAGCATGTTCCAGGTCATGATCGGCATCCGGAACATGGTCATGCCGGGTGCCCGCAGGGTCAGGATCGTGGTGATCAGGTTGACCGAGCCGAGGATCGTGCCCAGACCGGAGATGGCCAGGCCGACCACCCACATGTTGCCGCCGACGCCCGGCGAGTGCAGCGAGTCACTCAGCGGCGTGTAGGCGAACCAGCCGAAGTCGGCCGCGCCACCGGGGGTGAGGAAGCCGCCGATGGTGATCAGACCACCGAAGAGGTACAGCCAGTACGCGAACGCGTTCAGCCGGGGGAACGACACGTCGGGCGCGCCGATCTGGATCGGCACCACGTAGTTGCCGAAGGCGAACACGATCGGCGTCGCGAAGAACAGCAGCATGATCGTGCCGTGCATGGTGAACAGCTGGTTGAACTGCTCGGGCGACAGGAGCTGCATGCCGGGGCGGGCCAGCTCGGCGCGCATCAGCAGCGCCATGAGGCCGCCCAGCAGGAAGAACACGAAGGCGGTGACCATATACATGATCCCGATCTGCTTCGCGTCCGTCGTGCGCAGGATTCGGGCGAAGGCCGAACCCTTGACCTGCCGCCGGACCGGATATGGACGGGTCGCGATCGGCGACGGCGCAACGGTCGTCACGAATTGCCTCCGTTGTCTCGTTCGTCCTACTCGGCACACCTCTGAAGATCGGGCGTACCTCGCTGGCGAGAATAGTCCCCCACCGACTTTCCGCCGTCGCGGGGTGACCAAAGGGCCACGCAGGACTAACGCGACCTGCTATACGGCGGGGACGAGACCCCGGTAGTGGTCGGTGAAGATCCGCAGGCCGCGACGGCGCAGCATCGGGTCGCGCAGCGACGGCGGCACGTCCCTGGTCCGGTCCCGCTCGCGGGTCCGGTCGCGCACCTCGGCGCATCGGGGGCGGCGGCGATCCTCATAGGCACGCAGCGCGACCGGGATGTCCCCCTCCGCCCGGCGCAGCTCCCGGCCCAGCACGAAGCCGTCCTCGAAGGACATCGCGGCACCCTGGGCCAGGGTCGGCGCGGTGGCGTGCGCCGCGTCGCCGACCAGCACCACCGGGCCGCGGGACCAGGACGGCAGGACCACCTCGTCGGTGCGGGCGACCGACACCTTCTCGATCCGGTCGAGGATCGCCGGGACCGGACCGCCGAACTGGCCGAACACCTCGCGCAGCCGCTCGATCGGGTCGGCCGGGTCAGGGGTGTCGGGCGCGGTCTCGTCGGCGTAGCAGTAGATCCGGCGACCGCCCATCGGCATCGCGACGAACTGGGCGCGCCGGCCCAGCACCGCGGTCCAGTCGGTGAGCGGTGGCCCGCCGGAGACCACCGCGCGGTAGACGATCTGGCCGGTGGGCACCGCGGGGCCGCCCAGGCCGATCCGCTCGCGGATCTGCGAGCGGCGGCCGTCGGCGCCGATCACCAGGTCGTACTCGGCCATGGCGCCGGTGGAGAACGCCACCTTGGCGGCCCCGTCGACGATCTCGACGTCGCGCACCTCGGTGTCGTAGCGCACCTCGCCGCCGACCCCGGTGAGCAGCACCTGCTGCAGGTCGGCGCGGGACAGCGCACGGGACTCGCCGACCCCGGCCCAGAGCCCGGCCACATCCATCTCGAACAGGTCGCGGCCGCGCGCGTCGAGGAAGACCTGCCGGAAGATCAGGTCACCCAGCGGGCGCAGCGGGACGTCGAGGCCGAGCAGGCGCAGCGCACGCGAGGCGTTGCCGGGCAGGTAGATCCCGGCGCCGGGGCTCATGGTGGCCGGCAGGGCCTCCACCACGTCCGGCCGGAAGCCCGCCACTCGCAGGCCCCGAGCGGCCGCCAGACCGGCGATGCCGGCGCCCACCACGAGGATGCGCAAGGTCATCGGCCAACGCCTTCCTGTCGATGGACACGCGTCGGAGCCAGAACACTACCGCGCGCAACGGTCACGGGAAACCCACGATCAACATCGACACCCCGCCCCGGCGTCCCCCGGCCGGGTGTTTCTCCGGCGGCGAAGGCGCGACCGGCGCGGGCCGGCGCGACCGCCCGGCGGACCCCGATCGCCTGGCGGGACGGACGCGGCTCAACAGTCATGCGACACCCGACCATCGGGGTACGACGATTCCGTGCGGGCGGGCCGGACGGCAGAATCGGACCATGCCGGACCGCCTGGACGAATACCGCCGCAAGCGGGATCCCGCCCGCACCCCCGAACCGGTGCCGCAGTCGCCACCGGCGCCGCGCGAGCCGGGCCGACGCTTCGTCATCCAGCAGCACCATGCCCGGAGCCTGCACTGGGATGTCCGGCTGGAGCGGGACGGCGTGCTCGTCTCGTTCGCCGTCCCGCGCGGCCTGCCCCGCGATCAGGCCCGCAACCACCTGGCCAAACACACCGAAGACCACCCGTTGGAGTATCTGGACTTCGCCGGCGAGATCCCGGCCGGCGAGTACGGCGGCGGCCGGATGACCATCTTCGACGCGGGCACATACGAGACCGGCAAGTGGCGGTCCGACGAGATCAGTGTCACGTTTCACGGTGACCGCACGAAGGGGCGATACGTCTTCTTCCAGACCGACGGGGCGGACTGGATGGTCCGCCGGATGGATCCGCCGGAGCCGGGCTGGGAGCCGATGCCCGCCGACCTGAGTCCGATGCTGGCCACCCGGGCCGGCACGCTGCCGCCCGACGACGCCGACTGGGGCTATGAGCTGGCCTGGGGCGGCCAGCGCGTACTGACGTACCTGAGCGGCGGAAGAGTGCGGCTGAGCGGACCCGGCGGCAAAGAGCTGATCTCGCTGTTTCCCGAGGTCCGGGCCTTGGGCCCGGCCCTCGCTCCGGTCGAGGCGATCTTCGACGGCGAGCTGGTGGCCTTCGACGGCACCCGTCCGGCGGCCGACCAGACCGCTCGCACGGCCAGGACCAGAAACCCCCGACCCGTTCAATTGCTGCTGTACGACCTTCTCTGGCTGGACGGTCATCGCACCACCGAGCTGCTCCGCTACGCCGAGCGGCGGGAACTCCTGGACGATCTGGCCCCGGCCGGCCCGCACTGGCAGACCCCGCCGTACTTCCCGGGCGGCGGTCGATTCGCCCTGGACGCGGCACGTTCGCAAGGCTTGTCCGGGGTCGTGGCGAAGCGGCTCGATTCGCCCTACCTTCCCGGACGCACGACCCGATTGTGGCTGGATATCGAGGTGAGTTGACGGGTACCCCGGTTACGTAGGACACATCAGTGGTACCGAAGATGCACCCGGCAGTTCGTTCAGAAACGCTGCGGCCGGTCCGATGGCGGGGGTTGCCGGCGACCGCAGTGGAAAGGGCCTCGACTTCACGATGCATCCGTCCCCGTCGTCATCCCCGGTCGCCGATCCGTCCGCCGAGCTGTGGCAGTCCGCGGTCCGCGTGCTGGACACCAACTGGTCCGGCGACCACACCGTGCCGTCGCGCCGCCTCTACCCGCATCAGTGGAGCTGGGACGCCGCGTTCATCGCGGTCGGGCTGGCCTACGTCAACCCCACCCGGGCCTGGCGGGACCTGCGCAGCCTGTTCGAGGCACAATGGCCGGACGGGCGGGTGCCGCACATCGTGTTCGACCCGGCGACCGCCGAGGACGACTACTTCCCGGGGCCGGGTTTCTGGAACGTGCCGGTCTACGCCGGCCGGCCGGCGCGGCGCAGCACCGGCCTGGTCCAGCCGCCGCTGCACGCGCTGGCCGCATGGGAGGTCTACCGCCACGCGGCGGCGCACGGCGCGGCCTGCGTCAGCGCGGCCCGCACCGAGCTGGCCTGGCTCTACCCGCGGCTGGTGGCCCAGCAGGAGTATCTGACCGAGCGGCGCGACGCCGGCGGGACCGGGCTGGCCTCCATCGTGCACCCGTGGGAGTCCGGGCTGGACAACAGCCCGGCGTGGGACCAGGCGCTGGCCGCGGTGCCGGCCGACCACACCCTGCTGGCTCGCTATCAGCGGCGGGATCTGGCCGTGTCGGACGCCGCGCACCGGCCGACCGACGAGGATTACGCCCGCTATGTCGGGCTGGTGCTCAGCTACCGGGACTCCGGCTATTCGGACAGCGAGCTGATCGAGCGGCACCCGTTCGTGGCCGAGTGCCCGGCGTACAACAGCATCCTGGCCGTCGCCGAACTCGCCCTGGCGCAGATCGCCGGAGTGCTGGGCCGGCCGGCCGACGCCGGGCGGCACCGGGACCGGGCCCGGGAGATCACCACGGCCCTGTCCCGCCGGCTGTGGGATCCGGCGAGCGCCTCGTTCCGGGTCCGGGACGCACGGACCGGGCGGCTCAGCCCGGCGCACTGCGTGAGCGGCCTGCTGCCGCTGATGCTGCCGGACCTGCCGGCCGAGCAGGTGCAGGCGATCATGGCGGATGTCCGCTCGGAGCGTTTCCGGCTGCCGGTGCCGAGCGTGGACCGGACGTCGCCGGCCTTCGACCCGCACCGGTACTGGCGCGGACCGGTCTGGGTGAACGTGAACTGGCTGCTGCGCCGCGGCATGCTGGTGCACGGTTTCCGCGGTGCGGCCGAGGAGCTGCGCCGGGCGCTGCTGCGGCTGGTGCACGAGCACGGCCACTACGAGTACTTCCACCCGGAGACCGGAGAGGGACTGGGGGCGCCGACCTTCGGCTGGACCGCGGCACTCTGCCTGGACCTGCTCGCCGACCGCTCGGCGCCCGCGTACTCCCGGACCTAGAAGACGACCACCGACCGCAGCACCTCACCGGTGTGCATCTTGGCGAACGCCTGCTCGACCCCGTCCAACGGGATCTCCTCGGTGACGAACGCGTCCAGGTCGAGCCGGCCCTGCCGGTAGAGCTCGGTCAGCATCGGGAAGTCCCGGCTGGGCAGGCAGTCGCCGTACCAGCTGGACTTCAGCGCGCCACCGCGGCCGAACACGTCGAGCAGCGGCAGCTCGATCGTCATGTCCGGGGTCGGCACGCCGACCAGCACCACCGTCCCGGCCAGATCACGGGCATAGAACGCTTGCCGGTACGTCTCGGGGCGGCCGACCGCCTCGACCACCACGTCGGCGCCGAAACCGCCGGTCAGCTCCCGCACCCGCTCGACCACGTCGTGGTCCCGGGCGTTGATCGTGTGGGTGGCGCCGAAACCGCGCGCCCACTCCAGCTTCCGGTCGTCGGTGTCGATCGCGATGATCGTGGTGGCCCCGGCCAGCGCCGCGCCGGCCACCGCGCCGTCGCCGACCCCGCCACAGCCGATCACCGCGACCGAGTCGCCGCGGGTCACCCCGCCGGTGTTGATCGCCGCGCCCAGGCCGGCCATCACGCCGCAGCCCAGCAGGCCGACCGCGGCGGCCCGGGCCTGCGGGTCGACCTTGGTGCACTGGCCCGCGTGGACCAGCGTCTTCTCGGCGAAGGCGCCGATGCCCAGGGCCGGGGCGAGCTCGGTGCCGTCCTCCAGGGTCATCCTCCGGGTGGCGTTGTGGGTGGCGAAGCAGTACCACGGCTTGCCCTTGGCGCAGGCCCGGCAGGTGCCGCAGACCGCGCGCCAGTTGAGGATCACGAAGTCACCGGGCGCCACGTCGGTCACCCCGGCGCCGACCGCCTCCACCACGCCGGCCGCCTCGTGGCCGAGCAGGAACGGGAAGTCGTCGTTGATCCCGCCCTCGCGGTAGTGCAGGTCGGTGTGGCAGACCCCGCACGTCTTCACCTGGACCACGGCCTCGCCCGGTCCCGGATCGGGCACCACGATGGTGGTCACCTCGACCGGCTTCCCCTTCGCCCGGGCGATCACGCCCCGCACCCGCTGACTCATGCGGCCCACCCTACGGTCTTTTCAGCAGTGCTTCAGCAAGCTTGCCGAGCTGCCGTGCCTGCGCCGGGGTGAGCCGGTCGAAGACCAGGTGCTGCACCGCCGCGGCGTGCCCGGGCGCCGTGGCGGCCACCTTCGCGAACCCCTCGTCGGTGAGCACGGCGAGCTGGACCCGGCCGTCGCCGGCATGCCGCTCGCGCCGCACCCAGCCCCGCTCCTCCAGCCGGGCGACCACGTGCGAGAGCCGGGACAGCGACGCGGAGGCCCGCTTGGCCAGGTGACTCATCGGGAGCCGGCGATCCGGATCCTCGGAGAGCGTCATCATCACCAGATAGCCCATGTGGGTCAGGCCGGCGTCGCGCTGCAGCTGCGCCTCCAGCGCCGCGGGGACCTTGACCAGCACCTCGACCAGGCTCCGCCAGACCGCCTGCTGCTCGTCGGTCAACCAGCGGGGCTCGTCCATGCTGGAAGGTTAGTGGCGTTCGGACAGTGCGGTATGGGCCGGGCGGACAGCATTCCACAGCGGGTCACCGAATCGATCGACTTACGTGAACCTCAGCGAGTAGGCTGTCCGAGGACTTTCCACCTCTGCACCGACGCCGGAACCGGCTGGCTGGGGGGCCTCGGCCGGTTCCGGCGTCGTGTGCCTACAGGGCGGCGTCGGGCAGCTCACCCGGGATCACCGGGGAGGGGCGGCCGATCAGATATCCCTGGACGTAATCGACACCCAGCTCGCGCAGCATCCGCAGGGTGGCGTCGTCCTGGACGAACTCGGCGACGGTGTGGATGCCGTACGCCTGGCAGACCTGCACCAGCGCCCGGACCAGCACCTGGTCCTGCGGGTTGCCGACCAGATCCACCACGTACTCCCCGTCGATCTTGACGAGGTCGATCGGGAAGAGCCGCAGGTAGCGGAACGACGCGTAGCCCGAGCCGAAGTCGTCGAGCGCCAGCGAGCAGCCCAGGTCACGGATCCGGTCGGCGAACCGGCGGGCCTCGCTCAGATTCCCGATCAGCGCGGTCTCGGTGATCTCGAAGGTGAGCTGCTCCGGGTTCACCCGGTACTGCGCGAGCAGGCGTTCCACCTCGTCGGTGAGCCGCGGGTCGCCGACCGAGCGGCCGGACAGGTTGATCTGCAGGCCCATCCCGGGCTGCTCGGCGGCGAGCCGCATGGCCCGCTCGACCACCCACAGGTCGATGTCGAAGACCGCGTCGAGGCGTTCCGCGGTGTCCAGCACGTGGATCGGCGACTGCGGGCCCTCCGCCTCGTCCAGCACCCGCAGCAGCAGCTCGTGTCGGGTCACCCGGTTGCTCTGCAGCTCCAGGATCGGCTGCGAGTAGAGGGTGAACCGGTCGGTGCCGAGCGCGTCGGCCACCCGGGTGCGGTAGGAGCCCTGCCGGTCGCGGGCCGGCACCGGGTGCGCGATCAGGGTGAGTGGCCGTTCCGCCTCGCGGGACTGCCGCCAGGCCTGCTCCGCGTCGATCAGCAGATCGTGGCTGCCCGCCTCGGCGTCCGGCCGGAACCGGACCAGACCGCCCCAGACCAGCGCCCCGGACTCCGCGCGCATCGTGTCGACCAGCGCGGCCGCCTGCTTGCGGGCCGCCGACCAAGGGGTACCGGCCAGCAGCACCGCGATCTCGGCGGTGCCGACCCGGCCGAGCAGCCGGTCCGGCCCGACCCGGCACTCCAGCAGCCGGGCGGCGCCGCGCAGCAGCTCCTCCCCCGTGCCCTCGCCCTGCACCCGCAGCACCAGCAACGCACCGGCCGCCCGGCGCAGCGCCCGGTCGATCTCGTCGGCGAACCGGGCCCGGGTCAGCAGCCCGGTCACCGGGTCGGGGTCGACCAGCGAGGACTGGACGGTCTCCCCGCGACGGGTGAGCCGGACGTCCTCGCGGCGGGCGCGTTCCCGGTCGGTGACGTCGCGGATCGTGCCGCGGATGCCGCGGACCGTGCCGTCCGGGCTCATCATCGGCTCCAGCCGGCAGTCCACATCGAACCAGCCGCCGTCGGCGCGCATCAACCGCACCGTGGCCCGCACCGGCGTCCGGGTGGTCCACGCCTCGGTGATCGCGCCGAGCGCGGTGGCCAGGTCGTCCCGGTGCACGTAGCGGGTCAGCAGCTCGCGGGTCCGCTCCCGGTCGGCGGGCACCCGGCCGAGCATCGCGGACAGCGGCGCGGACCAGACGATCTGATCACTGGCCGCGGTGTAGGAGAACCACGCGGCGCGGTCCTCGACCGGCGGGCGCGGCTCGGGCAGCGAGGCGGTCGGAGGCGCCCAACGCTCGCGTTCTTCGGGCACGGTCATCCGACGGCACCTCCCCCCTCGCGCACGACTGCTCCGCCTGCCACCAAGACCCCTCACCTATTACGACCTGTCACCGGGCCGTAGTAACAGTGGACGCCAGCGTCAAAGTTTTGACGTATCCGTCAGGCAAGGCCAGGAGCAGGGAATTATCGCCCATCCAGAGTAACGAAACAACCGAACGGTGGACCGCTTTCCGCCGCGAATCCACCGAAAAGCGTCGCGTTCTCCATGACGGACAGTCACTGCTCGTGTCGGCCCTGGAACCATGTGCGATCTCCTACCCGCAAGGAGCCGTCCACATGCACGCCACGTTTCCAAAACCCTGCGCAGCGTGATCGTCACTCCGTGGCGGGCCCGATCCCCCACTCGGCGATCCGCCGCCGGACCGGCCGCATCGCCGGCATCCGGTCTCCCGGGTGGGTTCAACCGGTCAGACCTCCTCGGGGTCACGGCCTACCGCGGACCGGCCGCCGTCGAGCGGGATGACAGCCCCGTTCAGGAAGCGGCCGCGTCGGACAGCAGGAATGCCACAACATCGGCCACCTCCGCCGGACGTCCCCGCCGCATTGTCGACCCAGCCCCGCAACGGCGCCGCGGCCGCCCGAACTCCCGCCCAGCCACCGCCAAGTCTCGCCCCATATCCCGACCATCCACCGTCGGCAGGTCCCGTCCCGCATCAACCATCCGCCGCCAGGGAATCCCCCCATCCGCACCGCCCTCTGCCCTGCACCGCTGGCCTATCGATCGTGATCGTCCAACCGTAAGCCGGCGCGGACATACCGGAGTGCAGCCCGCGGACTCCAGCCGAGAACCGCAGCCTCGAGACGACCTGACACGCAAGGCGGGAACCAGCAACGATCGATGCCACCGGAAGCTGGAGCGGGATCGGGTGATGCCGTCGGCACGCAGGGCGGAACCGGTGGATGCCGCCCAGGGCGGGGGGCGACATCCACCGGGCGGCTCCGGCCCGCCGCGGGCGGTGGTCCTGTTGAGTTTCATCGAAGCTGACCCTCAGCCCAGCACCCCGCAGCCTGGAGCTCGGCCAGCATGAGCCCTGAAGCCCGGGCTGGGGCCAGACTCCTGCCCCGGTCGGGCTTAGGTGGCGGGCGGGCTTGGTGGCCGGCGGGCTTAGGTGGCGGGCGGCCTGGGCTGCGGTCGGTCTGGGCCGCGGTCCGGCCGGTTTCGGGCCCGGGAACGGGGAAGCGGACCCGTTCCCGGAGGCGCGGAGCTCCGGTGGATCAGAGCAAGGTTCGATGACTCAGAAACTCGGCGAACAGCAAGCCGGGTGGTCAGAGAGCCCGGCGAATCAGCAAGCTTGGCGAATCAAGGCGCTTGATGCATCAGGGATCGCGGCGGATCAGGTAGCCGGTGGATCGGGACACCACATACCGATCAGGGGAACTGCATGCGCCGGGGGCGCGGGATGACCGGCGGTGGGAGCGGCAGGTCGTCGAGGTGGCTCCAGTTGAGCGTGCCGTTGTCGGTGGATTTGACCTCGCCGAGGCAGGCGCGGAGCAGGCCGAGGTTGGGCGCCCCGGCGTACCCGGCGATGACCACCTCGGGCTTCGGGTCGATCTGGGCGATGGCGGCGCAGATCTTGGCCACCTCGCGTTCGTCGACCGCGTCCAGTGGCAGCGGCGACTCGATGGGCGAGCGGCGCCAGGGTGGCCCGAACCGCCCGAGCAGCTCCCGTGCGAGCCGGCCGAACGACCGGCCCACCTCCGCGTCGGCCATCGACAGGCGTGCGGACTGCCCGTAGCACCACGGGACCACGATGTGCCCGTTGATCAGCACCAGCTGATAGACCGACCGCGGCACGCTGATGATCTCGGCTCCGGGTAGCGTGCCGAGGAAGAGCACCAGCTCCTCGTACGGCAGCGGCCAACGCGGATTGCCCAACACGCGCTCCACGGTCTGTGTCATGGCCGGGTGCGCGTGCACCTCACGATCGATTGCCGTGCTCAGCGCCTCGGGCACGCGAGTCCACAGCTCGTCGGCGATCTTGTCGCCGAACTGCTCGACCAGCCAATCGCTGGGACCGACGAGAACGTCTGGACGCATTTCCCCACCACCACCGTCCGTGATGTCGACGTCACTGCTGGCTAGAAGAGTTGCACTTCCGATGATCGACTGGAAGGGCCCGCAACGAGATCATAAAAACAAGCATGAATGAAATCGCGCATGCCGACCAAAGGCTCGCCACAGCGACGGGGCATCGAGCCGAGAAGCATCGAAACTTGCAACTTGCGCATCGAAGCGCGGGCGCAAGTTGCAGGCCTGATCCGCTTTTCCCCGTACCCCATATTGAACACCCAACTTATTTCCGGCCGGTGACAGAGAAGCAAACAGGCTTTCGCTCGCCATGATCAAATAGTCCGTCACCTGCGAACCGGCTACCTGGCTGATCGTTTCCCCACGCACTCCGAAGTGGACCTGCGAAACGGAAAGTTCTTCCATGGCCTGCAAGCCACTTTCATCGAGATCCACCTGGGCGGACCTGGAGCTGTGCAACCGGGCAAACCCCTGACTCCTACGCAACTCGAGACGACCCTCTGTCGGATTCCCGTCAGAAAGCCCCACTCGTTGATCAAAGAGTCGCTGCAAACGCTCTCCGACACCCACACCCGCCTAATGATCTTGCCCAGCCCCCGCGCCCCCTCTCCGATCTTCACGGGCCGCCCCGAGACCGCCCTCGATCACGCCTGCGTTCGCCGGACCCCGAATGACTTCACGGAAGGGGAATGGCACCGAACCACACGGATCGGACCGAGACAAACGGTCGACAATCCCGACACCATTCGCTTCCGGCGCACCCGGTCCACAATTTCCGCACACCCGAATAGCGGAAGCGTCCGAGGCGTGATCACCCATTGTCGCGAACGCATCCCCGTCGCTGCCCGTACCAAACCTATTGCGCCATCAGTTTCGGACCCGTCCCGTTCTGCGGGCCGAACAGGCCGCCACCAGCGCCCGCCCGGTCGCCGATTCGAGACCGACCGTGTCCGCGGTGGCCGCCCGCACCGCCTCGGCCGGCGTCACCCGCGCCGCCCGCACGGTCGTCGGGACGACCGCGGCGGTGTCCGCCGGCGTCCGTCGTCGGATCTCGTCCCCAGCTCCCATCCGAGCAGCTCATCACGCGGCCCGACGGTGACGCTGACCAGCCCGTCCGGGCTGCGCGCCGTACCGGCCGGCCGATGGATCCGGGCGGACAGCTCGCGTGCCGAGCGGGCCCGCTGGGCCGCCTCCGACCGCCACTCACCGATCAGAAACCGCACGTCGTCCATGTCGTACGCGTCATTCATCGCGTGCCTCCCTCGCCGCGGCCGGTTCGCGCCGCAAACGCTAGCGACGATCCCGAGATCACGGAGAGGCCTGTGGACAACCTCGGTCAGCCCGGGTCGACGGTGTCCCAGGAGTAGTCGAAGCCGTCCGGCGGGAGCCGCCATTCGCGCAGCACAGTGAGGAGTTCGGACTCGTCGGCGGCCTGCGCGCAGCGCAGCCGGACGGCGCCCGGCGGGTCGTAACCCTCCAGCCGGTCCGCTTCGTACTCCCACTGCGTGACCAGGAAGCTGCGGCCGGTGTCACTGCGCGCCGCGCCCGCGCGAAGGGCGTCCTCGTCCGCGGAACGGCCGCTCGGAACGATGTGCACGAACGACCAGCGATGCGGCTGCGAGGCCGGGACCAGCATCGCCAGCCGGCGGCCGAGTCGCAAGGCCGCCAGCTTCGGAGCCGGCCAGTGCCATTCACGATGATCCATGACAGCCCGCAGCGTACCCAGGAAAGGTTTCGACAATGCATGCCGGCCCGCCGCGGGACGGATCGACACCCTTTCGAGGGATCCCGGGCGCGGCGTGCCGCGGCGCCCGGCAGACCATTCCGGCGCGCGATCCGCGGTCCGCTCCCGCGCCGCCGAAGATGTCCGCCGTACGGCCATTTCCGCTGCCCCGAGGGCCGATGCAGTTTCGGTATGGCCGAATGTCCGCCCGCCACGCGAGACGAACCGTTCCCGCGTGCACCCCCACCGCCCCAGGCACCGGCTCCCACAGGGGCCACCCGCGTCCCCGCGAAGTGCTCAGCGCCGCCCGTCCGCCCAGGCAGCGGCCGATGCCACCGGTCCGGCCGGCGTCGGCACCGACGGGCGGCAGCCGGCCGAGCGCTGTCCACACCCCGGATTTTCGGTCGGCCGATCGCGCTACCGTGCCCGGGTGAGTTACATCAGCCCGGCCGAGGAGGCCGCCACCGTGATCGCCGCGGTGCTCCGGGATCTGCGGTCCCACCGGCACCGGGGCGTCGTCGTCGACTCGCCGCCCGGCGCCGGCAAGTCGACTCTGGTGGTGCGCGCGGCCGGGGAGCTGGCCGCCACCGGCGAGCCCCTGATGATCGTCGCGCAGACCAACGAGCAGGTCGACGACCTGATCGAGCGGCTGGGTGCGCGCTCCCCCGACATCACCGTCGGCCGCCTCTCCGCGGTCGACTACGAGCGCTCCGACCGGGTCAAGGAGCATCCGCACTGCCGTGTCGCGGCCAAGGTGGCCGACCTGGCCGGTCCTGCGGTCACCATCGGCACGGCGGCCAAGTGGGCCACCGTCGCCGAGGGCAGCTGGCCGTGGGCGATCGTCGACGAGGCCTATCAGATGCGGTCCGACGCGCTGCTCCGGGTCGCGCCCCGGTTCGAGCGGGCGCTGTTCGTGGGCGACCCCGGCCAGCTCGACCCGTTCTCCACTGTCGAGGTCGAGCGCTGGACCGGGCTGTCCTGGGATCCGATGCAGAGCGCCGTCGCGGTGCTGCTGCGACACAACCCCGAGTTGCCGGTGCACCGACTGCCGGTCTCCTGGCGGCTGCCGGCGTCCGCCGCGCCGGTGGTGGCCGAGGCGTTCTATCCGTTCACCGGTTTCCGCTCCGGCACCGGCCCGGGCGACCGCACCCTGCATTTCGAGGCGCCCGGCGAGACTCCGCTGGACCAGGTGCTGGACACCGCGGCGAAAAGCGGCTGGGGCCTGCACGAGCTGCCCGCCCGGTTCACCCTGCGCACCGACGCGGAGGCGGCGGCGGCCTGCGCCCAGCTCGCCGCCCGGGCGCTCGCCCGTGGCGGCGTCACCGAGTCCGAGGCCGGGTCGGGTCCGCTCACCCCGGGTCGGATCGCGATCGGCGCCGCGCACCGCGACCAGGCCGCGGCGATCCGCGCACTGCTGCCCCCGGAGGCGGCCGGCATCACCGTCGACACGGCGAACCGGCTCCAGGGCCGGGAGTACGACCTCACCGTGGTCCTGCATCCACTGTCCGGCCGGCGGGACGCCACCGCCTTCCACCTGGAATCCGGGCGGCTCTGCGTGCTGACCTCCCGACATCGGCACGCCTGCGTGGTGGTGGCCCGGGCCGGCATCCCGGAGCTGCTCGACGCGCACCCGTCCACCGAGCCGGTGCACCTGAACGTTCCGGTCAAGTTCCCCGATGGATGGGAGGCGAATCAATCGATGCTGGCGCATTTGTACCGTCGGTAAACCACCGGCGACCGTCGATGCGACTACCTTGAGGGTATGACGCCCAACGGGGCTTATCGACCGATTCTCCGGCCACGTCGCGGCGAGTTCACGGCGCTGGCACACCTGTCCGCGGACGAGGCTGCCCGGATCACGCCGATCGTCGAGTTGGATCCCGAAGTCAGCATCATCCCGCTGCTCCGGGAACTACGACCACGGACCGGGGAACTGGCGCTCGACTTCGGGCACGTGCCGGAGCCGACGGCGACCGCGGAGCAGCCACTCGCCCTGGCGGAGCGACTGTTCCGGCTCGGGGTGGCCACGGTGCCGGTGCTGCGGCCGTACGAAAGCGGTCGTCGCCTGGTGTCGCACGGCCTGGCCGCGCGGATGCACCGGCGGCGCGCGGTCCTGCGGATCCAACCGCACGTCGACGCGGGGAATCCGGCCCGGGCCGACGCGATCGCCGACCGGGTGCTGGCCATCACCGCACTCGACCCGAACGAGGTCGACCTGCTGATCGACCTGGCCGAGACGCCCTGCCTGGCGCACGCCGACGAGGTCGAGGAACGGGCCCGCCGGGTGCTGCGCTGGGCCCGGTTGATGCCGTGGCGGTCGGTTAGCGTGGGTTCCGGTGCGATGCCGCCCAACCTGGACGACCTGCCCACCGACCGGCCGGTGGCGGTCGGTCGACTGGACGCCCGGGTATGGGAACGGCTCGGCGACCCCGGGGTGGGCTACGCGGACTACGGGGTCACCTCACCGGTGCGCCGGCTCGGCGTGCAGCATCACCGGCAGTTGCCGACGTTGCGGTACACCACCGAGTCGGACTGGTGGATCTACCGGTGGGCACGGCGCGGCGGCCGCAGCGACGACCGCTGCCACGACCTGTGCCGCACCCTGGTCACCTCACCGCAGTGGCCATCCGCGGGCGCCCGATTTTCGTGGGGCGACGCCGAGATCGCCCGCCGCGCCCGCACCGCGCGCGGGGCGGGCAGCTCGGCGAGCTGGATCGCCTGGAGCACGTCCCACCACATCTCCCACGTCCTACGCACCCTCCCCACGGGCTGACCCGCCACCGACGCCACGCGCTTTCCCCCGAAGCAAC
Organism: Actinoplanes sp. SE50/110; assembly: GCF_900119315.1. NCBI lineage: Bacteria > Bacillati > Actinomycetota > Actinomycetes > Micromonosporales > Micromonosporaceae > Actinoplanes > Actinoplanes sp. SE50/110. The sequence goes on along the minus strand of NZ_LT827010.1, from coordinate 1,184,284 downwards.
GTCGGCATCCTCAGCCGCGCCGCGCCGCGCCGCGGCCGGCCGGGCGAGGCGGGCCGGGCCAGGCCGGGCCGGGCCGGGCCGGGCGGGCCAGGCCGGGCCGGGCGGGCCAGGCCGGGCGGGCCAGGCCGGGCGGGCGGGGCTGGCGGGGCGGGCCCGCGGCTCGGAGAGCGGGGCCGAGCAGAACGGGACGGGCAGTCGCGTGGAGCGGGTCAAACGGCTCAGCGAGCTCGGCGGGCGTCCTGGCAGAGCGGGCCCACCGCAGCTCAGCGAGCTCGGCAGGCATCCCGGCAGAGCGGGCGACCAAGCAGCTCGGCGAGTTAGGCGGGCGTCCCGGCAAGGCAGACCAGACGAGGCAAGCCAGGCGAGGCGTTAGCGGCAGGGCGGAAGGGTGGCCGGGCCGGGGTGAGGGGCGCGCATTGCCGGCGAAGTCGGGCGACGGAGCGGTGCCGGTGGAGGGGCGGTGCATCGGGAGCGGGAACGGGCACTGCCGGGGGGCGGAATTTGTCGTACGGTTGTTCTAATGTCGCTTACGGCTGCGCTGGCCTATGCCCGGCACGGGATACCTGTCCTGCCGGTGCATTCGCCTGAGCGGGATGGTGTCTGTTCCTGCGGGAAGGGGGCCCGATGCGACAGTCCCGGGAAGCATCCGCGGTTGCGGCATGGGCTGAACGAGGCGAGTACCGACCCGCGCCAGATCGAGCTCTGGTGGGCGCACTGGCCGCGGGCCAATGTGGGGTTGCGGACCGGCGTGGTGATGGACGTGGCCGACATCGACTCGGCGGAGGGCTGGCACGGGCTGCGCCACCTGCTCGACGGCGACATCCCGGCCGGGCCGCAGGTGCGCACCGGGTCGGGCGGCCGGCATCTGTGGTTCCACCCGACCGGGTACGGCAACCGGGTTCGGCTGCTGCCCGGCCTCGACTGGCGTGGCGTGGGTGGATACGTGCTGGCCCCGCCGTCGCGGCATGTCGCCGGTACCGGATACACCTGGATTCGGCGGCCGGGTCACGGGCTGCCGATCAGCCCGGCCGCGCTGCGCGCCATGATCGCCGGGCCGCCCCCGGCACCGCTGCGGCCGGTCGCGCATCCGGACCGGTATGCGGAGGCCGCGCTGGACGCCGAAGCCGACCGGGTGGCCCGGGCCACCGTGGGCTGCCGCAACGACACGCTGAACCGCGCCGCCTTCGCCCTGGGCCGCTTCGTCGGCGCCGGCCTTCTCGACGCCGGATCGGTCCGGCGCGAGCTGGAGCATGCCGCACGCCGGGCCGGCCTGGGTGAGGCCGAAATCCGCGGCACCATCCGCTCCGGTCTCACCGCCGGCCGGCGACAACCGTTCGCCCACACCCCGGACCACGCCGCCTGACATACCTAGGAGCATCCACCGGACCACCAACCCCGCCCCCCGTAACAGCCGGGGCACGAGAGCGCGGCAAGCGCGGGCATGAGGGGGCACGGGCATGGGCACGAGTGCGCGCGGGCGCGAGCACCGCACGAGTGCGCGAGCACCGCACGAGTGCGCGCGGGCGCAAGCACGGCACGAGTGCGCGCGGGCACGAGCACGGCACGAGTGCGCGCGGGCGCAAGCACGGCACGAGTGCGCGCGGGCGCAAGCACGGCACGAGTGCGCGCGGGCGCAAGCACCGCACGAGTGCGCGCGGGCGCAAGCACCGCACGAGTGCGCGCGGGCGCAAGCACCGCACGAGTGCGCGCGGGCACGAGCACCGCACGAGTGCGCGCGGGCACGAGCACCGCACGAGTGCGCGCGGGCACGAGCACCGCACGAGTGCGCGCGGGCACGAGCACCGCACGAGTGCGCGCGGGCACGAGCACGGGCGCGAACACGCGGCGGACACGGGTGCGAGGCCGGTAGGACCGGGTCGGGCAGGGGTGGCGGCGGACCGAAAGCAGGCCGCAGGGCGAAAGAACCGGGGCGAGGCGGGATCAGCCGGTGAGCCGGACCAGCAGGAGGGCTATGTCATCGGTGCGGCGCGGGGCGACCTCCAGCAGCCGGGCGCACAGTTCGTCCCCGGGGAAGGCGGAGCTTTCCCGCAGCCGTTCGGCCAGGCGGGCGACGCCGTCGTCGAGGAGCTGGTCGCGGTCCTCGACCAGGCCGTCGGTGTACAGGACCAGGGTGGAGCCGGGCGGCACGTAACGGATGGTGGTGGTGCGGTCGCTGGGAACGGGGAGACCGAGCAGTGGTTCCGGCGGGACCCACCACACCTGTACCCGGCCGTCGGGCAGCAGGAGCAGCGGTGGCGGGTGGCCGGCGTTGGCGAAGCTGATCGCGTACCCGGACCAGGACTGGCGGACCCGGGCCAGCACGGCGGTGGCGGCGGCCGGCACGCGCAGGCCGTGCAGGGCCTGGTCGAGCTGGGTGAGCAGGGCGCCCGGCTCGTCAGGGCGGCCGTAGGCGTCGCCGCGGACCAGGTTGCGCAGCTGGCCCATGGTGGCGGCGGCTTCGATGTCGTGGCCGGAGACGTCGCCGACCGCGACCATCACGCTGCCATCCGGCTGGGCGAACGCGTCATACCAGTCGCCGCCGACCGCGGCGCCGTCCTGGGCGGGCAGGTACCGGGCGTGCAGTTCGACGCCGGGCAGGTCGGGCAGCTCGGTGAGCAGGCTGCGCTGCAGGACCTCGGCGACGTGGCGCTGCTCGCGGTACAGCCGGCTGTTCTCGACGGCCAGCCCGGCGCGGCGGCCGATCTCGGCGGCGACGCGTTCGTCGGCGGCGGTGAACGGGGCCTGGTCGGGACCGTTGACCAGCAGGACGGAGCCGACGACGCGGCGGCGGACCGGGGAGATGATCGGGGCCACGACCGACGAGCCGAGGCCGGCGACGGTGGCGAGCTCGGCGATCTCGGTGTCGCTGACCTTGCCGCGGAGCAGGTCGGTGCCTTCGGCGCGGCGGGGTGGGCGGCGGGCCGCGGTCGCCAGGGTGCGCAGGTCGGTGCGGGACCGGGCGGTCAGCTCGGCGAGCCGGGACATGTCGGCGTTCCGGGTCGGGTCGCGATGGGCGGCGACGACCCGCGGCTGGTCACCATAGGTGATCACACACCAGTCGGCGAGCCGGGCCGTGACGAGGCTCCCGAGGCGGTGCATCGCCTCGTCCAGGTCCATGGTGGCGGCCAGTGACTCGGTCAGGTCGGTGAGCAGCTCCAACTGGTGGTGCGCGGACTCGGCGGCGCGCCGGGCGTCCTCGGCGGCGGCCCGGGCGATCCGCAGGCAGACCTCCGACGAACAGACCGCAGCCAGCTCGGTGAGCAGGGTGATCTCACTCTGCGTCCAATTCCGGGGTTCGTGGTCGGCCGCGCACAGGGCGCCGACGACCAGGCCGTCCGGGTCGGTGATCGGGGCGCCGGCGAAGGCGATCGCACCCAGCTGCTCGATCGACGGGTTGCCGCGGGTGCGCAGGTCGACGCGGACATCGGGGATGACCACGAGGCGGCCGTTGACGACGACGTGCCGGCTGAACGAGTGGGTCAGCGGCATGCTGCGCCCGCTGGCGAACGGCTCCGGCATGCCGACCTGCCCGGCCAGATGCTGACGCTCGGCGCCGACCAGGCTGACCACTCCGAGCGGCGCGTCGACGAGCTTGCGGACCAGCATCGCGACCCGGTCGAACGCCTCGTCGGGCCCGGGCTCACCGAGCCGCCGCACCGAACGCAGGCGCACCGGATCGGCGAGCACACTCTGCTCGGTGTCGCCGATGACGTCCCACTGCAGCACCATCGCCCCCCGGCCGGTTCGCCTGCCAGGCTACCGGCGCGAGGCCCGCCGGCGCCGTCGTGCACCCGACCCGATCATCCGTTTCCGGTCACCCGATCGGTCGACAGAGCGGCCGATCATCCGGAAGGCGACCCCTTTCAGGATCAACTGCAGGATCGCCATGCAGACGTCGTACGCAGCGGGCGGTCGGTGGATCGCCGCGGGTCAGATGGGCACCTCGACGGTGGGTGGACCGCCGTGGGTCCACGGCGTTTCGGACGGATCAGGCAGCGCGCCGCCCCGGCGGAACTCCTCGCTGAGGGTGGTCAGGATGAGCCGCTCGCCGACCACCGGCACACTGCCCGGCTCGGCCACCAGCTTGCGCCCCATCCCCCCGGACAGCTCCAGCAGCACGTCGAACTCCGGCCCGACCGCCGTCACCGAGATCACCCGGGCCTTCTGGGACGGCCGCGCCGGTGAGGTCAGCGACGTGCCCGCCGCCACCCGGACCGGCTCCCCGGTCCGCACCATGATCCGCGGCCGCAGCACCGGCCGTTTCCCGCTGTCGTCGATCCGATCCGGCGCGGCCAGCGTCACCACCCCGGCGAACGCGGCCCCGGCCAGCCGGTACTCCGCCAGCACCAGCGGATCGTCGAAGGCCCGCTGCACCGCGTACCGGGACGCCGCCGTCTCCAGCCGCTGCAGCCGGGCGGCCGCCGCGACCGCGCCGTCCCGCCGGGGCTGCGGCGCCCCGCCCTCGGCCAGGTGCTGCGCGAACGCGGTGTACGCGTCCTTGTCCGCGTCCCACCGCAGCCCGACCCGCTCCCCCACCGGCAGCCGGCGCAGCAGGTTCGGCACCCGCCACATCCGTTCCCAGGTGGGCGTCATCAGGTCACGGAGCACGTCGGACATCTCCGGCGCGCGTCGCTCGATCAGTGGCGCCAGCACCCGGTTGTCGAAGTCCGGGTCGGTGGCCGGCCCGGCGATCGGCCCGTTCTCGACCGCCCGGGCCGCCGCGGCGCCCTCCTCGATCCACGCCATCAGCACCGCGAGTTGCGCGTCCTCGGTGCCGCTCTGCCCGGTCGCCCAGTGCAGCCCGAGCGCCTGCACGGCGTTGACCAGCAGCGCCGACCCGGGCACTTCGGCGCTGTTGGCGAAGAAGGTGAGCCACCGACCGAGCAGCGGCACGGTGGCCGGCACCGGGTGTTCGCCGTCGACGGTGCGGAACCGGGTGGAGCGCCCGAACAGGCGCAGGAAGTCGACGCCGGCCGGGTTCGGCACCCAGATCTGGGGCGCGTCGGCGTACCGGGTGCGCACGTCCTTGCCCCGGTCGACGGGCACGTCCTCGGTCACGTCGGCGAAGGAATCGACGTACGCCGCAATGATCTGACCGAGACGGTCGGCGAACCGGAACCGCTCGTCGCGGTCGCGCGGCTGGCTGACCACCAGGAGTTCCGGCGTAGCCGGGTCGGTGCCGACCAGGGCGGCCAGCGGCGCGTTGGCTTCGCCGGCCATCGCGAGCGGGATCAGCACCAGCGGATGCTCGTGGACGTGCAGGTGCCGCACGGTGGCGATGGGCTGGGCGCGCCCGGCGGCGACCGCCTGTGCCCGGGCGAGCGCGGTGAGCGTACTCAAGAAAGGGCTTCTTCGCGGAGCCGGAGGGCGGCCCGCAGGAGGGCGGCCGCCTCCTCCTGCTCCGCGGTGGGCGCCTGCGCGCCGGAGGCGAGCGCCAGCACCTCGCCGATGGTCTCGACCCCGCCGAGCGCCTCGCGCACCGGCCGGCCGAGCGCCGCCGTCGTCCCGTTCGCCTCGTGCCGACAGTAGACGGAGAGTTCGCAGGTGGACAGGCATTCCGGGGCGTAGCGCGGGGCGATGTGCCCGAGGGCGACGGTGAGTTCCGCGGCGGGTCGTTCGAGGTCGAAGGTCAGCCCGGGCGGCAATGCCTCGACGAGCGCGCCGACCGACGCCATCCGGGCCAGCTGGCGGCGCAGCGTGGACAGCTGTTTGCGGACGTCGAGCCGCACCGGGACCGGGCGCATCGCGAAGTTCTCCGGGCAGACCAGGACCACCTCGTGATCGACGAGCTGGGGGTCCATCCCGAGCCGGCCGAGCAGCTCGCGCAGCGCGAGCACGTAGACCGCGGCCTGGGTGGCCGCCCCGGACACCTTGGCGCTGTCCGCCTGCCCGTCGATGATCGCGAACGACTTGATCTCGACCACCTGCAGCCGGCCCTCGTGCGCGTAGGCGACCAGGTCGGGTTCCAGGTAGACGGTCTGCCCGGCCACCTCGAGGGTGAGCATCGGGTGGTCGATCAGCGCGGCCTCGGCGGTGGACAGCAGCGTGGCGGTCCGGGCGTGCCGGTCGCCGAGCGTGTCGTCGGTGTCGGGGCCGAGGTCCTGATACGGCGACGCCGAGGAGGCGCCGAGCACCGTGCGCAGCAGGGCGCAGTCGTCGGCCTTGAGCATCGCCTCGAACGCGTTGCCCCGGGACAGCGCGAACCGGGACTGGCCGAAGCTGCCCGGGAAGCCGACCGTCTCGGCCAGTTTCAGCTTGTCGACCCCGGCCGCGTCGAGGACGGCCCGCCGGTTGCAGCCGGGGTTGCCGGTGAGCGCGGCGATCGTGCGCGCGTTGTGCCGCTTCGCCTTACCGGAGCCGCGCAGCTCGTCAAGCCGGGTCATCAGCGCCCTTCTTGATCGACAGATCAGGGGAAGTCTACGGCAGGACGGCAATCCGGCCGCGGTTCACCCGCGAGAGGTGAATAAAACGCACATATCAGTCACAAATCCGGCGGCGCGCTAGGTTCGGAGCATGCCGAAGGCCATCTGGAACGACGAAGTGATCGCGGAGAGCGACGACACCGTGGTGCTCGAGGGGAACTATTACTTCCCGCTCACCTCGGTCCGTGAGGACGTGCTCATCCCCTCCGACACGCACACCGTCTGCCCGTGGAAGGGCAAGGCGTCGTACTACTCGCTGCGCGCCGACGGACGGACCGCCGCCGACGCCGCCTGGTACTACCCCGATCCGAAACCGGACGCCGCGGCCGTCCGGGACCGCGTCGCCTTCCGCAAAGACGTGCAGGTGGAGATCTAGACCCGCCCCCGGGGGCCCACTCACGCGATGCGCGGGTGGGCCTCCTCGATCGCGGACACCTCCAGGTAGTCCAGCATGTCCCGCTGCTCGGCGGGATCCAGCGCCCGGAAGGCGGCATACGCCTCGGCCCGGGCGTTCTCGGTCTCCGCGGCCAGCAGCGCGATGATCGCCGACCAGGCCAGCGACACCCGGTCGAACAGGCGCGCCCGACGCAGCGAGGTGAGCCGGGTCAGCATCGCCACCTTCGCCACCGCGTCGTCGTCACCGGCCAGCCGGTCACAGAGCTCGAAAAGCGCCTTGCCCCGGTACGGGTGCTCGGCCTCGACCATCCGGGCCAGCTCGGCGTTGTCCATCTGGTCGACCGCCGGGGCCGGACCGCGGCGCGGCAGGCGGGGACTCGGCTCAGCGTGCACGACTGTCCCGCCCACCCTCGTAGCCGTTGCCCGGCGACTGATGCGGCAACGTCGGCACGGCGCTGAACGACGGGAACGGCGGCGCCGACGGCATCACCGGGGCCGGCGGCACCTCGTCCGGAGCCGGGAACCGGGACGCGAAACCGTCCAGCACGGCACGACCCGTCTCGGTCTCCGCGCCCACCGTCGACGCGACCGCCTCGGCCACCCGGCCGGCCAGCGCCGCCTGCGCCCGGTGAATGGTCAACAGGATCTCGGCGGCCAGCCCCGGCGCGCCCAGACCCAGCGACCGCTCGTCCAGCTCCAGCCCGGTCACGTTACCCGAACTCGCCACGGTGACCCGCACCGCACCGCCGGCCCCGGCCGCCGACGCACGCAGCGTCGCCACCCGGTCGGCCAGCGCGGCGGCCGCACCCCCGGAGCGGGATGCGCCGTCACCGACGCCCAGCTCTCCACCCAGCACGATTCGCCCTCCGTTACCGACTTGCGGCAGTGACGTCCCATGAGATCACGGCCGCGCCATCCCCGCGAGCACCCACGGTAGCGACTCCCGGCGCTCACCCGACCCGGCGACCGCCGTAACCTTCAAGCAACGCATCGACCGCCACGATCGAGGGGGTGCCGTGGGAAGTGTTCAGCCGGACGACGGACACGCGCCGGAGTGGCACTCCGCGATGATCGACGTCTCCGAATCCTCCCTGGCCGAGCTCGTCGTCCGCGACGATTCCGCCCTGGACCGCTGCCTGCGCCGGCTGGCCGCCACCCGATCCGGGCCGAGCGAACAGATCGCCGGCTTCAACTCGGCGCTCTGACCACCAGGATCCCGTTGCGCCAGTTCCGCCTCGCCGACGCCGCCCTCGCCGACCTCGGCGCCGGACGGCCGTCCCCCGCCACCCTCGGCCTGCTGCGCCGAGCGCAGCTCAGCCGCAATCTGCTCCTCCTGCGGCAGCTGCGGCGATCTGTCACCGAAAAGCCGATCTGGTACGCGCGACTGGCCGCCCTGTCGCCCCAGGACGCCCGCACCCGCATCGTCGATCCGATGACCGGCCTGTGGGCCGCCCACGCCCTCACCACACCCCCACACGGCCTGGACGCGCCGCTGGAGCCGGTCGGGCACCTACTCACGGTCACCTGCGCCGGGCGGGAATTGACCGTGCGGCTGGACGACCGGAGTCCCCTGCGGCACCTGCTCGGCCTGCCACCGGCCGACCCGTTGACCGCCGCCGAGGTCACTCACTGGCAGGAGTGCCTCGAAGCGGCATGGCGGATTCTGGTCACCCGGCACCCGGCCGCCGCGGACACCCTCGCCGCCGTGCTGCGGGTGATCGTCCCGGCCCGTCCTGATCCACTCGCCGAAGGCGTGAGCGCGACGTCGGCCGAGGCGTTCGGCGCGGTCGCCATGTCCACCCCGATCACCGGCACCGGGATGGCCCTGGCCCTGCTGCACGAGACCCAGCACAGCGTGCTGAACGCGGTGAACGGCCTCTTCGACCTGGTCGAACCCGGCGGCGCACCCGGCTACTCGCCGTGGCGGGAGGACCCACGCCCGGCGTCCGGGATTCTGCACGGGGTCTATGCGTTCCTGGCGGTGACCCGCTTCTGGCGCACCGCGATCCGCGCGGGTGGGGCTCCGGCCGGCAGCGAGGCGGAGTTCGAGTTCGCCCGCTGGCGCACCGCGGTCCACGAAACCGCCGGCCGCCTCCTACGCGCCGGCGAGCCGACGACGGGCATAGCACGGCAGGCTGCCGGCGAGCCGACGACGGGCACAGCACCGCAGGCTGCCGGCGAGCCGATCACCGGCGAAGCACGACCGGCTGCCGGCGAGCCGACCGCGGTCGGGACCCGACCGGCTGCCGGCGAGCTGACCGCGGCGGGGCGGCGGCTGGTCGGTGCGTTGCGGGACGAGGTGGAGCCGTGGCTGGCGGAGCCGCTCGACCCCGAGGTGACCCGGCTCGCCGACCTGGCCCGGACCGATCATCACGCGCGCTGGCGTCTGCGGAACCTCGCTATTCCGGCAGAGGGACTGAAAGCGCTCGTCAGCGCGTGGGCGGCGGAACGTCCCGCACCGGCCGTCGAGTCCACGGTGGCCGAACGACCGCGACGGGAGGAGCCCCACCACCGGCTGCGACTGATCCGGGCCCGGCTGCGAGGGGATCACCGGTTCCCGGCGGAGGCGCGGGAGACCACGACAGCGGCCGCGGACGACGCCTGCCTGGATGGGCGATGGCAGGACGCGCTCACGGCGTACGCAACAATTCTTGGCCAGGACCGCGACGACGCCGCGGCCTGGAGCGGGCTCGCCCTCGTCTCGCCGCTGCCCGCCCTGCGCCGCAGGCCGGAGCTGGTCCGCGCCGCCGCCGCGGCGCTGCCCGGAGCGGACATCGCGGTGCTCGCCGCCTGGCTCTCCCGCTGACCCGACGCCGCCGCGGCGCCGCTGCCCGGAGCGGACATCGCGGCGCTCGCCGCCCGGCTCTACCGCCGACCCGACGCCGCCGCGGCGCCGCCGCCCGGAGCGGACATCGCGGCGCTCGCCGCCCGGCTCTACCGCCGACCCGACGCCGCCGGCCGGGACGTGCCCGGACCGCCCGGATCCGGACTCGCCCGGGACGGTGCACGTGCAGACGAACCGGTCGGTTGCAGCACGGTGAGCTGCGGCTTCGTAGCCGGTTGCGAAGCCCGAAACGCGACCCGGATCACTTAACCCACCCGCCGCCGAGACGATGTGAGCGGCCGGAGGTGGGTCGTGGCTCGCAAGGCTCTGTTGGACCGGACGCGGCGCGTCGTCGACGACGGCGTGGTGCTCGCTTCGCTGCTGCTGCTGGTGTGGCCGGCAGCGGACGCTACGGATGTGACGTTGACGGGTCGGCTGGTGCCGCTGGCCGCGGCCCTCTGTCTGGGGCTGGCCATGCTGCTGGTGGCGCCGGACCGGCCGGTGCTGCGGTTCGCCCCGACGGCGGCGGCGCTCGCGGTCAGCGGGATCCGGCACGTGCAGGGGGAGCTCGCCCCGGGAGCGGTGTGGCTGCTGCTGGGCATGGCCGTGGCGGTGCTGTTCCGCCGCTGGGCGGTGGCCGGCTCGGACAACGCGCTGATCCGGGAGATGACTTCCCAGCGGGCGCTGCTGGCCCGGCAGGCGTACCGGGATCCGCTGACCGGGGTCGGCAACCGCAAGATGTTCCTGGAGCGGGCCGATCATGAGTTGTCCGCGGCCAGCCGGACGATGACCGCGGTGATCGTGGTGGACCTGGACGGTTTCCGGGAGCTGAACGACGAGTTCGGGCACGAGGTCGGCGACGGTCTGTTGCGGGCCGCGGCGGACCGGCTGGCCGCGAACGTCCGGGCCAACGACGTGGTGGCCCGCCTCGACGGCGACGAGTTCGTGGTGCTGCTCCCCGGGGTGGAGGACGAGCAGGCCGCCGTCGCGGTGGCCGAGCGGGTGCTGACCGAGCTGCACCGGCCGCTGGAGGTGGACGGCATCAAGCTGACCGTACGGGCCAGCGCCGGGGTGGCGATCACGGCCGGCGGCGAGACCATCGACCATGTGCTGCGCGAGGCCGATCAGGCGCTGCACCGGGCGAAGCTGGACGGCGGCGGCGCGGCCCGGCGGTTCGACCCGGCGCTGTTCGCCCTGGAGGAGCAGCGTCGCAAGGCCGAGGGTGACATCATCCGGGCGTTGGACCTGGGCGAGTTCGAGGTGCACTACCAGCCGATCGTCGACCTGGACGGGGAGCACACGGTCGGTGTCGAGGCGCTGATCCGCTGGCAGCACCCGGAGAAGGGGCTGGTGCCGCCCGGGCTGTTCCTGGAGCTGGCCGAGCAGCTGGGTCTGCTGCCGCGGCTGGGCGGCTGGGTGCTGGAGGAGGCCTGCCGGCAGGCGGTCAACTGGCAGCGGCAGTTCCCGGGTTTCGAGATGAACGTGAACCTGTCCGCCTCGCAGCTGAGCAACCCGAATCTGGTCGGCGAGGTCCGCGCGGTGCTGGAGCGCACCGGTCTGGAGCCGGAGCACCTGGTGCTGGAGCTGACCGAGTCGGTGGCACTGGTGGACCTGGTCGAGTCGGCGCGGATCCTGACCGAGCTGAAGGAGCTGGGGGTGCGGATCGCGCTGGACGACTTCGGCACCGGGTTCTCCTCGCTCAGCCACCTGAGCGCGCTGCCGGTGGACGTGGTGAAGATCGACCGGTCGTTCGTGCAGGCGATGCCGGAGAGCGGCGGGGCGTCGGTGGCCGAGGCGGTGCTGCACATCGCCCGCACCTTCAACCTGGCGCCGGTGGCCGAGGGGGTGGAGGACGCGGCCCAGGCGGAGTGGCTGCGGGACCTGGCGTGCGGCCGGGCCCAGGGTTACCACTTCGCCCGCCCGATGCCGGCCCTGGGCGTCACCGAGCTCCTCGACAAGCAGGCCGACAAGGACGTCCCGCTCGCCTCCTGAGCTACAACGGCGGCAGGTCGATGTCCGTCTCCAGGCGTTGCCCGGCGGCGGTCACCCGGAAGATCGGGTGGCCGTCGCCGTACGCTTTGGCCAGCCCGGTCAGCGCCTGCTGCTGTGCCGTCTCGTCGGCGTCGGCGAGGGCGAGGTTCC